>CAMDLX010000149.1 GCA_945901935.1 Bifidobacterium breve | reverse complement strand
ACGAGTGATGCCGCTGGCCGTTTGGGATCCCTGCTTGCTGAGCTTGGGGGCGCCGATCTCGTCTTACTACAAGAGGCGTCTCAAGCGGGACTACCCAGATTCTGTGAGGGCGCAGGATTGGATTGGGCCGTGCATGTTCGCAACGAGTTCTACGACCTTCTTGCTGTTCGGGGTCGAGCAAGCGGTCCGCGCCCGGTGGCGATCGCAGGAATGGGTGAACAGTTGCGTAGCCCAACGGCGTTTCCGGGCGTGCCGTTACCCGAGAAGGTTCTGGCTGGCTGGCTTGATATTGGGCAGCAGCGCACAACAGCTGTGACTTACCACGCGCCCACAGGTGTCACGCATAAGGGAATAAAGGCAGAACAGGCGGTCAAAATTGCCACCTGGCTCAACCAGATTGAAGGCCCAGTCATCTTGGCTGGAGATTTCAATACTCCAGCAGTTGATCCACCTGAGATCTCGAGCCTCAAGACTGGGTGGCACACAGGCAAACCTGAGTTACATGGAGCACCCGGCGAAGACTCCCTCGTTGGGGCAACTCCAATCCACGAATTGCGCGACGCACTGCGGACGTACCTAGATGCCCACCCCGACGAGATGGAGCAGATCCGCTCGGATCGCCCGAATGGTCCACTCGCAATCTCTCACCGCACCGGAGCAGACCACCAGCATCCAGTGCGATATGACGCCATCTGGCACTCTCCCGAGTTCTCCGTTGAGTCGATCGACTACTACTTCGATGAGTCAGTCGCCGCCGGCAGTGACCATGCGCTGGTCATTGCCGAATTCACTATGAAGGAGTAGTGGGTTGCCGAGAAGCCCTCTGCAAGCGAGCCGGCCGGGCGATGGGGTTCGCCTAGTTTGCTAAGCCCAGAGCAGCGGCTGTGGGTTCGTCGAGCTGCGAGGTGAACATGAATCCGGGCCATGCATCTTGGTCGGCTGGTCGGGCTAGGTCGAGCTGACGGACCGGCTCCGCTCGCCACGCAACTCCCCATCCTGGAAGTGGGTCGGTGCCTGTTTTTGTGACAATGGGTTTGCCCCACCGTCCAGCAATCATGTCTCGGAAAGCATCCGCAGACTCAAAGGGCACCGAGATCACCTCGGCCACCCGAGTTTCCCAAACAATCCGGTCCGTAGCGGGGTCTATTAAGTAGATGGTCTCACCCACGGCGAAGTACTCGAACGTCTCCCATGGCGCATCCCACACCATGTATGAAACACCTTCACGAACCTGCTCATCGGTGGTCGGAATTGTCGTACTCGGGGTAAACACCAGTCCGGAGCGACCGCTCCCCCGGCGAGGCAGTTTCGCTGAACTTAGAAGTACAGGCTCAGCGACAGGTTCGGCAGCAGAGACTGCTTGATAGACGCTGCTAGCGGGTACTGGGTCTGGTTGAAATTCAAGGACGGAACTGCTGACCCTTGGGGCCGGAGCCTTGTTGGGATACACCATCCCTGAACCATCGGCATCGGACCAACCGGCGCGAGAAGCATCAGTATCGGGCATCGTGACCTCCTCACCCTCGAAGCGGAAGAGATAAGCCGACTCGGCACTGAACAACTCACCTCAAGCGCAATTGTACTGCCGAGGTGTGACAGCCGACCCTTGAATTTGGAGAGCTTTACTTCGCGCTACTCAGCAGTTCTAACCCCGGCTCCAGAGCACCCTAAACCTCACAGCCCCTTGAGGTTGAACCAGGGATTGGTCACGGTGTCGGTGCCAGAACGATCCACCCAAACTCGGTCAGGGGTTGCCCCCACAAACGCCGACCAGGCTGACCCATCGCTAACCGAAACGGCTGCGGGATCTACTGAAGTCTTGGGGTCAAGGACCGAGCTTTCATAAAACTCCCGATCGGCAACACCATTTCTCCAGTAGCGGAGGTCGCTCGAACCGACCCAATCGCGAGTTGCCACAACAGCAGTGCTTGGCCCGGCCTCGGGGAGAGCAAACGAAGAAGAGAACGCTGTTCCGCCTGATCCAATCGAGGTAGCCACAACTGTGTCTCCAGCAACCGGACCCACGGTGTGTGCGATCGGGTATGGATCGCTAAAGAGACTCACCGGATCGAGGGAGCGATACCCAGCGCGAGACTCCAGCACAAACTTGCGCAAGCCCACCCCGTCATTGACATAGGTAGACCATTCAGCACGCAGCCCAGAAGAAGCGCCAGTATCGGCATGCACATTCAGCGTGAGCCAGTGATCGGCCACAGCATCACCTTCTTGCATGCGCACCGTTGAGAGCGTCAGCCCGGCTGGTAGTTGCGCAGCAGTCCCAAACGCTGCCAACTTGTCGGCCGGAATCTTCCAATGCCAGTTGACTGCTGCTGGCGAATCCTGGACCGAAGACTGCACGAGTGGCTCTTCATTTCCGGAGAGGACCTGAACGGCACTCACACTGGTGAGCCCGCCGTACAGCGTCTTCTTCAGGGCCTGCAGACTTCCCAGAGTCGTTGGGTCAACTCGGCCGTCAGGCTGGGTTATGTTCCACCAGGGCCCGATCTTGAACTTGATCTTGTCCAGGTAAACCAGAACGTGACCCGGAGTTGGGTCAACAAAGGGTGCCCACTCGGTGTTGTCTTGCAGCGTCACGTCACCAAGGTCCACCGATATCAACTGTGGGCTGTGAGATGTGCTGTTATGGAAGATGCGATCGTTCACACCGTTGAGCCAGTAGATAAAATCGTTCGCAGTCACCCATTGTCGGGTTGGCACCTCGTACTGACGATCTATTGCATCTGGTAGGGCGACCGTTGAGCGCAGCAGGTTGTTAGGCGTCAGCACTGTTGCTCCGTTCTGAACAACCGTCTTGCGAATGTCGGTGCGAATCACCCCAGCAGGATCAACCAGATGTGTAAACGGTTCGGGAGGGGCAAGCGGCCCGATCGGGTCAAGCGAACCCTCAGAAGCGCGAGCACGAAGGATCATGAATCGCGGCACGCCAGATCCGTCGTCGACATAGGTGGACCATTCGGTTCGCAGACCAGTCGTTAGGCCGCTCACTCGATAGACATTGACGCTCAGCCAGAACCGCTCAACTAGATCAGACTCAATGATGCGAACCTTGGCCAGCGAGAACCCTGGAGGGAGGCTAGCCACAGCGGCAAAATCTTCGGCCTTCTCATCAGGCACAATCAGGTTGATAAAAATAGAGGGCGGGGTGTCCTCGACGGTGAAGTCCAAGACAGCTTCTTTCTCGCCTGCAGCTATCAGTGCAGAGTCGTCAAGTGCGAGGCGCCCAAACTCGGTCCGCTTGACTTGATTGAGCGTGGCTTTGCTTGGCGCAGTGCCAGGCGCGGGCATTGTGGTAGGCGAGCAAGCTGCAAGGGCCGTCGCGAAAAACAGCACCACCGTTACGGCAGTGAGAACAGCGCCCCTGCGAGGGCTCCTTGACTCTGCTCCCAAGGACTTCGCTCGGCTTTGTGTAAGCCCCTTATGCAAATGTGCAGATTTCACGCTGTCCCCCAGTAATTCCGGACAACTGCCCGTCGCAGTCATGTAAACACTGTTTACCTTAGAGATAGCATCCGGAGTAGGCAAGAGTTATCACACGAATCCCCCACGCTCTTCGACACCCTCCGGCATCAGCGAGGGCAACGACAGGCCCACGAACATAAGCGTGTTACCTTCGAGTAATGAAACTAAACCTAGCTAAACGAACATCACGAACAACTGCCGCAGCGGTTCTGTCCCTATTCGTCATTGCGACTTTGTCGGTGGCATGCACACAAGAACCGGCAGCGCCTACTGAGTTGATACTCACGCAGCCCGCTCCGGTTGACAGCGTTCAAACCTTCGGCAACCCTCCTGGGACCATCGGGAATTTGCATACCTTTGTGGCACCGATCAGCGAGGACGGCGCTGTGGTCGGATACATCAGCGGGCAGAGGGTCCTGACAAAGACCGCCGACATGCTCATCGGTTTGACTGACAAAGAGGATCCACGGGTAGCGGCAGACATCGCGATCGAAGAATGGCATCAAGCGATGACCTTCCACCTTCCGGGCCGAGGAACGATTGATGTTGCTGGAGACCGACTCCTCAACGCTGATCCAAACGCCGCCTTTCCTCGTATCAAGAAGGTGGCACCTCAAGCACTCGCCATCATCGGTGGTACCGGTGAGTTCCAATTCGCTCGCGGCGAAGTGACCACCGTGCTCAACGCCGATGAGGGCTACACGCAGACCCTGACCTATCTGCTCGACTGACCTGCTGCTGCAACCAGCTAGACGGCAAAAACCAAAGAGGGCCCCGGCAACTAGCCGGGGCCCTCTCTACTATGAAGTGGTTAGGCGCGTGGGCACTCCGTGGATTGCACGTTGCCGTTCGGGCAAGTGGTGTCAAACCAGATTGTGTTGAAATCGTATTCCGCGTTTGTCAGGTCGGACCCTGTCAGGTTGGCGTCCGTCAAGTTCGCGGCCTGCATCTTAGCCGAGATGATTTCCATGTCAGTTAGAGTCGCCCCGACCAGGATTGCATCAATGAGATTGGTGTTCTCCAGTACGGCGCGGGTCAGGACCGCGCCGGTCAGATCTGCGAATTCAAAAGACGCACGATCTAAGGTCGCTTCCGTCAGGTCCGCGCCGGCAAGGTTCAGCCTGCTCAGGTTCTGCTCTGCGAGGTCACATCCTCGAAGATCAGCGCCAGCGCCCCAATTTGCACTTGAACAATCGATGTAGGTGAACTCAAGGGGGTCTGAGGTACCTCCCGGCGTGGTGAGTATGATTTCAACTGGGCCTGCTGAGGCTCTAGGTGGTACGAAGGCGACAACCGAGCGCTCGCCATCAACCCTGAAGCTTGTTGCCTCTACTCCGTCGAATTTCACCGAAGTTGTCCCGAGAAGATTCTCTCCGAACAACTCGATGCGATCGCCACCGGTTGCGAACGCCGGGTCGGCGGAGTTGATGATGGGGCGCAGTCCCACGGGCACCAAGCTTGTCGTGGTCGTGCTCGTGGTCGTGGGGGTCGTTGGTGTTGTTGCGGTTGTGGTGTTGCAGCCAAGAATGGTGTTCTGGCCGCGACCAACGTTGAGTGCAACTACACAGACAGACAGAGCGCCGGCCGGGGCTGGCAAGGTTACGTCGTAGCCAAAGTTTGCTCCACGTCCATATCGAG
>CAMDLX010000148.1 GCA_945901935.1 Bifidobacterium breve | reverse complement strand
AGCGGCGGCAAAATTGGGTGGAGCGCTCAGTCCATGCCAGTCATTGAACTCACCACGATTGGCCGCAAGAGTGGCCAAGAACGAGCCGTACTCCTGACATCCCCGATCCAAGAGGGAGACACACTTGTTGTGGTCGCTTCACGAGGTGGGGACGACCATCACCCTGCTTGGTACCTGAACTTGGTGCAGAACCCGCAGGTCGGGGTGGTGCTCAAGGGCCAGCCCAAAAAACAGATGAATGCACGGGTCGCGACTTCCGCCGAGCGAGAAAAAATGTGGCCAACGGTCACGGCTTCCTACAAAGGCTACGCCGGGTACCAATCCAAGACTGACCGAGAGATTCCGCTGGTCTTACTCGAACCAATCAGCTGAGCTGATCGGACCGGAACTACTGATCGAGCTTTAGGTCGCCCTCTGCAAATGCAATGAGCCAGCCGGTTCGAACCTGCTGAGTGATGAGTTGCCCAACCTGCGCTGAGCGGCTTCTGGTTGCTGTAAGCAAGATTCCGATGGTGTTCATGTGGTCTCCCCTGATGCATGGAACGCGCTCTGCACAAGCTCTGCAGCGTGGCGTTGTTCTTGCTCTTTCCTGTCGGCATCCCTGTCAGACACATAAGGAGTTCGCAGAACATTTCTGCGGTGAGACATGCACTCACCAAATCCTGAACCTCTGCTTACCGACTAGTAGCTACAGGGTTGCCTTACTGCTCGGCTAGCAACGCTGCTATCTCGGCTACGGGGTTCGTCACAGCCTCACCATTGAGATCAACTTCTAACGCGCGAACTGTGCCGGTGAAGGCAAACGGTGGCTCGTATGCAGATGGGTCGATGGTGTCGAACGCTGCATACCCACAACTCACTCCTGTCGTGGCAAAAAGATTCGGAACGGTATAGGGAAGCTCGCCAAATCCAACCTGTTCGCCGTCAACAAACAGGCGAACCTCTGCAGGAGACCCGCGGCCTTCGAAGAAATTCGGCCCACCGGTCGGCTTGAACTCCATACGAACTTCATACTCCCCCGAGGGAAGCGGCTGATCGCTCCTGACCGTGAAATTCCTCAGACCCAAATAGTTGTGCACATAGGTGAGGTGGCCCTCGGCAACAAAAACCGCGTATCCGCCGTGGCGGTTTCCGTGCGAGATCAAGACTCCTTCGGCACCGCCCTCGGGAATGGATAGTTGCGCAACCACGGCATGCGCCCGGTTGTACACCCGAGGTGCACCCGTGAATGGCAGTGGGGCTCCGCCGGGGTTGAGCTTGACAACCTTTTGTGCCCCTCCAACCGCTGGCCGTCGGGCCGTCAGGCGTCCGATGTCTCCAGATGCGAGTGGCAGCACGTTGTACTTCTCTGCTTCTTCCCACCACAGTGCTCGCAGCTCGGCCAAACGTTCAGGGTGCTCTGCCGCAATGTTGTGGCACTCCGATGGATCGGCGACTAGGTCGTACAACTCCCAGTCCTCAGCCTCGAGTTTGTCAAGGATGGCCTCGGTCAGGAACGTGCCAAACGGGTGGCCGCGCTCGGTGCCTTCGGCCAAACTCGGCCCGGGGTATGGACAGACTGCCTTCCACCCCTCGTGATAAATCGACCGGTGACCGAACATCTCGAAATATTGCGTTCGGTGCCGATCCTCTGCATCGGCGTTGTCAAAGGTCGGCAGCAGGCTGACACCCTGCACCTGCGATTGCGGTACCCCACGGATCGTCTCGGGCGCTTCAATCCCGATTGCTTCGAGCAGCGTAGGGACCATGTCAATTGCGTGGGCGTACTGATGACGCACTTCGCCGCGGGCAGAAATTCCAGCGGGCCAAGAGATGATGCAAGGGTCCGTGATGCCACCCCTGTAGGTCTCTCGTTTCCAGCGGCGAAACGGCGTGTCCCCCGCCCAGGCCCATCCCCAAGCGTAGTGATTGAAGGTGTTCTCGCTACCCCACTCCTCAATCACTTCAAGATTGTCCTCAAGAGTCTGCGGGGCCAGATTAAAGAACATGCCCTCGTTGCGAGTGCCGTGCTCTCCGCCCTCGGCGCTGGCGCCGTTGTCCGAGACTGCAATAACGAGCGTGTTCTCGGACTCGCCGGTTGCTTCGATGGCGTCAAGGACGCGTCCGATATGGAAGTCCGTCTGCGTAATGAAACCTGCGTACACCTCCATCTGCCGGGCGTACATCCGTTTCGCATCCTCGGTGAGGGAATCCCACGGTTCCACGTCTGGGTCGCGTTCGGAGAGTTCCGTCCCCGGAGCCAAGAGCCCGAGTTCGCGCTGACGCTCAAAGACGATCTTGCGATACTCATCCCAGCCCGAATCGAATGCACCCTTGTAGGGCTCAATCCATTGCGATTCGACTTGATGAGGAGCGTGACCGGTGCCCGTCGCAAACCACAAGAAGAATGGTTTGTCGGGTGCGCTCGAATGGGCATCGGCAATGTATGAGATTGCTCGATCAGCCAAGTCCACGTTCAGGTGGTACCCCTCGGCTGGGGTTGACGGCTGAGGCACGTAGTGGTTGTCGTGAACCAAGTCGGGGTGGAACTGATCAGTATCACCACCGAGGAATCCGTAGAAACCCTCAAACCCACGAGCTATCGGCCAGCGATTGAATGGCCCGGCTGGAGTCGTTTCTTGAGAGGGAGTCAGGTGCCACTTGCCCACAGCGAAGGTGTTGTATCCCTGTTCCACAAGAACCTCAGAGATAAACCCGTGCTCAAAGCCCATCGTGCCGTTGAGGCCCGGATAGCCCATTGAGAGTTCGGTAATCGCGCCGAGCCCCAAGCTGTGATGGTTGCGGCCCGTCAGCAGGCAACCGCGAGTCGGCGAGCACAGCGCTGTGGTTTGAAAGTTGGAGTAGCGCAACCCGTTCGCGGCGAGTCGATCCAGATTCGGAGTCTCACAAAGACCACCGAATGCAGAGAGTTGGCCGTACCCAACGTCGTCCAACACGATCATCACAACGTTGGGCGCACCAGCGGGCGGTTGCGGACGTCCTGGCCAGGCCGGGGTTGAAGTTTCTGCAGTGCGACCAATTTTTCCTGGAAACGGTTCGCCGGCCGCGTAGGTCACAAAGGGTTCAGCCATGATTCGCTGCGATTCTGCTCATAGAAAGATTGTAGATGCATCTCCTGTGCTCACTTAATAAAGCCCTCATATCTGCGGCTGATGCCCTTGAGTCTGGGTGGAGTGGACTAGACATGGCGCATGAATCCCCAAGCAAGCTCCGCTGCAACCACCGGCACTGTCGCAAAAGGCGACAAAGCCGCGAATGAAGTCTCGGTTCGCAAACTTCGCATCGGGAACATCGTTGTCGGGCTGATCTTCTTGGTGCAGGTCATTGCGATTCTGCTCCTTTCAAATGACTTCTCTATTCCTGTAGTTGCCACCTATCAGAATGGTCCCCCAGGAACTCCCGGTACTGGCGAAACCTTTACGATGTTTTCGGTTCGTTTTGGATGGGCGATAGCGTTTTTCTTGGTTCTTGCGGCGGCAGATCATTTACTGATGGCCACGCCAAAGATCAATGGCTGGTACGAGCGCCAACTTGATCAAGGGCGTAACACTGCTCGCTGGGTTGAGTACTCAATCAGTTCCTCCGTGATGATCGTGTTGATCTGCCTGCTGACCGGCATCAACGACATCTATGCGCTCGTCGCAATCTTTGGTGTGAACGCCGCGATGATCTTGTTTGGCCTGCTCATGGAACGCATCAACCCAGATCGAAGCTCAGTTGACTGGTGGCCGTTTATCTTCGGTTGCATAGCCGGAATCGTCCCGTGGATTGCAATCACCTTGGCCATTGTTGGTGCTCAGCAGAAGTACTCGGGGGTGCCCGGATTTGTCTTTGCCATCTTTATCTCACTGTTTATTTTGTTTAACTGCTTTGCTATCAACCAACTGTTACAATATCGAAACCGCGGACGCTTTAAGAACTACCGGTTTGGCGAGTACGCATTCATCATTTTGAGTTTGATCGCCAAGAGTCTGTTGGCCTGGCAAGTCTTTAGTGGAGCCCTGTTCTCGTAACTCAGTTGCTCTGAGCGGACTCGGTCAGAATCATCTCGGCTACTCGCCTGCCAGAGAACAACGCCCCTTGAATTGAGGGCGTGTCTCGGTGATCCCCACACACAAAGAGACCGTCACCAAGCGCCACGCGTCGCTTGGGCGCAAAGGGCGGACTGCTGTTCGGTTGAGCGTGCTTGATCACGTTGGTATGAACATGAGTCCACTGCTTACTCTGCGCACCAAACCACACAGCCATCTGCCTGCGGACTGCTTGCAGCAGATCGTTTGGGTCGACTTCGGGGTTGCCCGTTACGCCGAGCGGAGGGCAGGCGGCGGCAATCAATGTTCGGCCATCTGATGCATATTCGGGTGCAACATTGGTCATGACTGCAATATTCAACGCAGGGCCACTGCGGCAACTATCTAGGGCAATCAGCGGGCGAGCAAACGGTGGTTCATCGGCTGCAAACCACACGCAGGCCACGGGGCGAGATACCACCGGGGCTAGCCCCAACAGGGTTGCAGCGGCTGGACCTTCAGTTGCGATGACTACATGATCTGCGGCAAAGATCTGACCCTCCCCGGTGGTGACCTGCCCTGCCCGCACTTCCGACACCGCAGTGTGAAGCCGCAGCAGGCCTGCGGGGAGCGCGTCCGCTATTTGCTGTGGAATGGCTCCCATCCCGGCGGCCGGAACGGCAGAGGATCCAATGGCCAAACAATGCAACACCAGATCAAACATGCGCCGGCTTGCCGTCAGGTCGGCATCAAGTTGGATGCCACCTACTAGCGGCCGAAAAAAGCGATCAATGATCTTGGGGCTCAACCCCTCTTCCTGGAGGGCCTGCATCGTGGTGATGTCCTCACCTCTCACAAGGTCCGCAGGGTTGGCTCTCTTTAATCGGAGTAGCAGCCGCCCGAGCCGCAATTTGTCAGCCAAGGTTCCCACTGGGGCAATAGCAGAGTCCAACAACGCAGATGGTTGGCGCAGCGGATCACCCACGCGGCGCAGGCGCTCGCCAAACCAGAGCAGCGCTCCGGGGTCAAACTCGCGAAGATCGAGGGCATCAAGATCAAGTTGCCGTTCAAGTTCGGGATAGGCGGTGAGCAAAACCTGAAAGCCCCGATCCACATGGAATCCATCGATCTGATCAGTACGCACCCGACCGCCCACGCCGTCAGAGGCTTCAAGCAGCAGAACCGAACGCCCAGCGTCAGTCAGCGTCCTTGCAGCAGTCAAACCGGCTAAGCCGGCACCGACCACCACAACGTCGCATTGGTCCTGGGGCATGGGTTGAACTTAGAACTCGCCGGGGC
>CAMDLX010000147.1 GCA_945901935.1 Bifidobacterium breve | reverse complement strand
ATCATGATCGATCAAATTGGATCTACATCCTTCGAGGGTTCCCCTCAGGGTTCGGTTGCTCTCGCAATGCTCGATGAGTGGGCTAATGAGGTGCACGATGGCCTCGTCCGCAAGTCATTGATTGTTGATGACCTGTTGGACCTGCGCTCAGAACTTGCCGATGAGCCACTTCTGCTGATCGAAATCGATCAGTTCCTGTCGAGCATCCCTGGTAAGACGGTCGTCGAGCCAAAGTGGTGGGCTGCAACGCTCGCCACACTGCAAGAAGAGCTCGCTCAGCGACTGCCCGCGGGAGCAGCAGTCGATTCCTGAGACCAAATGTGGCTACGATCCTCTGCCGAGGGGCCGGTAGCTCAGTCGGTTAGAGCAGGCGACTCATAATCGCTCGGTCGTGGGTTCGATCCCCACCCGGCCCACAACAACTCTTGTAGCACCCACCTAGCCTTGATCGTCGAGCCAGATGGGTGCCGACTCCAGCAAGAAGTTGCTGACAGCAAGACACTGCTCAAGGGTGTCGCAGAGTTGTTCCTCGCCGAGGTACACCTGCGACAAGCTGACGAGCACGCGAGCAACGACGGTGAGTCGGCGCTCCGATGGGTCTGTCACCGAGGCGAACGAGTCCACTGCGGACACCTCAACTGGAAGGTCGGGCCCGCCGATTCCGGCAATCTCTGTAGCGAGCAGCAACAAGTCGGGGCAGCGGGGGAGTGGTGGCAACGACCACGTAAAGGTCAGTGGAAGGTTGAACTGATCTTCGGGGGGTTCATCCTCTGGTAATTCTTGAACCTGGTCCTCGAAAGCGAGCATCGTTCGGGGGTCGATCTCTAGCGTCAGATGGAACTCGACTGGGCCGCCGCAGGCTTCTTCTGGATGCAGGTCTACTTCCCATGCCTGTCGCATGGAATAGGTCTCGACAAGGTGCCGCTCGTCATGGATATGAAACCCATGGTCAGCAGCATGGTTCTTCAGGTCGGCTACAAAGCCGGAAACATCGAGCAAGGCCACCCGTACAGAGTGCCAGCACTGACTGTTTCTAGCTAGTTTGACGTGGTGATCCACTCTGCACCGGTAGCCTCACAGGGTGAATGATGATGCCTTGCTCGCACTGTTAGATGACACGGCGCTAGCAGTTGCACAGGTGCTGCAGGAGGACGCTGCGCAGGCTGGAAGCTCTTGGCGTGATCGAACTGACCGCCGAGGCCAGTATCGAATTGACCTTGTGGCCGACGAGGCTGCACTCACTGTGTTGCGCGCTGCGGGAGTCGGGATCTTGTCCGAGGAGTCTGGCCTTGAGGATCGCGCCAACGACATGATTGTGGTGGTTGACCCAGTTGATGGATCGACGAATGCAAGTCGTGGGATTCCTTGGTACGCAATCAGCCTGTGTGCAGTTGAGGCTGGCGAGATGCGGGCTTCACTGGTGGTGAACCTGGCAACCGGTAGGCGTTATCAGGCGGTTCGTGGCCAAGGCGCAACCCGAGACGGTGTGGCCATTTCGCCCTCGGTGATTACCGAAATCGAAGCTGCCATGCTGGTGCTGAATGGGTACAGCCCAAAGCATTTGCACTGGCGGCAATACAGGTCCCTGGGGGCGACTGCACTTGACTTGTGCAGCGTTGCCGATGGAACACTCGATGGTTCAATTGACTGCACCGACAGCAAGCTAGGCCCATGGGATTACATGGGAGCATTGCTGGTATTGCAAGAGGTTGGCGCACATATTGCAGACGCTCAGGGCCGGGAACTCGTCATTCTTGACCCAGCGGCAAGGCGAACCCCTGTCGCTGCCGGCACCGAAGAACTTTTTGAAACCTTGTTTGTCAGGCGTCAGACGCTGGGTAGCTGGTGACGGTATCTAGGGTGATTCTGTGAGGCCAAGATGAAGTTGCGCATCCACCTGATTCTGCTACGAATCTTTGGCGCCCTGCCGCGCCGCGTGCGAAGAATTCTGGTGCGACTCGGATCGCCCAAGTACACCGTCGGTGCAATCTGCATTGTGCAACGAGAAGACGGCCAGATTCTTTTGGTGAAGCAGAGCTACGGCAAGCGTTGGGGAACCCCGGGTGGTCTTGCAAAGCGGCATGAACTTCCTCAGGACGCGGCAGTGCGCGAAACCAAGGAAGAGGTCAATCTTAAGATTCGCCTCATCAGCGAAGCGGCGGTGGTAGTCGAACCCATTCCACACCGTGTGGACGTTGTGTACTTAGCGCAAGCGTTCGAGCCCGCCTTCATCGAACAGGTTCGTCCGTCCTCTCCAGAGATTGAACGCGCCGAGTGGTTCAAATTGAGCGAGTTACCCGAGATGCAAATAGAGACAGTGGCAGCACTGCGTGCGCTCGGCAGAAGCGGTGCGTTAGATATCTCTGCTGCGAACCTTCCGAACTGACCCGTTTGGGAACCTCAAGATATGTGCTGCGTGGGCCACCGGGTAAGCTGAGTAATGAGGGCGCGTAGCTCAGTTGGTTAGAGCACCTGGTTTACATCCAGGGTGTCGGGGGTTCGATTCCCTCCGCGCCCACTCATTGTCTGAAGATCCTCGCATGAGGAGGAGTCGATGAATACTGCCGTTGAAGATGCCATTCGTCGCTTCCCTGGATGGGCAGACGCAGAGTTGAGCATCGGGGTACTCGACGGCGGCATGACCAACCGCAACTTTGTGGTCGGAGTTGATGGCCAACAGTTCGTGGTGCGTATCCCCGGCGAACGCACCGAGTTGCTAGGTATCGATCGTCTCCATGAGGCCGAAGTAGCCCGCCGCGCTGGCGAACTTGGCATCGGTCCCGAAGTCTTGGGTGAACTGCCTGGTGTGGGCACCCAAGTCATTCGCTATGTTGCGGGCTGTCACTTAAGCGGCGACGCATTTACGAGTCGTCTGGACGAGGTGATCACTGCCATGCGCTCCTTGCACGAGAGCGGGCCGGTGGGCGCAGATTTTATGATTCACCGAGTCGTCGAACGCCATGCGCAAGATGCGTTGAACGAGGGTGGAACCGTCCCAGCCGCCTATGACCGCTTACATCTGCAGAGTCACCGTATAGAAACAGCGTTGGCAACGCATCCGACCCAGATGGTGGCCTGCCATAACGACTTGCTCCCCGGAAACGTGTTGTTCGAAGAGGATCGGGTCTGGCTCCTTGATTACGAGTACGCCGGAAACAACGACCCGTTTTTTGATCTAGCCAACCTGAGCGTGAATGCTGAACTTGATCGCTCTGGCGAGAGAAAATTGCTGACTGGCTACTTCGGCCGAGTCACCGATGCCGCGTGGGCCCGCTTTCAGTTAATGAAAGTGATGAGTGAGTTTCGCGAAGGCATGTGGGCCGTTGTGCAACAGGCCATCAGCAGCCTCGAAGTTGATCTCGTGGCCTATGCCACGGCGCGACTCGGCCAGGCAGAAGCGCTGACGCAAGAGCCGGAGTACGAGGGTTGGCTGAAAGCGGCTGAAGGCGATCCGGCCGTCTAGGTTACTGACTCGTGCGCACAGAGGCCCGGGCAGTCATCATCGGTGGAGGAGTGGCTGGCGCGAGCATCGCGTATCACCTGACGCTGCTCGGTTGGACTGACATCGTGTTGGTTGATCGTGATCAACTGACCAGCGGTTCGACCTTTCATTCGGCGGGCCTGGTTGGTCAGCTGCGAAACACTGTCACGCTCACCAAGATGATGATGTACGGGGCCGAGCTGTATCGCCGACTCGGCGATGAGACCGGCCAAGATTTGGGTTGGCATGAGGTTGGTTCGCTTCGCTTGGCCTCAACCCCGGAACGACTCGAGGAGTTGCGCCGCCAAGCTGGATGGGCAAAGACCTTTGGCTTGCCGCTGGACCTGATCAGCACCACTGAAGCTAGCGAACGCTTTCACGGACTGTTTGACCCAACCGATGTGCTTGGTGCGGTTTGGTTGCCTACTGATGGCTGGTTAAACCCAAGCGACCTGACCATGGCGCTCGCTGCCGGTGCACGATCCCGTGGTGCCGAGATCGCAACGATGACCAGAGTGACTGGCATCGGGGTAGGAACGGTGAACGGTCGAGAGCAGGTCACCCATGTTGAAACCGATAAAGGCCGTATCACCTGCAGCGTTGTGGTCAACGCAGGCGGCATGTATGCACATGAGATCGGCCGCCTTGCCGGGGTGAACGTTCCGATTGTGCCGATGGCACATCAGTACGCGATCACTCGGCCGCAGATCACGGTTCCATCGGATCTTCCGACCATGCGCGATCCCGATCGTTTGGTGTACTTCCGAGAAGAGGTTGGCGGCCTCATCATGGGCGGTTACGAGCGCAACCCTCGCCCCTGGTGCCTTGACGGCAACATCCCCCCGACATTCAACAACACCCTTCTAGAGCCGGATTGGGATCGGTTCATGCCGTTGGCCGAGTCAGCGCAAGGTCTTGTCCCGTGCCTCGTTGATGCTGATGTTCATCAACTCATCAACGGCCCCGAAGCGTTCACTCCTGACGGCGAGTTCATTTTGGGCCCGAGCGAGGTTGATGGGTTCTACGTGGCCGCCGGATTTTGCGCTCACGGTATTGCAGGCGCTGGCGGTAACGGCAAAGTCATGGCCGAGTGGATCGTGAACGGCGAACCGCCGATGGATCTGTGGAAGATGGACAGTCGCCGCTTCGGCCCGCAGTACAAGTCACGCGGGTTCAGCTTGGCCCGGACCGATGAGGTGTACAGCACCTACTACGACATTGCGTACCCGAATCACGAGCGCTTAGCTGGACGACCGTTGCGCGTGCCACCGGCCTATGAACGCCACCGAGCATTAGATGCCGAGTTTGGCGAGAAGAGCGGATGGGAACGCGTCAACTGGTATTCCTCGAATGAGGATCCAGCCCATGAGCATCAACGGCCCCGAGGTTGGGCTGGTCAGCACTGGTCTACGGCCATTGTGACTGAGCATCTTGCGACTCGCAGCACTGCCGGACTGTTCGATGAATCTTCCTTTGCGAAGATCGAGATTTCTGGCCCGAGTGCCCTCGAGTTTCTGCAGAAGTTGTGTACCAACTCAATCGACAAGGCCCCCGGATCGATTACCTATACCCAGATGCTCAACTCGCGTGCTGGGATCGAATGTGACTTCACGATTACCAGGCTCGCTACCGACTGTTTCTTGATCGTGACGGGTACGGCATTTGGTCGACACGACATGTCGTGGATTTCACCACATGCGCCAACTGATGGATCGGTGACTATTCGTGACGTCACCTCCTCGTTGGCCTGCTTTGGTCTTTGGGGCCCGAACGCACGCTCCATTGTTGAATCGGTTAGCGCCGATGATTTGTCTTTTCGCTTTATGCAGGCGCGACAGATCACGATTGGCGAGGTGCCGTGTTGGGCGCTGCGGGTTACCTACGTTGGAGA
>CAMDLX010000146.1 GCA_945901935.1 Bifidobacterium breve | reverse complement strand
CTCAGGCGGCCAGCAGTCAACAGACCCTCCACCTCTTCGGCTTGGATCCACTCAATCTCGACATCGACTCCGTGAGCGAATCCAGCGTGCTTGAGGGATTCAACTACAGAGAGATAGGCATCGGGCAAGCTGACGTACTTGCCAATAATTCCAACGCGCACGGGAAATGTGGCTGCTGCAACGCGGGCAACAAGCGCTTTCCATTCGGTCAGATCAGGTGGGGTGTCTGGAAGGTGCAGAATTTTGCAAACAACAGCATCCAAACCCTCATCGTGAATTACCAAAGGAATGTCATACAAGCTGTTTGCATCGGCACAGTTGATGACTGAGTCGACCTCGACGTCACAGAGGCCAGAAATCTTGCGCTTCAGTTCAGAAGAGATTGCCTCATCGGAGCGACACACAATTGCGTCTGGCTGAATTCCACGGCTGCGAAGCTCTGTAACGGAGTGCTGTGTGGGCTTTGTTTTTTGCTCGCCAGACGGGCCAATAAATGGCACCAAGGTGACATGCACGTAACAGACGCTGTCACGACCAACGTCAAGACGAAACTGTCGTATGGCCTCGAGGAAGGGAAGGATTTCAATATCCCCCACTGTTCCGCCAATCTCGGTAATGACGACATCGGTTCCATCAATACCAAGACGAGAAATGCGCCGCTTGATTTCGTCGGTGATATGCGGAATTACCTGAACGGTCTTGCCGAGGTACTCACCTCTTCGCTCGGCAGCGAGTACTGCTGAGTAAATCGAACCCGTCGTGGCATTGGAGTCACGGGTGAGTTGCTCGTCGATGAAGCGCTCGTAATGACCAAGGTCAAGGTCGGTTTCACCGCCGTCCTCAGTCACAAAAACTTCGCCGTGTTCGAAGGGGTTCATCGTGCCAGGGTCGACATTGATGTACGGGTCGAGCTTCTGCATAGTCACCCGAAGACCGCGGGCCTTAAGGAGTCGACCGAGCGAAGAAGCCGTGAGCCCCTTACCTAGACTTGAAGCCACCCCACCGGTGACGAAGATGTGCTTTGTCACAGCTTCTCCTGTACGTCGGAACAGCTAACTGTAGCGCGGCAACTGTGTCACTGAATGCACCCCAAATCATCACTAACCTACGATTCCCTGCCTGAATGGCCCTGCAGTTGGTGACGAATGTCTGATTCCTCTAGCGAAACCCGGCGCGTCCCCCGCTTCGTTGATTCTGCGTTGCTCGCAGTTCTTGCTCTGGTACTTCGACTGCCCGCATTCTTCTCTGAGCGCCACCTGACCTTTGATGACGGGGTATTTGCAAGTTCTGCCTTGGCAATGCGAGAAGGGGGCTTGCCCTTTCGAGATGTGTTTTCGAGCCAAGGGCCCTTGTTTTTACCTCTGGTTGCCCTTGGTGATCTTGTTGGTTTGCACAAGCTGAACTCGCCGCGAGTTCTAGCTGTGTTGTCGGGAGTTGCCATCGTTGTGGGGATTTACTGGACTGCGCTGCAGATGACAGATCGGCTTGGCGCTGTTCTTGCTGCAGTTCTTGCTGCCACCTCGGGAAGCTTGATCTGGGTAACTGGACCACTCGCTGCCGATGGCCCGGCGTTGGCTTTTGCCGTTCTCGCTGTCTTTCTGTCTCTTCGTCAGCGCGACCGACCCTCGTATATCAACGCAGTTTTTCTAGGCTTCGCTGTTGGCGCAACGCTCTCTACCAAAGCAATGGAAGCACCGATCTTGGTAGTGGTAGCACTCGTGTTACTCGCACCGCTGCTCGCAGCTGCTCGGCAGCATCGCTTCGCAAGAACTGCGCTGCTGCAAGGTGGCGTGGTGGCTCTCAGCGCAGCTGCGCTATTCGTTCTGATCAGCGCGCCCTTTGGTTTTACAGAGGTTTGGGACCAGTCGTTTGTGGACCGCACCGCAGCCTCTACGAATAAAGATATTCCAGCGAATGCAGCCAAACTGTTCTCCACCTTGTGGGATCGCGACCTAGTGCTGCTGCTGTTCGCCTGTGTCACTCTCGGTGCAGGGTTGTGGGCCAGATTCCGCCCATCCCCGCAGCAGCAAGACCCACAGGGTGCAGATCCGTCACCGAGCAGTACCCCCTCGGCGAGACTCCTGATGGCAGCTTGGACTATCAGTTCGGCCCTGTGGCTCATTGCAGTAGTGAGCCCCCTATGGCGACCACACGTCTCGGCGATGATCCCGCCTTTGGCTCTTTTGATTGGGATCTACCGGCCACCCATTCGGGTCACACTTATTGCTGGGCTGATCTCGGTGCCGCTGCTGTTCTGGCAACTCCATGAGATTCTGATTCCAGGGCCGTATTCGGGTTCTGAGGCCCAGGTGGTTGAAGCACTGAGGGCCCTTCCCAAGGGTGCATGGGTGCTGAGCGATGAGCCTGGATTGGTCTGGCGGGCCGGCAAGCGGACCAGCGACGACCTTGTTGATCCGTCAATGCTGCGAGTACAACAGGGTCGCTACACCGAGAGTTCGCTGGCAGAAGCTGCGAGTGATCCCAGAGTCTGCGCTGTGGTGATTCGTTCTGATCAGCGATTCGGCAACTTCCCCGGGTTGCCAGAAGCGTTAGCGAACCAAGGCTTTATCGTGACTCAGGAGTCAAGCTCCGCTGCTGGGCTCCAGCGCGTTTTCATCCGCTCCGACTGCGACTGATTCTCGGGGTAGGTCATCATCCACGCGAAGCATCAGATGGA
This sequence comes from Bifidobacterium breve, assembly GCA_945901935.1. Classification (GTDB taxonomy): domain Bacteria; phylum Actinomycetota; class Acidimicrobiia; order Acidimicrobiales; family Microtrichaceae; genus IMCC26207. Next base: position 2,803 of record CAMDLX010000146.1, on the reverse strand, counting down.
TCAATGATGCGCTGATCACGCCCAACATGATTCCTGGAACTGCAATACCGGAGTCGTTCAGAGCGAATCCAAGCACCATTGCAGTAATCAGGCCGGCAACTGCTGCACGTTCTTGAGGTATGCGTTCGGCAATCGTCTGCAGACGCCAAGGAGACTTCCAGAACAGGTAGGCGATAAAGGCAAAGACGAGCGGCAACATCAGCGTCCAGACCGAACTTGAAAGCACCGAAAAATTGGCGTCAAGTTTGCGCAAGACCACGGTGTTGAGGGCCTCGTACCCATTGGTTCCGATGTCCGCTAACAAGCGCCCTAGGTGAGTTCGCTCTGCGGGTGGTCGAGTCAGATCTAGTGCACCTAAACCGATCACCACGAGCACCGAGATCGACCCCCAAAGAGCTGCAGTGCGTGCGCGAATCTTGAGCCCGAGCAACATCCAAGCCGTCACCCCGGCCGCAGGGATCATGGCAAGGGCCCCTCCCACATCTGCTCCCCAAAACGGTGCGCCGTCGAGCAGCACAGCCCAACCCAACAATGCGATTCCCAACCAAGTGCCGCGTCGGCCTGCCACACGGTAGGCAATCAGAGCAGAGGCCATGATGGCCGAGGCTGCAAACATAGAAAACGCCGGGTTACCCATGCCGTTGAACCGCCCCGCAACTGTTGGGGTGTAACCAAAGACTGTGTTGAACTGCAGCGGTCCCCCAATCACGATGTCCACGCTGAGCAACACCAGAATTGTCCCCAGGGTTGCTAGGAGTGGGTCCACTAAGAACCGCTGGGTGAGTGCGTAGATTCCGCTGGCCACTAGGGCCGACCCGAGGATGACAAAAGCCCAGAACGCAGCGCTGCCCCATTGTTCGAAGGGAAAGGTTCCTGCGAGGTACGTGATTGGCAGGTAGGCAAGCACACCGAGCGTCGCAATCTCGACGCCTTTTCGAAGCCCAGTTGAAGATCTCGAGAACGTGATAATCGCAAGGACCCACAGCAGGAGCTGAACAAGCACAAAAAGTGTTGAAGCTGGCCCCACTACTGAGTCTCTAAAGATCGCCGCTTCACTTTCCGAGACCAACATCTCGGTGCGCTGTTCATAGGTTCCGCCGGACCCCTTTCGCTCCATGAGTGTCCCCTCCATGGAACTCGGAATCGCAACGCCAAGAAACCCTGCAACGCTTGGCGCAATATCGACAGTCTGAACAAACCCTGCTCGGCGAGTGGTACCAGAAGACAACAACCCAGGCTGTACCTGCGGGGCACGAATACCAACCACAGTGAGCGAGCTTCCATCGTCGACTGCATTTGGGGCCACTACGAGCACAGCAGTCTTCGAGAGGTCCACCTTCTTCAGCACTAAACCAAGGAGCTCATCTGAGTGAGCAATCGCCTGAGATCTGATGACTTCCTGTCGAGCTGTTGTAGCTAGGAGTTGAGCTTGTGCGGCTCGGACCATGTCAGATGCCTCTACGAGCACCACCGACTTGGGCTTAAGAAAGCTCCCCACAGAGTCGGCGACTTCTTCATTGTTGTAACGCACCCCGAATGGGTATCGATCGTCATCCTCAAGCAGCCTTCGGCCTACCTCGCCAGAGTCAATAATTCCATGCTCATCCATCAAACCCAGACTTGCTTCTCGGCGATAGGTCATCTGCCCCTGGGCAGTGCTGTGATCTCCGTTTGCGATAACCGCCCGGCTGACCTTCGCCTGGCTCAGCGCCGTCCCGAGCGCACCCACCTCGGCTCCGTAGAGGAGTGATTCGTTGATTTTTAGAACCGGCACGAGACCAAGGTTGAACACCTCGCCCGTGGCCGGGAGTTTGCCCGTTTGCACTGCAAACTGCTGAGCCAAAGTGCCTTCAGGTGAGAGGTAAGCCAGCATGCCTTCGGGGGCTCCCTCGGCGCGAGTTCCCGAGTTGAGTGTCGTGTAACCATCAGTTGCAGAGGTGTCACGAGTGACGGACCGAACCGAGAGGTCCGCTATAACTGACTGCCTCAGCAGGGCATCCAGATGCGGTGTTGCCTCAGCAGTGACGTCAGCCCAAGCCAAGGTAGGAATCGAAAAGATGAGTACCGACTCGGCCCTGCCGAGTGGGGCATCGGCAGAACCTTCTGCAGAGGCCGCCGACGCTGAAGGTCCTGCGCAGACAATAGCTAGCCCAATGCCGATCAACGCCAAGACCTTTAGCTTGGGGTTCAACCTGTTGCAGTTCATGTACTCATTTCCTTCATCCTTGCCTCAGACTCTTGGCAGTTCAGGCTCTGGCTGGGTTCCCGAACCGGGAAGTCGCTGAGTGATTGATACACCCAGAACGCGCAAGAACCCCGCATATAGCCCAAGTGCTAGCGAGCACAGTGCCAGTAGTGCGAGCAGATCCATCAGCTTTCCGGTTGGCCCCCACCACTCATATATCCCCCAGACCAGCAGTCCGACAAGCACCGAGCCCACTAGGCACGGTATGAGCAGGGAGGGCAGGATCCACATGTGTGTGCGACCTCGAAGCGACACGACCAACACAACCGAGCCAACAAGGAACGCCAAGCTGTGTGCCAATCCAAGAGCTAGAACCAAATTTGTCCCCGAGACGAACACTGCCGCTGCTGCCATGCACAACACGCCAACTGCTGCAGCACACCCGCCTGCAATCGCCGGGACGCGGCTGTTGCCGTACACATACCAAGCTCGCGCCAGCAAGAAGAACGCCCCATAGGGCAAGAGTCCGAGCCCGAGCGAGGCCAGTGCCGCTGCGAGGAGATCAATACCCTGCGCATCCTTCGCCGAGCCAAAAGCCAACACAGACATCGCCGGCAC
>CAMDLX010000145.1 GCA_945901935.1 Bifidobacterium breve | reverse complement strand
CCTCACCCTGATTCGCGGCCGTAACACGCATCACATCATGGAAGCCTCGGTCAAAGCCTTTGCTAGGGCGCTACGCGATGCAGTGCGAATCGAAGGCACCTCAGTGCCTTCCACCAAGGGAACGCTCTGATGGGCAGTGGTAGCCCGGGTGCTGCCGATGCTGAGGCGAACCCTCCAACCATCGCCGTGTTGGATTACGGAATTGGCAATTTGCGCTCAGCTGAAAAAGCCCTCGAGCATGTAGGTGCAGTTGCAGTCTTAACGGCCGACCCAGACGAGATTGCTCAGGCCGATGCAGTGGTGCTCCCAGGTGTTGGGGCATTCGGTCGATGTCGCGAAGCCCTAGCGCAGACCGGCCTCGACGAGGCGGCACTCAATGCCGTCGCATCTGGTCGACCATTTCTTGGCATCTGTGTTGGCATGCAACTCTTGTATGACTCCTCCGAAGAGTCCCCGGGTATCGCTGGGCTCGGTGTATTTGCAGGTACGGTCCGCCGGCTCCAGCCAGGGGTCAAGCAGCCACAGATGCAATGGAACCAACTCAGCCTGATGAACGATTCGCCCTTGTTCGAAGGTCTCGGCGAGAACCCGTGGATGTATTTCGTGCACTCCTTTGCAGCCGAACCAAGCCAGTACCTGTTGGCTACCTGCGAATACGGTGGCTCCGTCGTGGCGGCCGCCCAGAGCGAACTTGTATTTGCGACTCAGTTCCACCCCGAGAAGTCAGGACAGGCAGGACTCGCAGTGCTCAGAAACTTTGTGAACATTGCAGCGAGTTCCCGAGAAGTTCGGGCGCAGCGGGCTGCGCAACAGGCACAACTGGCGCAACAGGCGCAACGGCGGGCTGTCTAATGGATTTCTATCCGGCTATTGATCTGCGCGATGGCAAGTGCGTTCGTCTCTACCAAGGTGATTACGGCCAAGAGACGATCTATGGCGATGATCCCGTGGCGCAGGCCCGCGCCTTTGAATCTGCAGGTGCCCCATGGATTCATGTTGTCGACCTTGACGCGGCACGCACAGGCGAGCCTGTCAACCGTGCAGTGATTGCCGATATTGCGGCGGGGGTAGCGGTTCCCGTGCAAACCGGTGGTGGAATCCGGTCGATGGCTGCTGCCGAAGCGCTCTTTGAAGCGGGAGTTGCCAGAGTGGTGGTTGGGACTGCAGCACTTGAAGACCCAGCCTTTGTGCGCGAACTCGCAGCAATTTTCCCCGTCACGGTTGGCCTCGATGCTCGCGGTAGAGATGTCGCTGTTCGTGGGTGGCTTGAAGGCTCGGGAGCCGACTTGTTGGATCTTGCCAAAGCGTTTGAAGACGCCGGAGTAGCTGCACTCGTAGTCACCGAGATCAGCAGGGATGGAACGCTTGAGGGGCCCGACCTGCTCGGGCTTTCGCAGGTCCTCGCAGCAACATCGATTCCAGTTATTGCATCTGGTGGTGTCGGCACGCTTGCTCATCTGACTGCATTGAGCCAGCTCCAATCGGCAGGGCGGTCTCTTGCCGGGGCGATTGTCGGCCGTGCCCTGTACGAAGGGCAATTCACTGCAGAGGATGCTGTTGCAGCATGTGCGGGTTTGGGGAACAGTCAGTCACCACCAGTCACAGCCGAAGAGGCTGAGACATGAAGACCACCAGAGTTATTCCCTGTCTAGATGTTGACTCGGGTCGGGTCGTAAAGGGTGTCAACTTTGTCGAACTGCGTGATGCAGGAGACCCAGTCGAACTAGCCGCCCGATACGACGCGGAAGGCGCTGATGAACTGATCTTTTTAGATATCACCGCTTCCTCGGATCGGCGAGAGACCACCATCGAGATGGTTCGCCGCACAGCAGAAGAGGTGTTTATCCCCTTCACGGTTGGTGGCGGGGTACGCACGGTGGAAGATGCCCGACGCTTGTTGAGGGCAGGGGCCGACAAGGTTGGAATCAATACTGCAGCAGTAGATCGCCCAGAGTTGATTTCAGAGATTGCTGACGAGTTTGGCGTGCAGTGCGTGGTGGTTGCCATCGACGCCCGCCGGCGAGTAGTGGCTACTCAATCCGGCTCCGGAGACGAGGCCCCATCACAAGAGATTTCGGGGAGCGCTCAGACCGGCTCGCTGAGTTGGGAAGTCTTTACCCATGGTGGGCGCACTGCGGTTGGCCTTGACGCAGTTGAGTGGGCAGCCCGCGCAGTTGAGCTAGGAGCAGGCGAGATTCTGCTCACATCGATGGACCGTGATGGAACCAAAGAGGGGTTCGACCTGCAACTCACCGCAGCAGTATCAGCTGCGTGCTCGGTGCCAGTGATTGCATCTGGCGGAGTAGGAACTCTCGATCACCTTGTCCAAGGTGCACTCGTTGGCAAAGCAGATGCCGTACTTGCCGCCTCGATCTTTCACTTCGGCGAGTTCACCATCGCACAAGCCAAGCAAGCCCTTGCCCAAGCAGGGGTAGCGGTTCGCCCAGCCTAAACAAGGCTTCACTGGCCACCCTGTTGAGGTGTTGACAGCCGGGGCGCGTGGCGGAGGCTCGGCGCAGGTGTTGGATCACAAAGCATCAATTTTGACGGACGCATCTCCACAGGCTAGGTACGATGCATCAAACGCTGCAATTTTCTCGGACTGGTTCTCTTCCTCCGAGAGTCTTGGGTTGAACGAGGTATCTCTCACCATCGCGTCCCTACGGGAACTAAGGCAGAGTCGGGCCGCGTCGATCGCCGGTTGGAACAGCGGTTCCGTACTATTGAGTTCGTTTACCTGTGTTACCGCGGCATCAACCACTGGCAGGATTTCCCCGTTTATGAAGGCCGCAATCTCAGAGTACGGGGCAGTTTCTCGACCTTCCCAGAACGCGAAATAGCGGTCGTCGGTCTCAGTAATTGTCGTTGCTACGATTTGAAGGCCGGAGGTCACGCGTGACTGTTCAACGCGAAGCCATTCGGCCCTACGAACTGCTTCTGCTTTGCGAGCCAACTCCGCCGCAGCGAGCCTGTCGCCTTCGGGGTTTTGACGGGTAAGAGTTTCAGTCTCGGTAGAGTCCCCGCTCGCAACTACTTGTAGGGAGTCGTCTTCGATAATTATCCTCAGGACACGGTTACCGTCTCGCGAAAGCCCAACTTTGCTGACCGAGAAAGTGATTGGCTCGGGCAGAATCAGCGTGACCGACACCTCTTCCGTGCCCCGCTCTGCAAATGCATCATCAAACTGAAGCTTGGCCTGTGGTGGAGGCTCGATCGACCACTCTGGAGAAAGAGATGCCCCTTCTACATCAACCGTGAAGGCCGCAGGGACTGGATTCTCGGCTGTTGTTCGGTTGCTTAAGGAAATGTGGAGCTGCGGAGGAGGTCCAGAGGTCACAGCAAAAAAGATGCCTGCAATGATTGCGAGAATGACTGCAAATCCAATGCCAGCAAGCACTTTTATTTTCTCAGATCTTGCAAACGACTGCGGGTCGAAGGCATCAGCACCGTCGCTTTGATCGGCGGATTCGAGTGTGTTTCCGGTAGCGCTCGGAAAGCCATCCTGTGGAAGTTCGCGCGCTGATCCATCACCTTCTTGCAAGAAGCCATCTCCCATTCATTTAGGTTACTAGACCCCGTTTGCAGCGGACTTCGACTTCTGAGGAATCGAGAAACCTTGACGGGTTGGGTTAGCGCTCTCCTCAGACTCAGATTCGCGTGTGTGTAGTCCTCCAAGTGTATAAAAATGCGCTTTTGATTGGCCGTCCCCGCGTCGAACAACCCGATAGCAAGTTGATCGCATCGCTTTGAATAATGGGCTAGCGGATTCCTGCCTTGAATGATCTTGCAGACCCAGAGGGTGCACATCCGTCAAGCCCTTGCCCAAGCAGGGGTAGCGGTTCGCCCAGCCTGAGCAATCAGGGTGGTGACTGACCGGCGAACACCCCGTCAGAAGCAACCACGCCAATTCGTGCCACTGCCGTCACGATTGCTGCGAGCACGCAGCCTCCTGCAATCAGGGGTAGCAGCACACCAAGGCCTAGATCGGCTTCGAGTATCGGAAAGAAGAACACGCCCACGGCCGCGCCGGTCTTGCCTGCAGCAGTTGCAAGACCGTGGCCAGTGGCTCGTACGCGAGTCGGAAAGACTTCGGCTGGCAGCAGGAATGTCGTGGAGTTGGGCCCTGCGTTCATGCAGATGTTGAACACGATGAACCCAGCAAAGACCAACACCAGGCTTTTCATGCTGTCCTCTGGGAACGTTGTCGAGAACGCCAACGTGAGCAGCCCAACGCCCATTGCTAGGAATCCAGCAATCTGCATATTGGTGTGTCTGAATCTGGTGATCAGCACGAGCGCCACGGCAAACCCCACGATCAAGAACAAGTCGATGAACACCGCACCCTCAGTTGAGGAGATCGCATCAGACACGGTGCTTCCGTCGCCTTGGATCGCAAGGGTCGCAATGATCACCGGGGTAAAGACCCCGATTCCGTATGTTGCGATATCCATCAGGAACCACGGAATCGTGGTGAGGATGGTGAGCCTTCGCAGGCCTCCCTGGAACAACTCTCGATACGAACCCGCCGTCTCCGCTGCACCTTCTGTGTTTGCCTCAATCAGAGCGACATCGACTTTGTGACCAACAAACATGCTGGCAACTTCTGCTGCTTCCTCGTGCTCTCCCTGAGCGGCCAACCACTTCGGGCTTTCGGGTACCCCACGTCGGAGCAGGATGATCAGCACTGCCGGTACGGCACCGAAGGCCAGCATGTAGCGCCAGGATGACACTGAGTCGGAAACAATCAGGATGGTCAGACCCACGAGCGCCCCGAGGACCTGCCCTACAGCCTGAAAGCTGAAGGCTCCGACGAGGAGCCGGACTCGGTGTCGTGCCGGAGCGATCTCTGCAATGTAGGCCGCGCTAATTGGGTAGTCCGCGCCCACCCCGATCCCAAGAATGAACCGAAATGCGATCAGCGACGGAATGCTCCATGCCATGCCGGACAGCAGTGCGAACACCACGAACAATCCCAAGTCCAAACGAAAGGCCAGCTTTCTGCCGATTCGGTCAGTGAGTCGACCCAAACCGAAGGCACCAAAGATTGCACCCACGATTGCTGCAGCAGAGACAAGGCCGATCTGCTGTGGCGAGGCTCCAAGGTCTTCTGCGATCAGCGGTGAGGCCACACCGATAATGAAGAAGTCAAAGCCATCAAGCATGATGCCAGTTGCCGCAAGCAGCCAGACCCGCCAATGCTTCTTCGTCATAGGCGCCTCATTGAGGAGCGCGTCTAGCTGGGTTCCCATTGGCTCTGAAACTAGAAACAGTTAGTGAAGACCAGAAGGAGCGGGGGCGACCTAGAGGGAACCATTGGGTTAACAGTCGTCTCGCTAGGTTTGGATTTTGGCTGTCCGCTTCAGTGTCACAGGGTGTTTGTACTGTAGAACGTATGTTCGATCCTGAAGACCCCGAAGCAATCCCCTCCAAAGCTGATCAGGCAGCGCCCGTATCTGGTTTTGGTTTGGGTGTGGAGTTGGGTGTTGTTGCGGGTCAGGGTGCGGG
>CAMDLX010000144.1 GCA_945901935.1 Bifidobacterium breve | reverse complement strand
ACGCTCCCTGCTCGCTGAGCATCCGCAAGTTCGAACATGGGTTGGCATTTCAATCCTGCTGGGGCTGTTCGCTGCGGGGATTCTGGTGGCTTGGACGATTCTGCTTGCCGGCGTGATCAACGACGGGTTCATCAAGGAGCAAACACTCTCGGGGGTACTGCCAACGCTTGTCCTGATGGCGGCTTTGCTTCTGCTCAGAGCAGTGTGCATCTGGCTAGCTGAGAACAGCTCACAACATGCAAGCGGCCTACTTCGCCGCAAGGTTCGCTCGGACTCGTTGGCGCATCTTATTGCTGTGGGTCCTGCCGGCCTGAGCGCGGAGCGCACTGCTGAACTGACATCAACGCTTGGCCAAGGGGTTGATTCGCTCGACGCCTATCTGAGCCGGTTTCTTCCCTCGGCTGCACTCGCAGTCATGGTGCCTGCTGGGGTCTTCATAACCATTGGAGTACTCGACCCATGGACCACCCTGATTTTGCTGTTCACGGGACCGATGCTGATTCTGCTGCTCGCTGTTATCGGCAGTCGAACACGGTCGTTGACGCAGCGACGCTTTGAAGAGTTGGGGTGGCTGAGCTCTTTTTACCTTGACATGATTCAGGGGCTCGCCACGCTGAAAGCCTTTGGCCGCGCAGAAGAGGGCGCCGAGATGGTGGAGCAAGTGAGTCGACGCTACGGCGAGGCCACTATGGATGTGCTCCGCACGGCATTTCAGACTTCACTGATGATGGAGTGGGCGGCGACTGCGGCTACTGCGCTCGTAGCCGTACAGATCAGCTTTCGATTAATTCGCGGTGACCTGTCGTTTGATCTTGCCCTAGCCGTGCTCATGCTGACGCCGGAGTTCTTTGCTCCACTTCGGCGCCTTGCAATTGAGTACCACGCTGGCCAAGAGGGCAACGCTGCCTTAGAGCGAATCACAGAACTCAACGCCTTGCCCACCCAGACCCAATCAGCCAGCGCCGAGGGCCATGGATTGCCCAGCGTCGAAGTGAGCAGCGTTGAATTGGGCAGCGTCGACTTGAGCAGCGTTGAATCGAGCGCGGTTGGATTCAGCAGTCTTGAATTGAGCAGCGTTGGATTTACTTACGCTGGGGCCGACTCGCCAGCGCTCGAACAGGTGAGCTTTGTCATTGAACAAGGTGAGACTGTTGCGCTGATTGGTCCGAGTGGTGCGGGCAAGTCCACCCTGGCAAAACTCCTCATGCAGTTCATGCAGCCTGACCAAGGTCAGATTCTGATCAATGGCCAGCCTGCGCAGAACCTGCAGCCAAGTGACTGGCGGCGGATCATCTCGTGGGTGCCCCAGCAACCTGCCCTCTTTGCCGGCACCGTCGCACAGAACATTGCCTTGGGTAGGCCAGATGCCTCAATCGCTCAGATCACTCAGGCGGCTCGCGTAGCCTCGGCGCAGGAGTTTATTGAGGCGCTGCCCGATGGGTTCAACACACTCCTTGGCGAAAACGGACTGCGCCTGAGTGGTGGCCAGCGCCAGCGCCTTGCCATTGCTCGGGCTGCAATCATGGACACGCCAGTCGTCCTACTTGACGAGTTCACTGCTCACCTTGATGAAGACACCGAGGCTCAAGTTGTTGCCGCAATGTCCGCCCTGATGCAGGATCGAACGGCTGTCGTCATTGCGCACCGGGCAGCAACCATTGCCTCCGCTCAGCGGGTCATCACCCTTGATGGTGGCCGAGTAATCCAGGGGCAGCAGTGAGCAGCACGCGTCGAGTGATCCGCTCTGTCGGCGGCTACCGCTGGTGGGTCGCCATAACAGCGCTACTCAGCTTTATCACCTTGGGTGCTGGCATTGGATTGCTTGCCATGTCGGCGTTTCTTATCTCAAAGTCCGCTCTGGTCGACACAACAATCACCCTTGCTCTCACCATCTTGGGCGTACGCGTCTTTGCCATGACTCGAGCCGTATCTCGTTACGCCGAGCGCTATGTCGGCCACCTAGGCACCTTTAGAATCCTGACCCGCATTCGCATCTGGTTCTTCCGCGGAATTGAACCCCTTGCACCAGCTGTGCTCATGCAGCACCGGAGCGGCGACCTACTCACCAGGATTCTTGCCGACATCGACACGCTGCAGGACCTGTACTTACGTGTGCTCGTTCCGCCAGTTGCCGCAGCGCTTGCAGTCAGTCTGGGCTGCATTCTGCTAGCAGGCTTTAGCCCGTGGTTGGGCATTGCACTCTTCGTCTTTGTTTGCCTCTGTGGAGTCGTCATCCCGCTTGCTATGCATCGGCTCACCCTCAGTTCCTCTGCCAGCCTGGTACAGGAGCAAGCCAACCTAAATGCGACTCTTGTAGAGGGCATAACGGGTATCGCAGACCTGGTCGCCTTTGGCCGAGAAGACCTACTACTGGGTCGAGCCGAGCACATCACTGCAGCGCAGGAGCCGGCGCGCAAACAACTTGCGCAAGCCCGCGGAATCGCTGCTGGCCTGACTGCATTACTCGTGGGTCTTGCTGCTTTGACTGTGCTTGGGTTTGGGGTCTCACTGGTGAGCGGCGGGTCGCTCGAGGGTGTGTATCTCGCGATCTTGCCGCTGATTGCCATTGCAACTTTTGAAGCTGTCGGCCCACTCAGCGCAGCCTATGAACACCTAGGTAGAAGCCGTGCAGCTGCAACTCGACTTGTTGAGCTTGTCGATACGCCTGCTTCGGTGGCCGAGCCGTCACCATCTGCCAAACTCACTCTGCAGAACAACACATCTTCGGCTCTGACTGTGGCTGATCTCGTTGTGACCGACCTGAGCTTTCGTTATGCAGAGGGTGAGTCGCTCGTCCTGCAGAACGCAACTGTGCAGATTCCGGCGGGCAGCTTTGCAGTCATCACGGGGCCAAGCGGATCTGGAAAATCAACGCTGAGCAACCTGTTGCTGCGGTTCTGGGAGTACTCGCAAGGGTCAATCCAACTCAATGGATGCGAACTCAACCGTCTTGGCCTCGACGAGGCGCGCTCCCTTGTTGCACTGGTTGCGCAGCATGACCACTTGTTCGACACCACACTGCGAGACAACCTGCTGCTCGGTGATTCTCGAGCAGATGACGAGCGCTTGTTCGAAGCTTGCGATGCAGTTTGTCTGGGCGACTGGGTGCGAGCCCTCCCAGCAGGACTCGAGGAGCGAGCAGGCGAGAACGGCAATCGACTCAGTGGCGGCGAGCGTCAACGAGTCATGATTGCGAGGGCACTGCTGACTGAGGCTCCGATTTTGATTCTGGATGAGGCCACCGAGCACCTCGATGAGGAGATGCAACTCGACGTGCTCCGAGGGATTCTGAAATGGCGCTCTGGACTGACCACCATCATGATCACGCACGAGGCCCCGAACATTTCGGGGATCGACCTGCGTCTGCAGTGCAGCAAAGGAACGCTCAGTGAGATCTAAGCCCGGTGACCAAGTACTGCCCTGCTACCAAACACGATCGGCGGCATCCCGATGACCGGCTTCGTTCCGCGCTCTGCTGAGGGGTGGCGCGACCCGTTCTCGATGTATGCCGACCTGCGCGATACCGACCCGGCTCATCATGTGGTGGACGGGAACTACTGGGTGCTCTCGCGCCACGCCGATGTCATTGAGGCTGCCCGCGACACCGAGACATTCTCATCTGCTCAAGGCCTGACCTTTACCTACGATGACCTTGCATCGGTGGGCCTTGATGAAATCGCCCCCATGGTGTTTCTGGATCCACCTGATCACACCGAGTTTCGACGCCTAGTCGCTCGCGGTTTCACTCCTCGGCAAGTAACTAGCATTGAGCCAGAGGTACGTGGGTTTGTGATCTCACGCATTCAGGCGCTCTGCGCGAACAGCGACGGCAACCGGGACATTGTGGCTGAACTGCTTAAGCCTCTGCCCACCATGGTTGTTGGACACTATTTGGGAGTTCCCGTCGAGGACCGAAGCCGCTTTGACGGTTGGGTAGAGCAGATCGTCAGCGCTAGCGCTACAGGAAATATTTTTGATGCCATGGAAACGGTCGCTCAAGTGATCGAATATTTCACGGCGCTTGTAGAGACTCGGCGAGTGTCACCTGGCGAGGATGTCATCTCTGAGTTGGTGCAGGCCGGGGATGGCGCCGCAGTTGACCCCATGAGAATCCTTGGTTTTGCATTCACCATGATGACGGGCGGAAACGACACCTCTACGGGAATGCTGAGTGTCGGCCTTGAGTTACTTTCGCAGCAACGCGATCAGTGGAGACTTCTTGTCGATCAGCCCGACCTCATTCCCAATGCAGTCACCGAGTTACTCCGCCTGAGCAGCCCCGTGCAAGGCCTTGCTCGCACGACCACTCGTGATGTTGTTCTGCACGACAAGGTGATCCCCACAGACACCAAAGTTCTACTTCTGTATGCCTCGGCGAATCGGGATCCACGGCAGTTCGGACCCACTGCTGCCGACCTTGATGTCACTCGCCCGCCAGGCCCAATCCTTACCTTTGGCCATGGAGCGCACTATTGCCTCGGTGCGGCAGCAGCTCGCCTCATGGGTCGCGTGGTGCTCGAAGAACTCACTGCGCGATGCCCCAATTTCACTGTTGACCCACAAAGAGGCAGGTTCTCGGCTGGGCACTTTGTTCGCTGGTATGAGTTCCTACCCTTCGACCCTTACGGACACAGCTAGAACCAACACAGGGCGCCCACCTAACGGGTTGGTTTAGCCAATCCAGCATCTGCGAACAGCGCCTCGATGAGGTGGTCATGGCGCCCTGCGATCAGGTCGCCAACGGGGTCTGCGCTGTACTCAAGCAGGTGATCAACATCCAGATTGAATACCGCTCGCATTGCAAGGATGCGGTCTCGCTCGGGGCTTCGCTCCCCTTCTAGGAACTGTCCGGCAAGACTCATCTGGCGAATCCCTCGCACCCGGTCAGGCAGGGTCAGGCCAACCAGAAGAATCGCCGGAATCAGAAAGGTCAGCAGCCCAATCAGGAGTGCTGTGCGATGAATTGCCTCGGCCCCCTGAGCGCCTAGGTCTGCAACGTTTCCGCCGGTTGCTTCGCCTGAACTTTGCAGCGCACTCGCAAGGTTGTCGCCAATCACGGGTACTGATTCAACAGCGCCAGCAACGGCCCCAAAGCCAGTTTGCACGGACTCCCCTGCGCTGCTCACTCCGGTCGCAAGGACAGTGATGCTGTCGATGCGTTGATACACCGAACGGCCCATCCAGACAAGAAACAACAACATCAGCAGCACCGCAACATCTCGGGCGATTCGCTCTCGACGACGGTCTGCAACCTCTGGGTAGAGTTTCACTGCCATAGGACCTCCAAGTTGAAGTCCTCATTCTTGCGGAGAACTCAGGCAGTAGAGGTTTGGCAGTAGAGGCAAGGAAACCCTAAGGGGAAACCACCCCAACCCAACCCGAGGTTGGCGAGAAGCTTGGGAACGTGGTGTTCAGAACATCGCTGCTCGCACCGAGGCGCCGCGAGAGCAACTCGGATAACACTGTTCGGTAATCGGTGGTCACACGGACATCACCCTGATCAAGGCCTTGTTCGCTCAAACCTTGGAAGTCTCC
>CAMDLX010000143.1 GCA_945901935.1 Bifidobacterium breve | reverse complement strand
TGGTGGACGCCACATCCTAATGATGCGCTTCTCGGAGATGATCCACGCCGTTATGCTACTGGCCGGGACCTAGTTCCTCGTAGCGCCTATCATGCATCCATGGAACAGGACGACTCCGATTCGAAACAGTCGCCGAGCACCCAAACTCCAGGAACGCCGAGTACGCCGACTGCGACTCCGGCCATCCGCCTTGACCCAGCCGAGTTACTGAATCAAGACATCACGCTCGAAGAGATGCTCAGTCAGGCCGGTTCCGGCGCAGGCCATGGTGAGCTTGTTCAGCTACCTCAAGAGGAACCCCGCAACCCTGATGCGCTTGACGATCGCAGGCGCTCCGATGTCAATGAGTGGGGCCGCTCGGAACATATGCGAGAGATCGCTCGGCGTGTCTATGACCCTATCTACAAGCACTGGTTCCGCGTTGAGTGGGAGGGCCTAGAAAAGATTCCGGAAGGTGGCGCCCTACTCGTAGCGAATCACGCTGCCGCTATTCCGTCTGATGCGCCCGTGATCATGCACGGAATCGAGACGGAACTGAATCGCCCGGTGTACGGATTGGCCGACAACTTCTTTCGAACAATCCCCGTGGTTGGAACCATCTGGAATCGCCTCGGCGGCCTGCCGGCGCATCCAGACAACGCGTACCGACTCCTGCGAGAACAAGACCAACTTGTGCTTGTGTTTCCTGAGGGAACAAAGGGCCCATCCAAGACCTACAGCGAACGCTACCAACTTCGTAGATTTGGTCGCGGAGGATTTGTAGAGATTGCCATGAGGGCAGGGGTGCCTGTAGTCCCGATTGCAGTAGTCGGGGCTGAAGAATCAATGCCTACCTTATTTAGAGTCCCCTCGATCGCTCGTGCTCTTGGAGTGCCCTACCTGCCTGTTACTGCAAACATGCTGGTGGCTGGTCCGCTTGGATTGGTTTCGTATTTTCCATCCAAGTTCAAACTCAAAGTGCTCGACCCTGTGCACTTTGATGTTCCTGCTGATCGAGACCGATACTCACGCTCTCGCGTTATGGACGAGTCCGAAGCGATTCGCGATCGAATCCAAGCAGCGCTCTACACCATGTTGCGCGAACGCAGAAGCGTGTGGTTCGGCTGATGCCCGATCAGCCACCTTCACCAACCCGGCTCACCCGTCGAGCAACCGACGCGCTCGAAATCGACCCGAACGGCCCAAGGCGACGCGTTCTCGTGACGGGTCTGGGTACCTTCTGGGGAGGACGAGTGGCTCAGGCCCTAGAGGCTAACCCAGCAGTCGAGGTGATCGTCGGCCTCGACACCACCGAGCCAACAGTTGAACTCGAACGAACTGAATACGTTCGCGTAGATGCCAACTATTCGATTCTCTCTCGAATTGTGCGAGCAACACGGGTGGACACGATTATTCACACGTTCTTGGTGATGGACCCTACGCAAATGTCGCAGCGTGCCATGCACGAGATCAACGTAATCGGAACCATGAATCTTTTTGCCGCTGCATCCGCTGCATCCTCGACCGTTCGCAGCGTGATCGTAAAGTCCTCGACCGTGGTGTACGGATGTGCTCCCGAGGACCCCGTCTGGTTCACAGAGTCCACCCCTAGATCCCGGCCTGCTCGCGAACCAATTGAGCGGAGCCTAGAAGCTGTCGAAGGCTACGTACGCGACTTCGCAGAAGACAACCCACATGTCAACGTGGCGTTACTTCGCTTCTCCAACGTCATTGGCGCAGAGCTCGAGACTCCGCTCACTCGACTCCTACAACTTCCTGTGGTCCCCTCAATATTCGGCTTTGACCCCAGGTTTCAATTTGTGCACGAGGACGACGTCATCAAGTCCCTACTTTTTGCATTCAATAACGACTTGCCTGGGGTGTTCAACGTGGCAGGTGACGGGCTCCTGCCTTGGTCAGAGGTGGCAGCGCTCTGCGGTAAACGCACGGTCGCTCTTCCTCCTGTTGCTACTGGGTTTCTGACCTCACCCCTGCGGCAACTAGGCGTTCTGGACCTTCCCGAGGAGTATGAAGGCCTTCTGAAATATGGTCGCGGAGTGGATAATCATCGTCTCAAGAATTTTGGCTTCCGCTACGAACACACATCGACTGAGGCCGTAGAGGCGTTCATTCGTGCAGTCCGGCTTCGCAAAGTAGTTGGTGAAAACGAACCCTCTTATCGCTACGAACGCGATGTTGAGCAGTTCTTCCGCCACTCGCCTGCTGTGCGTAAGGATCGCCGTCAGGCTTGAGCCTGTTCAACCCAAGAAGTTACCTTCGATGCCAAATCAGCTTCGATCCGTGACCATTCGTACTGTCGCCTAAAAAGCTCTGCCCCGGCTTGGCTCAGGCTTTGACGCAACTCACCCTCGGACAGCAGTGAGATGCAGGCCGCGGCAAACTCAGCTGCGCTATCGGCAACAAGGGCATCACTGTTGTGTTGAACAGCGATCCCCTCGGACCCAATGCTGGTGGTCACGAGCGGAATGCAATGAGCTAGGGCCTCCAGTACCTTCAGACGGGTGCCAGCACCGACCCGAATGGGCACGATAGAGACATCTGCTGAGTCGAGTTCCGGTGCAAGGTCATCAACGAGTCCCAGCAGATCCACCCCGGGTTGCGAACCAACCCAAGAAACCCGCTCAGGGTTGCGACCAACAATTCTCAGGCGCGCAGCGGGGACCTTCGCCAGAATCTGCGGCATAACTTCGCGAACAAACCACTCCACCGCATCACTGTTTGGCTCGTAGTCCAATGCTCCAACGAAGAGCATGGTTGGTGTGGCAGTCTGCAACGCCATGCGATCTGTGATGATCCGTTCTGGCGCCTGAGCGCCGTTGCCCACCACCACAGCGTTCGTGCATCCGGAGCGCTCAATATCTAACTCGCTACACACCACCACTGCCGCGACCTGTGCCGCGCAGTCACGCTGTACAGCATCCCATCGGCGCTCATCAATCAGGTCAAACCCCCTCGAGACAGCCCAGCGAGAGAGCACTCTCAGGTGAGCAATCGGCCCGCTACCCGGTGCAAACCTTGGCGGGTTTTTGCGGCGCAGCTTGAGCGAAAGATTCTCTAGGTCATTGAAGTCGACTACCTCAACTGGCCCAATGCGGTCGTTCGAGCGAGTAGCAGTACGGGAGTTCTTCAGGGCCTCATGAACTGGCCACCAGCTATCGAGGAGCGAGTAAAACACCAGGTCAATATCGGGGCCGGACTCAAGGCGGAGGAGCACCGCTTCGGTAAGTTCAGAGCTATCTACTGCAATCAGTCTTCGTGGAGGGCCGCTCCTGACCCAAGGCCGCAGCCAGTCACGCATCGGCATTTCGGGCCCGGGGGTAAGAGTGGAGACCTTCCCAAGCCCACCCACCGCGGGGGGTTCCACTCGTTCAGACCCTATTGAATGGCGATCGACTGAGATCAACTCAACCTCACCAGCCTGACCAAGAGCGGAGATCATGTGGCTCAATCGCTGCCTGTACCCATCCACGGGCGGCCACGGGTACATTTGGGCAACCATCAAAATTCTCACGGCGCGGTACCTTATCTGTTGAGGTACCCCCGTAACGGGGACCAGGTTATCCGGAGAAAACCATGCCCAGAATTACCGTAGAAAAAATCGGACGCGTTGCGGTCCTCACGCTGAACGAGCCTGAGCGGCGCAATGCCCTGAGCCTGGACCTAAACCAAGAACTCAACTCTGCTTTGGACATGCTCGAAGAAGATTCCGAGACGGGCGCAGTCGTGCTGACTGGTGCCGGCAAAGCCTTCTGCGCGGGGGCAGATCTGAGCCAACTTGGGGCCTCACGCCGAGAGGGACTTCTGAACATCTACGAAGGATTTCTCAGGGTGGCTCGTTCCCCACTCCCGACGGTTGCCGCCGTAAACGGTGCAGCTGTCGGGGCTGGAATGAACCTAGCGCTGGCCTGCGACCTACGAATCGCTGGTGCTTCCGCCCGTTTCGATACCCGCTTCTTAGACCTTGGCATTCACCCCGGGGGTGGTCATACCTGGATGTTTCGGTCAATCGCTGGCCAACAGGCGACTATGGCAGCGGTGCTCTTTTCGCAAGTGCTTGATGCGGCTGAAGCCGAGCGAGTTGGACTGGTCTGGAAAGCCGTTGCGGATGACCTGCTACTAGACAGCGCAGTGGCTTGTGCAGCACGAGCGGCGGAAGCTCCGAGCGAATTGACCCGCAGAGTCAAGCGGACCATCCAAGACATGGGATCGATTCACAGCCATGAAGAAGCTGTACAACGAGAGCTCGAGGATCAGGTCTGGTCGATGGACCAGCCAGCCTTTGCCGAGAGTCTGCTTGCCCTACAGCAACGCATCAGCAGCCAAGGAACCGGGCAGTAGCGACTTTGCTCCCGTCCAGCAGCAGGCAGCCGGCTGCAAAAGAGCTTTCCCTACCAGACCCACTCCGTGAGTAATTGATCACGGCGAACTTGCCATTCTTCGGAAGTGATCGCATAGCGGATGTGGTCTTCCCACGTGCCGTTGATCTCTAAATAGCGCTCGGCCACTCCCTCGTCCCGAAGCGAAAGTTTGGTCACGACACTTCGACTCGCAGTGTTGCGAGGGATGATCGAGATCTGAACTCGATGCAACATCAGTTGTTCGAATGAGAACTGCAACAGCGCAACGAGCGCCTCGGGCATATAGCCATTCCCAGCAATCTTCTCGTCAATCCAATAGCCGATATAGCCACTTTGGTGCGCACCGCGTTGAATGGAATTCACGTTGATCTCGCCGCCAAATTTGCCGTCAACGAAAATCCCGAATCCGAAGCCAGTTCCCAACTGGATCTCACGCATTCGGACTGAGCAGCGAGCAGAAAAAGCCTGACGGTCCTCAACCGTGTCAGGCTGGCCCTGAATGCGCTGTGGTTCCCACTTGGTGAGCCAATCCGTGCAACGCCTGCGCACTTCTCGCCAGTCATCGAAATCGTGCAGGTTGAGTGGGCGCAGCAGTACTCGGCGCCCGTGCACCATCATTGGAGTCGTCATGGAACCAGGGCTTTGCTTGCGGCGGAGCACAATGAGAATCCTAGCCAGCAAGACTGAATGCAGTATCTCACTTCACTGCTCTGGCATGCATCAGGTAGCCAATCGGCCTGCGAGGAACTCATGCGATCTGAGACAGAATGAGGCCGTCAAGGATGTCCGCCTCAGAGACGATGCATTCCTCAAAGCCAAAGTAACGAAAGATCTCAACAAGCACACAGCAACCACCGACAATGACATCCGCGCGTTGGGCTTCTAGACCGGGATTGTGCACTCGATCCGCCACTGATTCGGTGGCAAGGGTCCGAAACACATCCTCGGCGGCCTCTTTCGACAGAACAAACCCATGAATCGCTTCTGGGTCGTACTCCAACAGACCAAGTTCAACAGCTGCCACATTTGTCACGGTGCCGGCTAAGCCAATGAACCTGGCCGCATTAGCTGCCCCAGGCACTTCTCGAGCCACGTCATCAAGGTGCTGCTCAATCACGCTGATGCAGTTGGAAAGCTCCTCTGGCAAGGGTGGATCATGAGCTAAGAACTTCTCGGTCATCCGCACGCATCCAAC
Organism: Bifidobacterium breve; assembly: GCA_945901935.1. Lineage (GTDB taxonomy): Bacteria > Actinomycetota > Acidimicrobiia > Acidimicrobiales > Microtrichaceae > IMCC26207. Next base: position 48 of record CAMDLX010000143.1, on the reverse strand, counting down.
ATCGATAGACACGGACTCCTCTACTTGGCTTCTCCCGAGCGCGAACTC
>CAMDLX010000142.1 GCA_945901935.1 Bifidobacterium breve | reverse complement strand
GCCGTAAGGGTGCCAGACTGTCGGCCGTGTCTCAACATCGTCGTACTTCGGTCAAGTCAGCATGAGTGCCGACATCGGTGCCACAGAACCCTCCGGAGCTGACGGTGAAGTCGCAGAGCCGCCGGCAAAGAGCCCGTGGGGAGCTCTAGCGCTGCTTTCGCTTGGCGTTGCCATGATCATCGTGGATGGCACGGTGGTGAACGTTGCTTTGCCGAGCATGATCAAAGATTTGGATATGACCTTCGCCGATGCGGAGTGGGTCAACACCATCTATGCGCTGGTTTTTGCGGCGTTGCTGATCAACTTTGGTCGCCTCGCCGACATCAGGGGACGCAAACTGCTCTTCCTCACCGGCATCGTGATATTCGTCGGTGCGAGCATGTTCGCAGGCCAATCCGACTCAGCCTCGCAACTCATTCTGGCCAGACTCTTCCAGGGGATCGGCGCTGCGATCATCCTGCCCACCACCCTGTCCTCAGTGAACACGCTCTTTACTGGCAAGTCACGCGCAATAGCGTTTGCAGTCTGGGGTTCAGTCATCGGCGGCATGGCAGCCATCGGCCCGCTACTAGGTGGCTGGCTGACCACGTATCACAGTTGGCGATGGGTGTTTTATATCAATTTGCCAATCGGCCTGCTAGTGCTAGTGCTGTCGATCTTCTTTGTTCCCGAAACCAAAGACGCTTCAGCGCGACGCGGCGCTGACCCCGCAGGCTCGGTCCTGATCGGGGCCGGATTGGCAGCGCTTGTCTTTGCCATGATCGAGGGACAGCAGTACGGCTGGATTCAACCCACTGCACCGTTCTCATTCGGTGCGCTGACCTGGCCTGCCGACGCACCTGTCAGCATTGTGCCCGTAGCGTTTCTGTTCTCTGTGGCATGCCTAACGGCCTTTGTGATCATTGAGCGGGGCCGTAATAAGGCAGACAAAGTGGTAGTTCTCGACCTCTCACTATTTGGGCTCAAGTCCTTCCGCTGGGGGAACACCACTGCACTCATCGTCAGTCTGGGCGAATTTGGATTGGTCTTTGTTCTTCCGCTGTATCTGCAGAATGTGCTCGGGTTTACTCCAATCAAATCTGGTGTCTACCTAGCCTTCATTGCTGCTGGAGCATTTTTGGCAACACCACTTGTTGCCAAGCTGGCTCAGAAGAAGGGTTCCAGATTTGTTGTCATGGTTGGCATGATGTTTGAGGCGGTCAGTGTTGCTGGCATAGCGCTGGTTGTTCAGCCAGATACTGGGACCGAGATCATTCCCTTGCTCTTTACCTACGGCATCGGAATCGGCTTTGCTACGGCGCAACTCACCGGTGCGAGCCTTGCTGATGTGCCACTTGCAGAGAGCGGCCAAGGATCAGGAACTCAAAGCACTAGCCGGCAGATTGGCTCGGCGCTTGGGATTGCCATTCTTGGTGCAGTCCTCGCAGTTGGCCTTGGAGCGTTTACCAAAGATCAGGTCTCACAGGTTCCGGGCGTCACAGCTGAACAGGCTGACCAGATTTCACAAGCAGTGCGCTCAACAGGTGGCGGCGCAATAACAGAGCTTCGGGCCACGCCCGGTAGCGAGGCTGTAGTAGCAGCAGCGGATGATGCATTTGTTAGCGCCATGCGCCTGACAGTCGGAATTGCTGCGATCTTTATTCTGTTCGGATTGCTCGCTGCATCACGCCTGCCACCTGGTGAACTCCACGACCCACCCGGGGAGCCCGAACAAGAGCCAGTTGCAGCGGGTTCGGCCTAAGAGTCTCTGAGCTGCTGATAACGAGATCGGATTTCTTCGCTCTTGCTGGCCGCTGCAGGGTCGGGCAGGGTGATGTGTTCGGTCCCAACCAACCAGTCCGATCGAAGCTCGGCCGGGTCGCGACCAAGCAAAGTTGCTGCCGCATGGACGCATGCACCCATTGCCACGGCCTGATCGATAGTGCTCGTGACAATTTCACGTCCGGTCAAGTCGGCTAGCACCTGTCGATAAGCCAGGGAGTGCGCTCCGCCTCCAACAAGCAACATCCGCCCCGAAGTATCAGCATGTTTTGATAATTCATCTAGGCCGTCGAGCAATCCGCAGAGCACACCCTCAAATGCGGCCCTAGCCAACTGACTCACCGAGGTATCAGTCCGCAGTCCGTTCATCTGCCCCGTTGCGGTGGGGCGGTTCGGTGTGCGCTCGCCATCAAGGTAGGGCAGCAGAGTGAGCCCGCCCGCACCAGCAGGGCATGCCAGGGCTGCAGCGTCTAGGGCAGCAAGGTCCAACCCGCAGAGGCGAGCGATGGTGTCGGTGACCTTGGTGGCATTCTGAGTACATACCAGCGGTAAAAACTTTCCTGTGGCATCGGCGAACCCAGCCACAGCACCTGAGTCGTCACTGCTGGCATGGTGCGACACGCAAAAAACAGTGCCCGAGGTTCCCAAAGAGATGACAACCTCGCCCGGCTCCAAGCCAAGGCCGAGTGCCGCTGCCATGTTGTCCCCCGTACCGGGAGCTACCAGAATTTCGTTCCATTCGCCTGCGGGTTCAATCGGCCCGAGCACTCGCGGCAGCATCTGTTCCCAGTCGAAAGAACTGTCCACAATTCGGAGCAAATCCCAGCAGTACTCGTTTGTCTTCGGCGACCAGTAGCCCGTTCCAGATGCATCCCCTCGGTCTGTCACCTTGTTGTTCGTCAGGGCAAAAGTCATCCAGTCATGGGGGAGTAGAACAGTGCTCAGCCGCTGCCATGAGTCGGGTTCGTTGCGTTGCAACCAAGAGAGCTTGCTGATGGTGAAGGCTGCAACGGGCACCGAGCCGCAGGCTTGAGCAAACCCACTGGCACCTCCTGGCAGTTGCTCGAGTAACCAGTCGGCATCTGCTGCGCTGCTGGTATCGCACCAAAGTTTTGCAGGCCGAATCACGTGATCTTGCGCATCCAAGCAGACCATGCCGTGTTGCTGCCCGGCGACTGAGATCGCAGAGACCTCCACTGACTGCCCATCTTGAGCGGCCTGGTGTTTGGCCTGTGCGAACGCCTGATGAAACGCTGCCAACCAAACCTCGGGGTCTTGTTCCGCTACGGGTGGAACAACCTCGGTATGCGGAGCAGACCCAGATCCGAGCAGTTCACCCGAATCAGCCCTTCGGAGTTCAACCTTGGTTGATTGAGTCGAAGAGTCAACTCCAGCCACCACAGCATCAGAACTCACGGGGCAGACCAGAGAACGCGATTGACCTCGTTTTCTAAGAACTCCTGCCTGCCAGAGGTGGGAGTGGGGTCAAGCTCCGCTGAAGTTGCCCGGTCTGCGAGTTCGGTCAGAGTCGAAGCGGAACTCAGAATCTCCGCTCCAAGCTCATCCTGCCACCCGGCATAGCGGCCACTTCGATGCTGCTCGATACAACCGTCCTGCACGAGCGCATCAGCCACAAGCAGCGCCTGAGCAAGCGTATCGATACCGCCGATGTGGCCATGGAACAGGTCAGTTCGGTCCATGCTCTGTCGGCGCAACTTGGTGTCAAAGTTGAAGCCACCAGTGGTAAATCCTCCGGCTTGAATAATCTCGTACATCACCAGCGAGAGTTCCTCAACCGAGTTCGGAAACTGATCAGTATCCCAACCGTTTTGTGCATCGCCTCGGTTGGCGTCAACGCTGCCGAATATGCCGTTCTCGAGTGCGTAGGCAACTTCGTGGTGAAAACTATGGCCAGCGAGGGTGGCATGGTTTGCCTCAATGTTGACCTGATACTCACCCATCAAGTCGTAGCGTTCTAAAAACCCGTGCACTGCAGAGCAGTCGTAATCGTATTGGTGTTTTGTGGGTTCTTGCGGCTTGGGTTCAATCAGCAGCGCGCCGGTAAAGCCAATGGAACGCTTGTGCTCAGCAACCAGAGTCAGGAATCTGGCTAGCTGATCCCCCTCTTGCCGCAGACGAGTGTTCAGCAGGGTCTCGTACCCTTCGCGTCCGCCCCAGAGCACGTAATTTTGGCCATCTAGGCGGTGCGTTGCCTCAAGAGCGTCACGAACCTGCGCAGCGGCATAGGCGAACACTTCTGGGTCAGGGTTTGTCGCTGCGCCAGCGGCGTAGCGCGGATGCGAAAACAAGTTGGCGGTTCCCCAGAGCAAGCGAACGCCACTCTCTTCCATCTTGAGCCCAGCGCGATCCACCATGAAGTCAAGGTTGGAGCGAGACTCCCTAAGTGTGTCGCCTGCTGGCGCCATATCGAGGTCGTGAAAGCAGAAAAACGGTGTTCCAAGTTTTGTGAAGAACTCAAAGGCTGCATCCTGTTTTGCGCAGGCTGCCTCGGTAGCGTCGGCAGGTGCATCAAGCCATGGTCGGTCAAAGGTGCCTACGCCAAAGACGTCACTGCCGGGCCAACAAAAGCTGTGCCAGTAACACACCGCAATGCGCAGGTGATCCTCCATGCGCTTGCCGGCCACCAGTCGGTCCGGGTCATAGACCCGATAGCCCAAGCTGTTTGCGGTTTGGCTTGCGACACCTGCAGGCCTGACGGGGTCGGAAATCTCGCCGAAGAACGGTGTTGAGTTATCGAACTCAGTCATAGATATCTCTCCCCTTGAGCATGCGTGGAGAATTGCTCTCCACTCGTTACGATCAAACTACGGCAGTTCGGGTTATTGGTCTGATTCTGCTCTCTCACTTGTCACCTGTAACCCTCTAGGACTCCGCCGATGCGCACCACATCGATCTTCACTGTTCGTGCCGAGCCCACTTCTGCCCGACTGCTCACTGCTTCTTTCTTAAGCACCGAGGGCTATTCGCCGGAATGGGATCACGAATGGGATGGCACCGCCCGAAAGGGATCACGGGCGCTTCATTTCATGGCCGGTGGCATTGCCCAGAGTTATTCCTTCGATTTGAATATTCGCTACTTGAGCGGAACAAACGGCGATACACGCTCACTTATCGAGGTGCGACAAGAGGCTCGTGCCTACACGGGCGACTCTGTGGGCACCTCCAAGACACAAGCCGAGGTGGAACACCTCGATGCAGGGCTGCGAGTTGCCCTGGAATTCGCAGGGGTGCTCGAACATTCTGAAATGGCGCGCTGCTAAGGCATTACCAGTGGCTTGAGCCGGGGGCGCCTTTGAACGGGCCCACGACTGCAGATGTGATCCATCCACCGTAGAAATCCCCCTCGTTTTGTTCAACGCGCTCATCATCCACCCAGCATGAGTCGACCCGGCGGGGGTAGAACGCAACATGATCTGCAATCGCTTTAAACTCGGGAGTTGGATTCGGGTAGTACCAAGCCGCAGAAGGTGAAACAGCTGCGCCAACCACGATGTCAAAATATGAGGCGATCCCTTTCCACTCGCAGAAAGATTGCCCTTCGGTTGGCCGCAGGACATCGGGCGAAATATCTGCGAGGGGCAGGTAATAGGCGGGAGGCTGACTCGTTTCGAGCACCCGGTATGCACTCGTTGTCGAGGCAATAAGTACTCCAGCAAACTCCACTCGAATGAGGGCAGTACTTGGCGCAACTCTGGGTGGGCGCGGGTAGTCCCAAACTGATTCTTGGCCAGGGCCTGGCTCAATTCGCCGAAACTGCGACATCAATTTCTTCTTTCCAGACATGGAAGTGTTCTTCCTTGCGCACTGTGCTGCGCAATACTCACAGTGTGAATTCTGCACCCGTGGTCGCCGGAACCGAGCGCGGCCGCCCAGAGTGGTCTATCGAATCGGTAGCGATAGAAGAGGTTCCTGAACCTCAAAGATTTCGGAGCACAGCTGATCT
>CAMDLX010000141.1 GCA_945901935.1 Bifidobacterium breve | reverse complement strand
TTTGAAATCACCCCAATGCACACTGGGGCAGACGGAAGGATCTCCCCGCCGAGCTCCCCCTTTGGCATGCTCCGGACGCCTGTACGCCTCGAATTTCAAGGTGGCGCCGAGCACGTGGCCAGTCATGAGTCAACGGTTTGGGTAGAGGGTGCGGCGCTGCAAGCGGACCCAGTACAGCAAGTTTTGCAAGACCAGGAGACTCCCCGCTTGGAAGAGCCCAGAGCCTCGCTGCAGGGAATTGAGATTCGACAGTTCGATCTGGGCCACATTGCTGCAGGCCTAGTCAACTTGCGAGTCAAGAGTGCTCAACCCGGCACCACAATCGACATCGCTGCATCGGAACACCGAGGCGAAGATGGCAACCTCGTGACCCTGGGCCAACATGCTGGTCTGCGCTACGTCTGCAGGGGCGGCAGTACTGAGTCCTTTGAGTCGCTGGACATCATCGGAACACGATTCCTTGATGTGGCCCTACGGGCACCACAGACATCTGCTTCTGCAACTTCAGATACCTCTTCGACGACTGCTGCTCTGAGCCTTGAGGTTTCGATCGCCGAGCAGCATCGGCCGCGTCCTGCGGGTGCCTCATTCGAGTGTTCAGACCCGCTCCTCAATCAGATTCATGAGATTGGTTTGCGCACTGTAGATCTGTGCGCGCTTGACGCATATGTTGATTGTCCGACTCGTGAGCAGCGAGCGTGGACCGGCGACTCGGTGGTGCATCAGATGGTGGATCTGGTGTCGAATCCGGACTGGTCAATGCCGATTTGGCATCCGCAGCTTGCTACCCACTCTCGACCAGATGGCATGTTGGCAATGGCGGCGGCCTCGGACTTCTCAGCTGATGATCGTATGTACATTCCTGACTGGGCGCTGCATTGGATCCACTCACTCTTTAACTTGTATCGCTACACAGGAGACACTGAACTCGTAGCGGAGTACCTGCCCGTGGCGGAGCGCGTGTTGCGCTGGTTTGAGTCCTTTCTTGGCCCGGATGATCTGCTTCAGGATGTCACCGGTTGGCCGCTCACCGACTGGGCGAGTGTCTATATGAACGGTTGTTCGTCAACGACAAATGCAATTTGGGCTCGTGGCCTTGATGAGTTTGCAGAGATGAGCGATTGGGTTGGCAATGCCGCAAATGCTTCCTGGGCCCGCGGCCGTCATGCCGGTATCTGTGCTGCATTCGAGGTTTTCTGGGACGAACGCCGAGGGGTCTACATCGATCACATCGTTGATGGTGAGCCTAAGCCCGAGGCAGCGCAACACCCTGGTGCGGCAGCAATCGTTGCAGGTCTGGTTCCGCAAGACCGTCTGAGCCGTGTAGTGGCTGGAATAACCGATACATCCAAGTTGATACGTCACTCCTTCGTGATGGACCGACTGACTGTTGATGGCGACGGCCAGGGATTTATGTTCCTCATGAATGGCTACCCAGCTGAACCACCTTGGGACGCGCTCAACGAGATGGTCGAGGCTGAGCCCTTCTACCAGTACGTCGTGCATGATGCTCTGGCAAAGGCGGGACGCGCTGATCTGATTTCTGGTCTCTGTCGGAACTGGAAAGTCTTTATTGATGCCGGCGAAACCACCTGGCCGGAGTGCTGGGTCGGTGGAACGCGTTGCCATGGATGGTCCTCGACTCCCACGCGAGACCTGATTGTGCACGTGCTTGGGATTTCCCCAGCCGAGCCGGGGTACGCGGCAGTTCGAGTAGTTCCAGCGCTCGGAGACTTGGAATGGGCGAGAGCAACCGTTCCAACTCCGCACGGGTTTATAACAGTCGAGGCTCATGCCGACGGAACCCTCCGAATCGATAGTCCAGTTCCCGTAGTTCGCGGCTAACCCCGTAGGATGAGGCCCATGAGTCAAGCTGAGCCGCATCGCAATACGGACGCACACCTGATTTCTGATGAGCAGGGCAATGCTGTTCGAGACCGGCCATGGATTATCCGCACGTATTCCGGACATTCCAGCCCGAAGGCCTCGAATGAGCTGTATCGGTCCAACCTAGCTAAAGGCCAGACAGGGCTCTCGATAGCGTTCGACCTGCCAACGCAATGCGGCTACGACTCAGATGACCCGATTGCCCGCCCAGAAATCGGCAAGGTCGGGGTTCCCATTAACTCCCTAGACGATATGCACATTCTGTTTGATGAGATTCCGATCGAACAGATGAACACCTCGATGACCATCAATGGCACCGCCATGTGGTTACTCGCTTTGTATGTGGGGCTCGCTCGTGAGCGCGGCGTAGACATAGCCGATCTGAATGGCACTACTCAGAATGATCTGATCAAGGAATATTTGGCGAGAGGTACCTACATTTTTCCTCCCGAGCAGAGCCAGAGAATCATCGCCGAGATGTACGAGTTTTGCTTAGAAGAGATTCCCGCTTGGAACGCCTCGAACATTTGCTCGTATCACCTGCAAGAAGCAGCGGCTACCCCTGCTCAGGAATTGGCCTTCGCTCTTGCAAATGCCATCAGCCTTTTGGACCTGCTCAAGGAGCGGGGCCAGTTCGATGATGAGCAGTTTGAACGGTCCGTTGGGCGAATCAGTTTCTTTGTCAACGCAGGAATCCGCTTTGTCGAAGAGATGTGCAAGATGCGCGCCTTTGGTGAGTTGTGGGATGAGTACACCAAGGATCGATTTGGTGTGAAAAATGAGAAGTACCGGCGCTTTCGCTACGGAGTCCAGGTGAACTCGCTGGGACTGACCGAAAGCCAGCCGGAGAACAACGCGTGGCGAATCCTGATCGAGACTCTTGGAGTGACCCTGAGCCGCGATGCCAGAGCGCGTGCTGTTCAACTTCCCGCTTGGAACGAGGCGCTGTCGCTACCGCGGCCTTGGGACCAGCAATGGTCGCTTCGGCTTCAGCAGATTCTGGCTTATGAGACTGACCTGCTTGAGTACCCCGACATCTTTGAAGGCTCCGTTGTGGTGCGTTCCAAGGTTGATGATCTCAAAGCCCAAGCTCGCGAAGAGATCGACCGGATCTTGGGAATGGGTGGAGTCATTGCCGCTATTGACTCTGGCTACATGAAGTCTGCTCTCGTGCGGTCAATGTCTGAGCGTATGAGCGCTATCAACACCGGCGAACAGATTGTTGTTGGGCTGAACAGGTGGACCGAAGGAATCCCGTCTCCGTTAGTTGGCGGTGAGGACGGCGGAATTTTCAAGGTCGACGAATCCTCTGCTCGCGACACGATCGCCAGTTTGAATGCAACACGGGCTGCTCGAGATCCCGAGCGCGCAGCAGCAGCGATTGCAGTGTTGCAAGAGGCAGCGCGCAGCGGAGCATCCATGATGGAGCCCTCGATTGAATGCGCACTTGCACGAGTGACCACTGGGGAATGGGCCGGAGCCCTGCGTGAAGTCTTCGGTGAGTACCGTCCGGCTACAGGCGTGGACGGGCAGAAGCTTTCTCTTGATGGCGAGCGGGTGGATGCTCTTCGATCCCGCATCGACCTGCTAGCTCAGAAACTGGGGCATCGCCCACGTATCGTTGTCGGCAAGCCTGGCCTTGACGGGCACTCGAATGGTGCCGAGGTGATTGCTGTCTCTGCGCGACACGTTGGATTCGACGTGATCTATTCGGGTATTCGACTGAGCCCAGATGAGATTGTGCAGTCAGCAGTAGAAGAGGATGCCGATGTGATTGGCGCTTCGGTGCTGAGCGGCTCGCATGTGGAACTGACCCAGCAAATGATGGACAAGCTCGCAGAGTACGGAGCAGGTTCTCGAATCGCAGTAGTAGTTGGCGGAATCATTCCGCCGGATGACTTTGAAGTGCTGTTTGGCCTTGGCGTGAAGCGGGTCTTTACGCCATCTGATTACGAACTCATCGACATCATGGAATCGATCACTGAGGTGATCGAAGCCAACCAAGACGCCGAGTAGAACGGCAGCGCACTGTGGCATCTTTGGACTCGATCGAACTAGACCTGCCAAGGCTCGTTCACGAGGCTCAGCAGCTAGACAAGATGGCCGTCAGCCGTCTGATTAGTTTGTTTGAGGATGACCGATTGGGCACTGCTGAGCTTCGCTCGCAGGCCTTGGGTCTGCTCGATGCAAGGCCAGAGCCGACATCCGGAACCATTCTGGGGCTCACTGGCACGCCGGGATCAGGCAAGTCATCGTTGTTGTCGCGCATAACCGTTGACCTGCTCGCTGCTCATTCCTCGCTGTCGATTGCCGTGCTCGCCGTAGATCCCTCTAGTCAGGTTTCGGGGGGTGCGCTCTTAGGTGATCGAACCCGGATGCGGTACTTGCCCTCCGAGAATCGAATGTTCTTTCGGAGCCAAGCTTCACAGACGGATCTTGGCGGACTTGGTCCTTCTAGCTTTCAAGTCTGTCGGCTGCTCACGAGGTTGTTCGACTGTGTGATGATCGAAACGGTTGGTATCGGTCAAAGTGAGGCGGATATTCGCCATCTTGCAGATCGGGTGTACTTGGTCCTGCAACCACTTGGTGGCGATGAGGTCCAGTTCCTCAAGGCAGGGATTATTGAGATACCGCATGCATTCATTCTGAATAAATCCGATGAGCCAACTGCGCTGACGAGCTATCACCACTTGCGCTCAAGTCTGTGGCTGGCACGGCCCTTTGAATCAGAAGACCTACCGATCTTTCAAACCAGTGCCCTGACGGGGGCTGGACTGAGCGAACTCGAAGCAGAGATGCTCGGGCAGATTCAGCAACCCGGTGGTAGTGGCCTTACAACCCGTGAGGCGTATTTCTTTGATCGTTGGGTGCATCAAGAGTGGGGGCGCGCTGGCGGGCGATACTTGGCTTCCCAACTTGGTGGCTCGGCAGCTTTTGTTCAGCAGTCCGGCGGTTACGAAGCAGCCCAAGCAGGCTTCAGTTCTATCTTCGGCTAGGGTCTGTTCTGTTCCTGAGTGGGGGAAGCCGGTCAAACTCCGGCGCTGTCCCGCAACCGTGGGTTGAGAACCTTTTCGAAGATTCTCAACAAGTCGGAATGCCTATTCAGGGATGTACAGCTTGAACCAACCGTCGAGGATTGCGGAACACGAGCTCGAATCACAACCGGCTTTTTGCCGTGCAGAAAATGCTGGTTGTGTTCTCGGGGGAAGGTCGGATCCTCGCCTAAGAAAGGCGATGCAATGTTCCTTCATAAGAGGCTGTTACAAAAGGGAAAGCTCCGGACGAGAGTTCTTCTTCCTGTCATGATCGGTTGTGTTGCGCTTGCGTCTGCATGCGTACCGCCTCCAACTCCACCCTCGGGCCCAACCATTACTGGACAGGCCTGCCCGGCTGACTCGGGCGTGACCGTAGTGGTCGACTACACGGCCCTGAACAACTCAATTGTTGTTGCTTGCGCGGCAGGCCCGCAGACAAGCGGGTTATCTGCACTAGCTGCCGCTGGATTTTCCCAAACAGAGGTGCCGACCTACCCAGGTGCAGTGTGCACTATCAATGCACAACCAGCGCAAGGTTTCCCGTTTTGTTGGGAGACCGGCGGATACTGGGGCTACTACAGCGCCGCGGACCGTTCAGCAGCCTGGGGCTATTCACCAGTTGGTGCTGCAGACGGACCGCTAGCTGAGGGTTCGGTCGAGGGTTGGGCCTGGCAGCCAGACTTCTCTGACAACGTGCCGCGTCTAGCAATCTCTGGACTGGCCACCTACACCCCCTAGTGGGCACTGCACAGCGCAGAGCGCTCAGCGCTGAGTTGTGTGTTCGTGGAATTGAACCGGGGCATCAAAGGCTGCTCGGCGCGTTGAGCGTCG
>CAMDLX010000140.1 GCA_945901935.1 Bifidobacterium breve | reverse complement strand
CAACTCCACAGCAGCCTCTACTGAGGGGCTTGCGTAGCGAATCGAACCACACGGGTCGAGCACGATGACTAGGTCAGTCGAGTTTTGTACCAGGGCCTTAAATCGGGCTTCGGAATGCAATAAGCGCTCCTCGGCCATTTTTCGGTCTCCGATTTCGCGAGCATTCAGGACAAGGCCGTTGATACTCGGATCCTCGCTGAGATCGGTACCACCAATTTCAAACCAGGCGTATGTGCCAGCGAAATGGCGTAAACGAACTTCGCTGGTCTCGGAGGAACCCTGCTTTGCATGCTTGATCAGAGAGAGTGCTGCACTGCGGTCGTCACGATGGACTAGCGCGAGCAGATCGAACTCCTTAAAGCTGATTGCTGGATAGCCCAGTAGTCGTGCTGCGACCGGCGAGATATAGCTACAACTCAAATCTTCCTGAAGTACGAGAACAATATCGGAGGAGTTGTCAATCAGAGCCCCGAACCTCTCCTCGCTCCGTTGTAGGACCTGCTGCTCAGTGAGATCCACAGACCGGAAGGCAATCGCCGATTCGCGACAGAGTGCGAGTACGGCATTGTGTTCAACATCGCTCAAGGCATGCTTGGAACGCACAAGGAAGGCGGCCCGAAGATCAGGCCGGATCCTGACAGCCCCAACGTTGATAATGCTTCCGTCTGGGCCGGGGTGAGCTTGCAGCTGGCCAGCGGAGGGAAGGCCATGTTGGCCATCAGCTAGCTCAGAAGCATCATCGAGGAAGAAGTTCGCAGCTGCCGAGAGTTGTTGAGGGCTCGTGGAATCAAGGGTGAACTCGGTCCGCAGCTCAGCACTCAGGAAGTTCTTCCCTAGTACCTGCTCGGCACCCACAGTGATCACATGGATGATGTCCTGAGTGGTCTCGGCCCCGACGAGTCGCTCTCCCACGTGGCGGAGCGATTCCTCTGTTTCCGCCAAGAGCTCATTCTGGCGAACCAGCCTTCCGAGTCGTGTCACTACTAGAGGTGCAAGCGCCAGTGCTGCCAGTGCTGGAAGTGCGAGACCGGAGGTCTTGCCTGCGAGCAGCTCAACAAGAATCAGGACAGGTGGAGTCAGCAAGGCCAGAGCAAGAATGCTGATTCTGCGATTGGTGAGTCTTCGCAGCAGCGTCGGGTCAGAGGGCCGAGAGGTGAGCAGAATCACAGACGGGTGTAGCAATCCTGCTACTGCAAAAATGAAGGCTAGGGGAGCAACGTACAGGCGTGCTTCAGTTCCAAGCCGACCAGCGGTTACGAGAGTCGCCACGAGATCGAGTGCAAATGTTGCGACTAGTCCAGCAGCTAGTAATCGGTTGCTGACGGATCGCTGCGCCCCAGAAACAAGGGCAAGTAGCGCCGCTACTACCAACAAGAGAGACAGCGCAGCGTAGACACAGTTGGTCAGCTTGTGAGCCAGTGGTGCTGTGCTGCTCTGCAGATACGGCAGGAGCACCAGGGTCCACTGCAGCAAAGCGACAGCGACACCTCCAATGATTGCATCGAGGAGCGGATCGAGCGTGATTCGCTCGACTCGAGTCTTGACGATTGAGAGGATTGCAACCAGAAACAGTCCAACCGAAACAAAGCTGAACGCATCAGCGAATGATGGGAACGGGTAATCGATCCCGCGAATCTCGCTATCAACAAATCGTACGATTCCCCCAGCTAGGGCTAGGGCGCCGGCGACAATGATGAGGCTTGCCGGTTTGCGGATATTTGCCGGGAGCTTTCTCACTCGGATCCCAGCAACGACTACCGATGTCCAGCCAAATAGTGAGTACCACACTGGCTTTAGTGCTGTTGGCATCGCCAGAAAAAGGACTGCCCAGACCGCGCTGCCAATGAGGTAACGGCGCAGCACCGAGCGCTCGCTCGCCTTTCCACGGATGGGTTTCATTCTGGGGATGTTGCCCGACATCAATTCCTCGACGCTGTTTGTAGTGTCCTGCCTTTCGGCAGTTCGGGAGCGTTGTTGAGGAATTAGAGAAAATTGTGAGTTGCTTCAGTTCCCTGCTTCGGCTGCGCTGCGTGGGGGACTCAGATTTGTTTCCGGAGCTGTTCCTTCATCGACGGTGGCAACAGGTGCTCGAACCTGACGGACCATGCGAAACACTGCTAGAGATCCGAACAGCAGAATCCATGCAAGGAGTCCGGCATATGCCAGAGCGGGCATTTCTCCCGATACCAAGAAAATGTAGGCGTATGGGGCCAGAAACATCGCTACCACGACAGTTCCCCAGCCAAAGGCATCTCGTGGTGGGCGCGTAGGGTCCCTCAGGATCTTTACAGTCACTGCCTGGCTAATTCCGTAGGGGGGTGCCGTTAACAGGTCTAGGCCTAGGAAAAGCCACGGATTCACCCCGTATCGCCCCAGTGCCGGCCATGCCAACAGAGCCCTAGCGGCAGAGAACAGGATGATCCCCACCGACCAAGCGCGCCCAAATCCCCCAAGTGAGGTGATTTCGCTGAGGATAGGGGAGTCTCGCTTATCCCGCATTGGTCTCTTCCCTGCAACATGACGTTATGAGGCTTATACCTCAAGAAATCTATGTCAGTCAGCCGCCGCTGCCAGTGATCCTCGGCGCTGGATGTCAGTCAAGAAGGATCGGCAGGTCGAGTTTGGCGATGGTCTCAGCATCAAAGCCCTCGACTGACCACTTGAAGACGTTGGGCCTGGTTCTCACCAGTTGTTGCATCATTTCCGGCAGCCACATTGCCGTGGGAACCACAGTGCCACCCATAAATTCTCTCGGGGGAGCTAAAGCGACAACCGGAAGCCCGTACTGGGACTCAAAAAACTCAAACATCCATTGGTCAATAAGAAACACGAACCCTTGAACACCTTGGCGAATCCCATATTGGAATGCCGTTCGGTGCAGTTCGTTGGCAACACCGAGCCCACGCTGAGTCGGTCGTACTGCCAAGGAACCAATTTCGCAGAGCGGCCCATCAGGAATGGGGATCGTGGGGGTGAACTGACTAACGGGCAGATCTTGATAGGTGCCGATCATCGTTCGAGCCACGCCTGTGACGATGTCCCCATGCTCGGTGATGACATGCAAGCGACTTTTCTCTCGCCATGGCTGGGTCTCTTCCACCCATTCCCTAGGTGACTCAGCGCAGAAACCGGACAGCCGGAACAGTGAGTAGACGAACCGCTCCGCAGGGTCCCATAGGGGATCGCTCGAGGACACAATTTGTGATGTCAGATCCGGGTCAAGACGCTCAGGGTCAAACATCCGTGCCGCAAATTCGGCAGACTGCCGCTCAAGCTGCGTATCTGGGCCTACTTCTGAAAATGTGGTTTCGAGTAACGCCAACGTGTCTCATCCTTCGGGACACGCTCTCCCCAGCAACACCGGAGGTGCTGAGCGCAAGGACGAGTAAAGCACAGCTGAGCAGCCCTGCCAAGGGGAAATATCTGCAGCGTGGTCATGACACCCGATAGAGCTTGCAGTGCTTGACTAGCGGTTTGCAGTGCTCTGATCGGTCAGGTCGATCTCTATTCTGCGTGCCTCGAGGGGTACGTTTAGCAGCGGTGTGAGTTCAGCCTCTGGAATTGGACGGCAAAGTCCGAACCCGCTCACCAACGTGCATCCCATAGAGATCAGAGCGTCAAGCTGACCCGCTGTCTCTACCCCTTCGGCAATGACAGACAGGTTGAGTGAGCGGCCCAAGCTGTTCACTGCAACCACAATGCTGGCATCGTCTGCGTCAGAGGTAAGTCCAGCCACAAAGGATTGATCAATCTTTATGGCATCAACGTTGTATCGCTGCAGATAGGTCAGCGAGGAGTATCCGGTCCCAAAGTCATCCAAAGCTATTGAGCATCCGCTCTCGTGGACATCGTCCAGCGTTTTTGAGATTTGCGGATCAGATACCAACAACACCGACTCAGTTACCTCAATCCCAAAAGCTGAGGGCGCTAGACCAGCTGACCTCAGAGACTCGGCGAGGTTCTCAGCAAAGGCCGCTGACTGCAACTGCAAGGCCGAGACGTTGACCCACATCTTGCGAGGCATGCTCGGGTCATCAAAGTTCCAGGCCACAGCTGTTTGGGCAGCGTGGTCTATCACCCACTGCCCAAGCTCAACAATGCGATTTGAAGACTCTGCGTCCGGAACGAAATATCCGGGACCGAGCAGTCCCCGCTCGGGGTGCTGCCAACGCACCAGAGCCTCTGTTGACTCGAGCAAGCCTGTGCGAGTGTCATAGGCAGGCTGGAAGTGCAAAACAAGCTCATCACGATCGATTGCTCGCACAAGATCGCTCTGAGTCTCGAGTCGCTCAATAGCAGCCTCGCGGACTCGCCTATTGAAATACGAGACTTGATTGGCGCCAGTGCTCTTGGCGAAATGCATAGCTGCGCTGGCATCACGAGCCATTTCCTCAGCCGTACTGTCCATCTCCGCTACGGCCACGCCCACGCAGACGGTCACTGCATGCTCCGTTCCCTGGAGCTTGAACGGCTCCAAGAGCATCTGTCGAAGTTCTTCTACTACCTCTGCCGGGCGGGTCTCTTGGTCCGCGCAAGACACCAGTAGAGCGAACTCGTCGCCCGCTAGGCGAGCAACTGTGACCTCGGCATTGCGAAGACTCCGCAGTCGTCGAGCCAGCGACCGAAGGCGGCGTGCAAACTCCCGCAGCAGGTCATCACCCACATCTTGGCCAAGGGCATCGTTGAACATGCCGAAGCGATCAATATCGCATTTCAAGAGGACCATGTTTGACGCGCCCTGATCTTCACCCTCAAGTCCAATCGAGATTCGATCAAGCAGAAGGTAGCGATTTGCTAGCCCAGTTAAGGAGTCTGTTCGCTGCTGCCTGGTGAGTTCGTCCACGGCTCGTCGCCTATCCGTGACGTCGTAGATATAAAAGAGCAGGCCCGATTCTGCATCCTCTGAAATAAGATTTTCTAACGTGAGTTCCACCACCCGCCAAGCACCGCTTTTATGGCGGCATCGCAGTTCAATCTGCGCCCGACCATTCGGCATCTCCAGAACCTGACTCTGGATCTGTTCGAATGCAGTGGAGTCATCAGGGTGGATGAAGCGACTCATTGGAATCTCTGAGATTTGATCCTGCGACCAACCAAGAACGTGGTGGATCGACGGACTGACGTAACTCAAAAAACCAGAGTTCTGACTCAGAATGGCAGTGACCCCAGCCCCGTATTGCAAGAGACGATCCTGCAGGGCTTGGCTCACGCTGAGGGCCTCAACGGTCTTGATGCGATGGTCAATATCTCTGAGGTGCAGAACTACTCGTTGACGGCCAGAGCCTGGCTCATCGAACCTCCACCACTCAGCCTCGAACCAGTGGTACTCGCCATCTCCGTGAAGCCCCCGAAGGTCAATCGGGCCGCTATGGCCCACTGATAGCGCTGCAACGCGGGCCTCGATGGCGCGGGCCACGTCGCTCTCGTGAACGAAGGACTTAGCTGCGGCTCCAAAGAGCTCGGACGGGGCCTTACCGAGAACTTGCGTGCAAGATGCAGTCGCGTAACAGATTCCAAGGAGCGGATCGAGGACGATGGCGGCTTCGGTGCTGTGGTCCAAAATATGAGTGATGAGAGCCATCTCATCCATCAAGAATTCTGGCACTTCTTCCGAACCCACCTGCTACCCCTTTATCTCAAAAACACTCGGCTCGAGCAAGGATCCTCGGGTCACGACCAGTTGAAATCTTTACAAGACCTTTCAAGGTTAGGTTGACACGGACAAAAAACCTAGGATTTGTTATTGCCGGACTCT
>CAMDLX010000139.1 GCA_945901935.1 Bifidobacterium breve | reverse complement strand
CTTCTTCACCGGCGCAGCCTTCTTCACCGGCGCAGCCTTCTTCACCGGCGCAGCCTTCTTCACCGGCGCAGCCTTCTTGACCGGCGCAGCCTTCTTGACCGGCGCAGCCTTCTTGACCGGCGCAGCCTTCTTGACCGGCGCAGCCTTCTTCGCTGGCGCAGCCTTATTGGGTGTTGCTGCAGAACGCTTCACAGCCATGTGTTCAGTCTCCTCAGCTATTCGGGGAACGAGTGTTCACGCGGTCGAATAGTGCGAGCAGACTAGCCGGGTAGCCGCACTTCGTCTTCCAGAATTGCATTTAGCTAGCAAAAAGTCAGCGACGCCAACCGAACCTTCGGGCTTTTGAATCGCTGTTTCCTTCAAAAAATGCAGTCATCGCCTCATCGCCAGCAGTTTCTGGGCCGGCGACACCAGTGTCATTCACTGCATCGTCGAGCTCTTGCATGAAGCGATCCTTGGGCTGATCCGCGCTACTCACTGCGTCCACTGCCTGCGTTGGACGACTGTCAGTCAGTTCTTCCTCAGACTCCCAAGCAAGAGATACCTCGGGAATCTGCTCGTCCAGAGGACTATCAGTCACTTTGGTCTCGGCATCAAGCAGCGAAACTGACGCCTGCATGGGGACTGCGCCAACGGTTGAGGTAGCGGCAGTCGTGGAAATTGAATCACTCGAGCGCATGGAGTCTTCCGTTTGGGGCGGCAGGTCAGACTCAACTCGTGACCAACTCCCCGGTCCCCAGGTGTCTGCAGCGCCATCGCCACTAGTCGAGGTCTCGGAACCAGCGGTCAGGTCTAGGTACTCATCTGAAGCGGAGGAGTCACCAAATGGCTGCGCACCGCCCTGACTCTGAGAGGAGTCCGGTGTGCCAGAATCCGGCGTCCCAGAATCACCTGTGGTGAAATCGGCTGGCCCGGAATCGGAACTTTCCTCCTCTGCACCTTCGAGATACTGCTCAGCTGCAGCATCCACAGCGGTTGGTTCTGCACCGGAGAGTGGATCTGACTCGAGCAACCCCTCTGTCTCTGCAGGCTTGCCTGTTGCACTCTCTGCTGCAGTGAGGACTTCATCTGCGGGAATCGACAAACCTGGACGCTGACCAAGCTTCGCGGGGTCAGTTGCCAGGGAGGAGAGTTCCTCGGCAGTTCGAGAGAGTTCTGACCGGTAGCCATCAAGACGGGCCTCGAGTTGGGTCATCACATCTTCAAGCTGTGCTCTGCGAGACTCCAGAGCGCTCACCTCTGCAATCATCTCGGCCCGGCGTGATGCGTACTCCTCTTCGGCTTTCACCCGAGCAGCTCGAACCAGTTCCTCAGCTTGGGCTGTGGACTCTGCCTGCTGACGTTCTGCCTTGGAAGAGGCATCCTCAAGCAAAGACTGCGCTTGACCACGGGCTTCATTGACAGTGGCCTCTGCCGTGCGGTGCGCCATCAGCAGGGTCTTGGCGGCCTGCTCAACTTCTTGGTCCTCATTGGCACGAGCAATCGAGGAGGAGGCAGCATCACGAGCTACGGCATCAGATGCTGTGGCTTGAGCCTCGGCGGCCTGTTGTTGCGCCGCTCTAGCAGCACGCTCTGCACGCTGTACTCGCTCTGTTGCTTCAGCAAGAACGGTATCGGCCTGAGCGAGTCTGGCTTCGGCTGCAGCAGCACGTTCTTCTGCGGCAGCGGCGAGCTGGGTGGTGTGGTTGAAGCGAGCCAGCATCTGAGCAAACTCAGTCCCAGTTTCCTCAAGGAATCTCTCAACCTGATCAACGTTGTACCCTCCGCGCTTCTCGTCGAAGGTTACTTTTTCAAAGGTTTCCGGCGTCAGATCCATACCCAATAGATTAGCCCGCCAATCGCTTGGGGTTTGGTAATGCGAATCCCAGCAAAATTAGTTAGCAAAGGATGCTTCGCAGGACGGTGATCCCCAGCAAGACAATCAGCGGGGACAGGTCAAGTGCCGCCGCACCCAGGCGGACTGGAGGGATGACCCTGCGCAAAGGACCCATAATCCATTCCGTCGCGGTGAAGACCAGATTCTGGATCTGGTCTATGACCCCACCAGTTGGAGGAAACCAACTCAAGATCACCCGAGCGAAGATCAGAATCATAAACAGTTGAAGGGCAATACAAATCAAAAACACTAGACGCCGGACCTCACAAAACTATCTCCCACAAGTCCGCTTTCACTGCTTCGCTTTCACAATACGAAACCTAGTCTTTAGATTCGATTTTGCTTGGTCAGCTACGTTCAACGGTCGCCGGATCCAAGGTCGCCGTCTCGCATGCGACGGCGCTCGTCATCTGATACCTCTGCACCATGCGGGGTCAGCAAGAAGATTTGGTCCGAGACTCGTTCCATATCACCTTCTAAGCCGTAGCAAAGTCCGCTAGCAAAATCGATGAGCCGACGAGAGAGTTCCTTGTCGACGCCCTGCAGGTTCATAATCACTGGCTGATCACGCTTGAAGGTGTCGGCAACCTGCTGCACATCGTTGAACCCGGTGGGCGAGACAATCTGCGGCTTGGCCGAGCTTGGCAAAGGCCGAACAACTCCACGGATCGAAGACGGGTCACTCGAGGGCGACGTGATCACTCGCACTCCCCCCTCGCCCTCTTCCCAATCTTCTTTCGTGCGCGGTTGATTGGGCACCGCCCGAACAGCACCTCGGCCTTGCGAGGAGGAGCGAGCCGGCTGACGCTCTGGCTCAACAAAGTCATCCTCTTCGTACTCTGCGTCCTCGTACTCATCCTCGGACCCAGGATCGCCGTACTCATCCTCGTAATAGGGCTCGTTCCCAAGTCCGAGCCAAGTCTTGGTATTTTTCATCCAGTTCGACATCGTCATTCTCCTCGTCAGCGAGTCTAGTTGTGGGTGAGTGGTTCAGTGCTTGAGTGGTTCAGTGAGTGAGTGGTTACGTGCGTGAGTGGTTGATCAGGTCAGCCAGCGGAGTCAGGGTTCCGACTTATCCGTGGGCCAAGTAGCGAAGATCCTACTCTGACCATGGTCGAACCTTCAGAAACTGCAACTTCTAAATCATTGCTCATGCCCATTGAGCGTTCGGGCAAGGCCAACTCGTCAGCCAACGCCGACAAGCTGCGGAACCCGGATCGGGATTCCTCGGGCGGGCCCGGCACACCCACGCCCATCAGACCTCGCACATCAAGACCCATATCCAAGCAGTTTCTCACCAGCTCAGCCGCCTGGGATGGTGCGACCCCAGATCGACCAGAGATACCCGCTAGGTCGAGTTGAACCAGCACCTGAGCACCGGGCGCTCGAGCAGCAATTTCCCGAGCTAGTGACAGCCGATCCACGCTCTGCCAGAGTGACACAATGCCAGCCAAGCTGCGGACCTTGTTGGATTGCAGCCCGCCAATAAAGTGCCACCTTGGACTACTTGCCGAGCCGCTCGCTGCCGCCCCCAGCACAGCTTCTCCCGCCCCCAGCACAGCTGCTTCCGCCCCCAGCACAGCTGCTCCCGCCAGCAACTCCTGCGCATAGTTTTCGCCGAGGTCAGCGAAGCCAGCTGCGAACGCCGCAGCCTTAACCGCAAGGTCATGCCCCTTGCTGACGCAGAGAATCTTGACATCGCGATCAGTGCAGTTTGCGATACGGACCTGAATCTGGGCAGCCCGATCGGTTATCTGCCTGACCAGCTCATCATGATCCTGCTCGGGCGAAGTCACCAGCGAACACCTGTCGTTTCAAGTGTGCTGTTCGCTGTCATCCAGATTGCCGAAGTTTGCCGCCCCGAATCTTGGCGCGCTCGCCAAGAGAAGAATCCCGGGTCTGTTGCCGTGCACGGGATGCTGGGCGAACCCTGGTACACAGCTGGCGTTTCACTCAGCGCAGCGCGCACTGCTGCACGTAAATCCAGCGCAGGCGCTCCCGAGTCTGTGCGGCCGCGCAGGGACTCGCCGTAGCGATCAACCAACGCCGCCAACTCAATCTCTCCGAACTCGTAGGCCGCCGGAGATATACACGGTCCAAGTTCCCAGACCACGCGCTGTGCTCCCAGACTGACCAGCGCCTCAACTGTGGATTGCAAAATTCCTGCAGCAACCCCGCGCCACCCTGCATGCGCTGCCCCCACTGCAACTACGCAGTTCTCTTCACTGCGAGTCGATGTTTCTTGTTCAGAAAATCCAGCAAAAAGAACTCCGGCACAATCAGCGGTTTGTACGCAGAGCACGGCGTCCGAAACCGCCGTCACCGCAGCATCAGCTTCTGCACCGGCAAACTCCCCCGGCTGCTCGACCACAACAACACGCCCACCGTGAACTTGTCTCAGCCAAGTCCAAGGAGCCGCAGCAATGCTGCTCCTACGCTGATGAAGAGAATCTGCTGCACCAAGTTGGTCCTGCTCAGCTTGGGCCAAAGCAGATTCCGACAGTGCAGGTTGGGCCGGCACGGTCTGAGGGTGCAGTAGTGCGGGAACAGCAAAGTCCCCGTCAGCGGCAGAGGTAAAGATTGAATAAGCCCGGAGGCATTCCTTCTGGCTCGGATTCTTGGATCCGTCCATGGTTGCTACTTCAAGAATGAGGGAACGTCGAAGTCATCATCGCCATCAAAGAGCGAATCGTCTTCTGAGTCATCGCCGAACACGTCTGCAATGACAGCGCCGCGAGAGTCCGAGGATCCCCCAGGCGAGGAGGATGATTCAGGCTTGCGGCCGCTCTTACTCTCGTCCCAGCGTTCAAAACCGGCGGCCACAACTGTGATGCGAACCTCATCACCCATCTCGTCATCGATCACTGCACCAAAGATGATGTTGGCCTCGGGGTGTGCAACCTCGTGTATCACTGAGGCCGCCTCGTTGACTTCGAACAGTGTCAGATCGGATCCGCCCGAAATGTTCAGCAGAATCCCTCGAGCACCATCAATGGCAGCTTCGAGCAGCGGGGAGGAGATTGCCTGCCGGGCTGCTTGCAGTGCACGTCCCTCGCCGGTTGAGTAGCCAACTCCCATCAGTGCGCTTCCAGCATCACTCATGATCATTCTCACGTCGGCAAAGTCAGTGTTAATCAATCCCGGGGTTGTGATCAGATCCGTAATTCCCTGCACACCCTGCAGAAGGACCTCATCGGCCATCTTGAAGGCATTGAGCACCGAGGTCTTCTCGTTTGCCACGGTCAGCAAACGATCATTTGGAATGACAATCTGCGTATCGACTTTTTCTTTCAGCAGGCTGATGCCTTGATCAGCTTGAACAGAGCGACGTCGACCCTCGAAGATGAATGGCCGGGTGACCACAGCAATGGTCAGCGCACCTTGGGTCTTCGAGATCTCAGCCACCACCGGAGCAGCCCCAGTGCCAGTACCGCCGCCTTCGCCAGCAGTCACAAAAACCATGTCTGCACCGCGTAGAACTTCTTCGATCTCGGAGCGATGGTCCTCGGCTGCTTGCCTGCCAACCTCTGGGTCCGATCCTGCTCCCAGACCTCGAGTTAGCTCGCGGCCGATATCCAACTTGATGTCAGCATCGCTCATCAACAGCGCCTGAGCATCTGTATTGATTGCGATGAACTCCACGCCCTTCAATCCAGCATCGATCATCCGGTTGACGGCATTGCAGCCACCACCACCTATGCCCACCACCTTGATGACAGCGAGATAGTTCTGCGGGTTGTGGGCCATGAGCGAGGCTCCTCCAGGTACAAGGGAACAGTCCCTTGGTAGACATTGATGACGAATACTGTGAACAATTCCAAATGACGGACTACAAGAAACTAGACGAGAATGAACGTCGTTCTCTCCCCGCAGAGACTCTAAACCTCTAGTTCAGCGCTACCGAAGCTTTACCAGTGGCCATCAGG
>CAMDLX010000138.1 GCA_945901935.1 Bifidobacterium breve | reverse complement strand
TCGCCGCCTGATGTCCAAGTGAGTAACAAAATTCGCTAGTTCTCGTGTCCCTGATAGGTCATGGGCCGCCTCCCCATCTACACTCCAAACGTGAGTACTCGCCCCTTTATTCGTGCTGCTTCTCTCGAGGCGCTGCGTTCAGAAACCTTTGATCTTGTCGTTATCGGAGGTGGAGTCACCGGCGCTGGTGTGGTGCTTGATGCTGCGTCCCGAGGCCTACGGGCTGCACTGATAGAACGTGATGACTTTGCCTCTGGCACATCATCAAAGTCATCGAAGCTCATCCATGGCGGTTTGCGATACCTGCAGCAGGGTGAGATTGGCCTGGTCTATGAAGCCCTCGCTGAACGGCAACGACTGCTACAAAACGCCCCACACCTCGTCAAACCACTGCCGTTCCTGATTCCAATGTTTGGAAAGAACGGGATCATCCCGGCCAAGATTGCTCGCCTACTCGGCGGGGCAATGTGGGGATATGACCTGACGGGCGGGTTGCGCATTGGAAAGAAGCATCAGCGACTCGATAAGGCCGAGGCATTGGCCCTTATGCCCACGCTTCCGCAAGAACGACTTGTGTCGGCCTATCTCTATTTCGATGCTGCTGCAGACGATGCACGCCTGGTGGTTGCGCTGCTGCGAACCGCTGCCCTTGAACACGGTGCAGTCATTGCAAACCAGGTGTCTGCAACGGGTGTAGCGAAGGACGTGGGCGGACGCGTCACCGGTGTCAGCGTCATGGCAGATGGCGAGGAGTTCACCATCCAGACCCGCTCGGTGGTCAACGCTGCGGGCGTATGGTCTGACGATGTTCGCTCACAGGACGAAGGGAAACACCCTGATTCGATTCGGCCCGCCAAAGGAATCCACATCACTGTTCCTTGGGAGCTTGTTCGAAACCAGGTTGCTGCAGTCATCCCCGTCCCCAACGACCGCCGGTCCGTCTTTATCGTTCCCTACGGGGACCTCACCTACGTGGGCACCACCGACACCGATTACGACGGCCCCATTGACGATCCACAATGCACCTCAGAAGACATTGACTATTTGCTGAGTGCCTTGAACGGTTCGTGCACCACCACCATCACGCGAGATGCAGTCGTGGGTACCTGGGCTGGGCTTCGCCCGCTCGTGAAGGCGGCGGCTAGCGGTCGAACTGCCGATCTGTCTCGTAAGCACAACATTGCGCGTTCCGTGTCGGGCATGGTCACCATTACGGGCGGCAAGCTCACCACCTATCGCGAGATGGCAGCAGACACCGTGGACGAGGTCATTGCGCACGTGCTGCCCCGCAACGGCGGATCAGAAGGCATCGGCCGCAGCTGCACCAAGAAGCTCCGGCTGCGCGGTGCCGCCGGATACGACACCCTTGCTTCGGCACGGTCGGTCTACCCCGACGTGAGCCCAGAGCTACAAGTGCATCTCGGCGATCGATACGGCGGAGAAGCCCGGGTGATGATGGCTGCGATTCAGCAGGATCCAACGCTGGCAGAAACCATTGTGGCCGGTCTGCCGTACACCAAGGCAGAGGTTCAATTTGCGGTGCGACACGAGATGGCAAACTCGCTAGACGATGTGCTGTCCCGGCGCACCCGTGCGCGGATTTACGCTCGAGATGATTCTGCCGATGCAGCCGTTGCAGTAGCTGCGCTCATGGCCGAGGAACTTGATTGGGATGACGTAACACTCAAAGAGAATATTGACTCCTACTGCGCCTCGATTGAGCACGAACGTCAAGCCGCCTCGCTGCCCGAGACGCATCTCAGTAGCCTGCTTCACAGTTCAGCAGACCTGTAGCGACACAGGCTTGCTACAACACAGCACAGGCCGATGAAGGCGAATAAGGGGATGCCATGACGCAGGAACGTGCAGAGAATCGAAACGATCTTGGCCCCGGAGTACCGACGCCACCAATCCCGCTCGCTGGTAGCGCTGCACAGGCAACCTCAAAGCGTCGGGGCTCACGTGTGGGTATCACCGAAGCAGTGCTTCGAGACTTGCGATCAAGCTGTCCGGATGTGACCGAGGACCCCGAGGTGATCGGCGAGTCAAGCCGCGACTGGTGGCCCCTCGCTATGACCTGGGCACTGCAAGGCCAGGTTGGATCACGCGCTGCTGCAGTTGCTCGACCAACCTCTGCTCAGGAAGTGGCTGAACTATTAGCCGTTTGCAACAAGTGGGGTTTGCCTGTCACTGCCGCAGGTGGCCGCTCCGGAGTTCTGGGCGCATCCGTGCCCGTGTTCGGAGGAATCCTGCTCGACATGTGCGGACTCACCGGGATTACTGACGTAGACGACACCTCGCTCACCGTAGAAGTCCTCCCCGGCACGTTCGGAGATCGCTTTGAAGACGAGCTACGCACCAAGCATTCGCTGACCTGCGGGCACTGGCCGCAATCCATGAACCTGTCCACAGTCGGCGGCTGGGTTGCGTGTCGCGGAGCAGGCCAAATGTCCACCCGCTACGGAAAGATTGAGGACATGGTGCAAGGCCTCGATGTTGCCTTAGCCGATGGTCGCATTCTGAGCACCGGCGGCTACCCACGCGCAGCAACTGGCCCCGACCTGACTCAACTGTTTGTCGGATCTGAGGGGACCTTGGGGGTCATCACCAGCGCACGCCTTCGAGTTCATCCAAGTCCGCCTGAGGATCGCCGATCCGCATGGTCGCTTGCGTCCTTCGAGGAAGGCCTTGAGATGTGCCGACGGATTATGCGACGCGGTGCAACACCAGCTGTGCTGCGCCTCTACGACAGCATCGAGTCTGAGCGCAACTATCACCTTGGCGATGGCAGGTGTGTGGTCCTGGTCCTTGACGAGGGTGATCCAGCAATCATCGATGGTGTCATGAACGTGGTCGCCGATGAGGCGCGAGCAGCCAACGCCAGCCCCCTCGACGCAGCACTATTGGATGTGTGGCTAGCGAAGCGAAATGACGTGGCCGCTTTGGAACAACTCATCTCTCGCGGCCTGCTTGTTGACACCCTCGAGGTGTCCGGGCGCTGGTCCGTGCTCTCCGGCGTTCATCAAGCTGTGATCGCCGCAATTTCAGCAGTTCCAGGCGTTCTAGCCGTCTCGGCGCACTGCAGCCATAGCTACCTAGACGGTGCCTGCTTGTACTTCACATTTGCAGCACAGCCAGCTTCAGCGGATGGCTCAACGCCTGCCTCTCCAGACGAGGTTGATGCACTTTATGTTTCACTCTGGGATGCCGGGACTCACGCCGTGCATGCAAATGGCGGTTCACTTTCTCACCATCATGGGGTCGGCCTAAATAGGTCGCGATTTGTTGCAGATGCACTCGGTGGCGGTCTCGATGTATTCCGATCTGTCAAGGCATCCCTCGACCCGAAGGGCATCATGAACCCAGGCAAGATGGGCCTTAAATCGGCTTATGGAAGCATTGGTCTGCTCGGAGAATGATCAGCCCACAAGGCAGTTACGAATCTGGCCCAACAGGCCTAGTGCTACCCGAGATCGCTCCAATGCAAGCACTTTGGCGAGGCACAATCACTGCATTGGTCGTGGTCCTTCCGGTGGGGATACTCAATCAGTATCTCGTCAGCAGCGGTGAACTCTCGGGGGTCTCTCCTATAGCAATTATCTTCTGGCTGCTCATTTTGCTTGGCGGTGCATCTGGCGGCTGGGCAGTGATCCGGCTCTCGCCGCGGGCGCCACTCCCCTACGCCGCTGCTGCCTCTGCGCTCGCCTATCTGATTGTGCAGAGCATCGGCGTGATCATCCGATTGCTCGGCGACAAACCAATCGGTTGGCTTGGATACCCTCTTCTGGCACTCTTTATGGCTACCTGCGGGACACTCGGCGGCATGTACGCTCGCCGGTGGCTTCGTCAAAATGATTCTGCTGCTCCTGCTAGCGCTACTGGGCTTTCCGGTTCTAATGAAAGAGAGTTCGAATGAGCATTCTGGTGATGGACCTTGGGACTTCTGGGGTGCGTTCAGCAATCGTCCACCCAGATGCCTCCGTTACCCATGAGTTCCATCGCGCAACTCTGCCCGACACACCCGTTCCCGGTCTCGTTGAGTTTGATGCCCTTCTCTACGCGAACCTTGCCTTGGAATGCGCCCGTGAGACCCTGGCGGAGTTCGGAAAGGTTGCGGGGCTCGGAATCAGCAATCAGCGAGCCACCACGATTGTGTGGGACCGCTCGACAGGGCTACCAGTAGCACCTGCTCAAGGTTGGCAGGACCTGCGAACTGTCGGTGACTGCCTTGGACTCAACGCAGAAGGCTTTCACTTTTCCCCCACTCAGTCGGCCACGAAGCTTGCCAACATTCTTGACGCCGTCGATCCAGAGCGTGAGCGTGACCTGTGCTTTGGAACCCCAGACAGCTGGATCATTTTCCAGCTAACCGAGGGTGCAGAACATGTCTCGGATCTTTCGAATGCCGGCATCTGGGGGCTGTTGACCTCGGACGGAAAGCAGTTAGATCAGCGTGTTCTGGACCGCCTTCGCATCCCAGAACGGATGATTCCGCGCATAGTCGATTCAACTGGTGCAATCGGTCCGGCCGTGGCACTGCCGGGCGCGCCGCTCATTTGCGGTGTTGCCGGCGACCAGCAGTCATCGCTGATTGGGCAGGGCTGCGTGCAACCCGGCATGGCAAAGATCACCTTTGGCACCGGCGGCATGCTCGACGTCTGCCTCGGCCCCGAGAAGCCGAAGTTTGAGACCCGCGGAGCGGGCGGCACCTTTCCGCTCGTGTGCTGGCAAGACAAAGGCAGCGCCATGTGGGGAGTCGAGGCAATCATGTTGTCTGCCGGCACCAACGTGGAATGGCTGCGTGACGACCTCGGTCTAATTCCCGACGCTGCTGCATCATCCAAAATCGCTGCCACCGTGGACTCCACCGAAGGAGTCATGTACGTGCCTGCGCTGCTAGGACTGGGCACGCCCAACTGGGATTACGGAGCACGCGGCGCTCTACTTGGACTCACCCGTGGCAGCACGGCTGCTCACATTGTGCGAGCTGTACTTGAAGGAGTGGCAGAACGAGGAGCCGATCTGGTCGAGTCAGCCGAAACCGACTGCGGCCTTGAGCTGTCTACTCTGCGAGTAGATGGCGGGATGGCCTCTAACCCGGTGTTTGTGCAGGCTCTTGCGAACGCAGCGCAAAAGCCGGTCGAGGTAGCACCCGTTACCGAGGCCACAGCGCTAGGCGCTGGGTTCTTAGCCGGCCTGGCCGTAGGCACCTGGAACTCTTGGGATGAGATCGCCGCAACATGGCAACCCGCTCATGCTGTGGACCCGGGCCCAGCAACTGACCGCGACCGCTGGCGAGAGGCTGTGTCCCGCGCAAGCGAATGGTACGGCGACTTGTCCGCTCTGGACTTCTAACTGGCACAGCAATCTTTGGTCTGAACCACGTGCCTAGCTAGGACTAGGCCGCCGCTCTCACTAGGCAGCGCTTGTGCTGTTTTGACGCTGTTTCGCTTGCTGGCCGCCACCAAACCACTAGCCCATATCAATAACGAACCCGAAGATCACCAAGAGCCAGCCGATTCCGCTGACCCCTTTGTTAGGTTCATAGCAAATCGCGTATAGAACCGTGGTGTAGGGCAAGAAGATGAAGCCCGCAAAGCCTATAAAGAACGAGTTGAAGGTATTCGCTAGACGGTCAGAGAACACCTGCATGCAAAAGAGCACGAACCTTGGCGACAGAAACATGAGTACTGCGATGATGCAACCCATAGCGTTTTCTCCAATCGGCGGGGCAGGCCTCTGATGCCTGACACCTCTCTGCTGTGAGAGACTAGTCAGGTCGGTGAGTCAGTCGGGTGACCGCGTCTCGGGTTGTTCGTAAGGGCACTCGGGCCGAGGAAGGTCGGGACTCCATAGAGCAGGGTGCTAGTGAGAGCTAGGTCGGAGTGATCTGACGG
>CAMDLX010000137.1 GCA_945901935.1 Bifidobacterium breve | reverse complement strand
ACGAAGCTTGGGTGATAGCGCTACCAGAGCTAGTGCAATACAACCCAACAGCAGAGTTGCCAGAACAACTCCCGAGGAGTCCGCTGACTGTTGGCTCCGAGGTGGCCTACCGGACTGCGACTGGTTACTCATCGGAGAGCACGACCCACCGCTGTACCCACGTTGAGGAACGTCACTACTGAGCGCAGATCGGCATTGCAGCCAAACCCGCGAGCGCCGGCCTGCACGTCAAAGCCCTGAGCGCGGGCGGCTTCAAGCATAAAAGGCGGCAACGTACTCGACATTTGAAACATCAGCGATGTGAACTGGTCTTGTGTGTTGGGCACCTCACTCTGAAACAAAATTGGTGGCGAAGGGTTTGAAGACAACCCAAGGTTGAACAACAGCACGGCGCCATCGTCTGACTGCAACCCTGTTAGGCGGGTCGCCCAAGGAAGGGGGTCGCCGTCAGTGGCCTCACCATCGGTGATGTTAATGACAATTGGAGGGAACGAACTGGGGTACGTATCGACCCAGGACTTGGCGATCAGACCAGCTCGATCGAAGGCACCACACATTGGTGTTCCGCCGCCTGCAGTGGGCTCAATCCAAACCGGGGCCGAAACAAACCCAGATCCGCTCCCGGCAGGACGTTGATCAATACGAAGAGGGTTGCCCGCCAAGTCTGGAGTCCAAACAACATCATGGACATCTAAGGGCGGATGTAACGCCGATTGGATAATGGGGTTTCCCTGCTGATCGGTGGAGTAACCAACAACGGCCACAGCAAAATACGGTCGAGGGCCTTCCTGGGGAGACTTCACACAGCGCAGAACTACCTCGTATAACAATCCATTTAGGATTTCTGCCAAGGCCACATGGCGAGAGCGGTTTGGGTCACCAGCAAGCGGGTCACGCATTGAGTTCGACTGGTCCAAAAGAAAGATCAGACAGGCTGGGCGGTCACGGTCGACTCTTGCCGAATAGGTGGCCGAACGCATTCTGGTTTCATCAAAATTACTCATTAGTTGCCTTCACAGCTTTGGGGATCGCCCGTTAGATTTCGAATGTTATGCACTTCCCAGTCTGGGTCCGTTAGACCTTCGGCGGATCCCGTCTCGGGTACTGCGATCGGATCTGTTTTCACTCCGCCGCCAGAGCTGATTTCGGGCGGAGACCCCGTTTGGGACTGGCTTGAGTGAGCCTTTTCAAAATCACATGCTTGAGGGACTGAATCAAAGGGGCCAATAAAGATAAGTTCAGGTGGCCCCCCATACGTTGTTTTTGCGCCTACGGCATCGCAAAGCCGGGCGCTGACGATCAACGCTTGCCTGCCGCTGGTTTCGGCTGTTTTCCGGAGGTCAGTAGGCAGAATGCCAGGTGAATCAGGAGTGCGTACCAGCGCATACTTCTGGTTATCGCATTTCAATGTCTCCAAGGGCAGCGTGATCGATGTAGCTGTCGTCGTTGATGGTTTAGTTGTCGTCGTTGGTGGTTTAGTTGTCGTCGCTGGTGGTTTAGTTGTCGTCGGTGTAGGAGTGGATGACTTCTTATCGCTGTTGACCAGGTTTATCCCCATAGCCGCTACCGCTAGCAGTACGAGGCCAATACCGAGCAAGCGCAGCCCAGCAACTGCGCCACGCTCGCTGTGACGCCAGGTTTGTGTGGAGCGGCTCATGGTTGACCCTTTCGGCCAGAGAATTTGACAACAGTTGAACCAATCGTGATTTCAGATTCAAGGTGTAAGTCTTGTGCTGCCGTGACTCGAGCACCGTTAACAAGAATTGGGGCATGAGGAATCACCACTCGGGTTCCGTACCTCACTTGGATAGTGACGTGCTCGGAGTGAATCTCAGGGTCGTTGGACAGCACAATCTTGCAACTCGCGGGCCTGCAGCCAAGAGTCTGCGATTTACCATCCAGAATGATTCTGCGACCACGAAGCTTGCCGGTCTGGATCTTGATCCAGTAGTTGCCAGCCAAGCTAAAGCTCAGTCCGAGTACAACTCCAATGACCGCTAGCGCCAGCAGTAGTAAAAGATCCTGCCCCGCAGCCGGAAAGACATACAACGCTCCGCCAATGAAACCACCCACAAGTCCACCCACAGCACCTACGACTGATGCTCGAAGTGACCTCGAAGCACCAGTTGTGGCCCCTACTACGCAGGCAGCTAAACCCCAACAAACGATTTTGCTCGGGTCGACCAGCTTGAAATAGAGCTCTTGCTCGTCGAGCGCCATCACTACACGGATGAGAAACAACGGTGCCAGGAAACTCACGGCGGAAACCCAAGCAGCCCGACCCAAGGTGAGACCCGAAAGACGTCCGGCTGAAAGATCAGGGATGAGTACCACTAATACGGCCAGAAGCATGGCGATCAAGGGCACGCTGAATTCTGTGCGGAATACATCGGGCGCTCCGAGTTTGAGCGCTCCAGCAAGACATCCAGCAAGCAATCCGGCTGTCACACAGGTAGTGATAATGCTGTTCCCGAAGAAGGCAACAAACCCTTTCCGCTGCGAATCACCTGTGGCCGAACCTGGCTGCACAACTCCGGGCTGAGATGCACCTACTCCGAATAGTTGTCCTTGCCAAGTTGTAGCTTGCTCGAATTGCTGCGGGTCGGCCTCGACGACGGGTGGCACCCACCAGTCACCATCCTCGGCCACGACCGGAGTGTTTGGAACAAATGCATCAGGAGGAGCAGTACTTGGCAGAACTGGCGCTTGTGGAACTGGCGCTTGTGGAACTGGCGCTTGTGGAACTGGTGCTTGTTGAGCGGGCGCCTGTTGAACTGGCGCTGGCATGGGTGCCGCAACCGGTGGCGGCAACGGAACCTGCTGCTGGGGATTCGGAACTTGAACTACCGGCGGAACGGCAGGTTGAGCAGCTTGGAGAGCTTGATCAGCAATCGCAGCCATCCCGGCCACCGTCGTTCGATCGCGCTTGACAGTATGAACCTCGGCGTCTTCTTGAGCCGGAGTTCCTTGCCTCTGGGAACTAGTGCCGAAGATCGGCCGGGAGTTCACTAACGAACGAACCGGCCCAGTGGGCAAGGTAGATGCAGAACACCACTCAATAAGCACCGAACTCAGTCGCTGCACATCTGGGTCGGGGGATTGCATCACTCGTTGCCAAACCTCAGCGCCACCCGGACTCGCTAGATCAGGAGCGTTAAAGATCAAGTTTTCCCCGTTGTAAAACACCCAGAGACCTGGATCGGCTGCTAGCGCTCGAATGCTCAGATAAATAACGAAACCAGGGAAGGTATCAACATCGGGACCCCAGTCGGACTCTGTACGATAAGGATGCTGAAAATTGGGATGGCCAATTTCTGCCGGTATCTCGCCTTCTAGGTAAGGGATCCAGACTCCATCAAGATCAACTAGTCGCATGTTGAGGTCGTCATCCACCAACACGTTTCCGTTTTGCAAATCGCCATGGCCGATTTGAGCAGCCCGAAGTCGGTCGAGCACGTCGAG
The DNA here is from genome assembly GCA_945901935.1 of Bifidobacterium breve. Lineage (GTDB taxonomy): Bacteria > Actinomycetota > Acidimicrobiia > Acidimicrobiales > Microtrichaceae > IMCC26207. The sequence continues at coordinate 2,450 of CAMDLX010000137.1, read as the reverse complement.
CCACTCCTCCGCTAGCTGCCTCAGTCGATCGGGCCGGGTGAGTAAATCTTCAATCGCAAGATTCAGAGGTAGCCCGGGCACCCAAGGCATTGCAACTGCGGGCCAAGGTTGGCCATTAACGCTAATTGCCCCATCCACCCACCGCGCCGCAACTAGGTCTTGGCATGGTTGCTGCTCTAGGTGGCGAGCTAAAGCGCGGTAACGAAGGGAACCGCCCTCTGGCGGCCGGGTATAGCAGCGAAGAGCTAGCGCCCCGGATGCACCCTCCATCTGAAACACGATGGCCGATTGCCCGGCAGCTGACAGCGGCATTCCCAAAAAGTCTCGAGCTAGTTGAGCAGCCCGAGCCTCGGGGTCGCCGAGAGCAGCAGCGTCTTGTACTGCAGAGGCATAATCCGTACCAGTTGGCCACGAGCCGTGCCCATACTCAACGACCGCTTCGGCGCGAATCTGTTCCATCGCATCTGGTTGGCTTACTTCAAGTTCATCTGCTTGGCCATCTGCTGAATTCTGTGTCTGTGTCTGTGTCAGAAGCCAGGCCGCCGGAGCGTTCGACGCGCTGAAGACCGGAGGAGCGGTTATCACCACACCATTTACACCCGTGTCTGAACTCGGTTTTGGGTCCTGAGTTGGAGACAGAGGGATGGGATTCTTCTGTGAGATAGAAGGTGAAATCTGAGCAGCAATTTCTGCGAATGCATCGCGCACTTCTGCCGCTGATCCAATGCGACTCATAGGGTCCTTGGCTGTCATTCTCTCGAGCAGGGCTGACAGATCATCGGGAAGGTCCACACGTTCAATCGGGGGCAAGCGACTGCTCTGAACACGTTCCATGAGCCCCGAAATTCCGCCATCTTGGGCGGTGCCGAACGGCGGCGCCCCTGAGTAGGCGTAATAAATTGTCGAGCCAAGAGAATAAATGTCTGCCAGCCGGCCGTCGGCAGGTTGACCTGTAAATAACTCCGGTGGGGCGTGCGGTGGGGAGAGGGACGCCTCGGTCTGGCTTGAGTTTGTGATGCCCGAGATCACAGAGATTCCAAAGTCACCCAATGCGACTTCACCGTCCTGCGCAATCAGGATGTTTCCTGGCTTGATGTCTCGATGGATCACACCCCGCTCGTGCGCAGTTGCTAGGGCAGCCCCCAGGACACAGCTCAGATTTGCTGCAGCAGGCGCGCTGAGTGGACCTGAACGCGCTACATACCCTTCAAGAGAACCTTGACTCATGTATTCCATGACGATGCAGGGTCGGCCGTCATCAGTAAAGGCACTTTGGTGCACGCCAACAATTCCGCGCACGCCTGAAAGCGCGCCGAGTACCGAGCACTCCCGCTGAAATCTGCGCCGGAGAGACTCCTCGGCTACGTCAAGGTTCAGCACCTTGATTGCCACTTTACGGCCTAGGTCGGTTTGATTTGCTGAGTAGACAACGCTGTAGCCACCCCGACCGATCAGGGTGAGATCGTCAAACCCAGCCACAACAGGCACAGCAGTAACCACGCGTCATCCTTCCCTAGATCAAGCCCCACGTGACTCTACTTCCCCGGCGGTCGAGATCACCAACAAAGGCACCAGCCAAGCCGCTGTCTAGTTGGCGCTCAGGTCCTCGGGGTACAAACCCTGACTAGCTAGCTTTCCGCCTTGGCGGCGCATGATGGAGCGCCACAGAGCATCTGGGTCGCTACACAACACGTCATCGGGCAGTGGTGAAACAACATGCCAAGCACCCGAAGCAAGCTCTGCGTCTAGCTGGCCTGCTGACCATCCCGAGTAGCCGGTCAAGAGCCTGAGTGCGTCGAGTCCTTCCACCTCACCCGTGATGAGCGCTGCTGGGTCGACGATTACGAGCGGCCCGATCAGGGTCTGCACGTTGCGCGAACTGGCGCCAAGTTGGTGACGACCAATGGCGAGTAATGACCCAACTGACACAGGCCCTCCAAAGAAGAAGAAGGCTGGGCTAACTGCCATCTCCGCCCAGTCAGGCAGGTGTTCGCTGACCTCGCTTGAGGTTGGCCGATTGAGCACCAAACCGAGCGCGCCTTCAGCATCATGTTCTAGAAGCAGAACCACTGTTTGATCAAAGTTCTCGTCCCCCAGATCGGGAGCAGAGACCAAAAGCTTGCATGCCGATTCTTGTTCGGCCGGATTCATGTGATGTCGAGCGAGAGCATTCTGATTGCGTTACCGCGAAGCACTTTGTACTGCACATCTTTGGGCAACTGCCCCATCATCTTTTGAGCCACTGCCTTGGAATTTGGCCAGGTGGTATCAGTATGGGGATAGTCGGTTTCGAAGGTGATGTTGTTTATGCCGACCTTCTCGATGCTGTCGAGTCCATGCTGGTCTCGGAAGAAACAACCAAACACCTGCTTGTAGTAGTAGCTCGAGGGGGGCTCCGGAATAATGTCTGCCACTCCACCCCAGGCACGATGCTCTGACCACACATCATC
>CAMDLX010000136.1 GCA_945901935.1 Bifidobacterium breve | reverse complement strand
TTCTTGCAGGTTCGTGAATCGCGGTAGGTTTATCTGATCATGGCAGCACCAGAATTTGTTCCTACGCATCCGCTCGTAGCCGTTCGTTCCTATTCCTCGCCACCACAGAGGAGCGGATCTTGGATGGCAGATCGACCCGGAGAAATTTCCGGCCGGCAACCAGTCGGTGAACAACTTGGCGTACCCGGGCCGGACCAAGGTTATGCCCTCACAATAGCGGCAACCTTTCGGGGCAAGCTCTCGCTGCAGGCGGGCGAACATGAAGCCGATGCTCTAGCTGGGGCGTCAGCAATAGCCATGAAACGGTCAGGGATCTTTGGACGTTCACCAGTGGTACATGACCTGCGAGTTGGGCTTTCGCTCTGGGGATTCTTGACTACCGACCCTCCGCAAGATCTCGTGAGTATTCGCAAGACTTGGTTCGACGAGGTGCATCTAGCAATCCACTACAAGGCACTTCGCCGTATCGCCGATGCAGCCCCAGCTAGCCTTTTGGGTCAGCCACATGGTGTGATTCTTGCTCAGGCCGGATCTGACTGGCGGAGTTGTTTGGACCTCGATTCGCTCTAGCGAATAGTTCTGAACAGGGCTCTCGTTAATCAGACCTGTCGGGAATCAGGGCTGCGGGGAATCAGGGCTATCGCTAATCAGGGCTGTAAGAACACAAGGGTTCCCTGCGGAAACGTCTCTGCTAGTTGGGTGATTATTTCGTTTGGCACGCGGATACACCCATTCGAGACGTTGGTACCGAGTTTTTCGGGGGTGTTTGTTCCGTGGAGCGCAACGACGGGCGCACCAGTAGCAAACACATCCATCATTTCGCTGTAGCCATTCGTTGCCAGCGCAAACGGACCGTAGGCGCCAGCGGGGTTTTTCTGCGGCACGATGTCAGTTACATAGAACAGCCCCGTGGGGGTTTGGGTATTTGCGGCGCCCGCAACCACCTTTGTCTGAGCAACAATTTTGTTACCGTCGAAGGCACGCAGAAGGTTCTCGCTCAAATCGACTTCAATTCGATAACGCGTCGTGGACAAGTCCACATCGCGAATCGAGACGTATCCCTCTGTGTGGTTTGGTCTGAGCGGGAGCATGACCTTCAGCCAGTCTCCTCGTCGTTCTGTCACTGCCATGGTGAATGGTTGTGGCGGCGTGTACGGCCCAGGATTATCAAATTCCCAACCCTCTGCTGTGGCGCGCCGACCTTGGATTGGTTCCTCGGTAGTGGGCAGGGGCACTCGTGGGTCGAGTCCGTCTTGGCTGCTTGGTGGGATGGTGATTCCCGACTCGTAGAGCACCACCGGCTTTGCGGAATCCCAGGTCGGGGGTTTGTTAGCGAGTACCTGAAGGACCTGCACGCTCGGCTTGGTTGTCGCAATCTGAGAGGCGTCCGAGGCAACCTCTTTCACTGTGGTCGTGGGGCGACCATTGCTGTCTTTGGAAGAACTGGGGTAGAGAGCTTCTGGACGAGCGATGAGAACGGCGAGCAATCCAGCAACTAGCACCGCACCCACAATTGCAACCACCGCAAGGCGGAAGTTGGTCACCCTTATATAAGGCGGTGGCTTCTCTGCTCTGGCTGCACGCTGAAACGGTTCGGGGGTATTTGGCTCTGGGTTGGTCGGTGATGCTGGCCCGGCAAGGGAATCTTGACTCTCACCTTCATCGTGCATCTCAGTGACCTTTCTGGAGTTCCCAATATGTTAGAACGCCGTGCTGCATCCTGCTCAGGTGCAACTGGGTTTCTGAAAGGTCTCGCAGCGTCGAAATGGGTGGCACTCGAGGGGATTCCTTTGCGAGGGGCTGTGCATCAGTCGAGCTTTCAGGAGAGGAGTCGGGCCGTGAACTACTGCCACTAACCTTGTCAGAGTGACTGATCAGGTGCGTGTTCGATTTGCCCCGTCCCCCACGGGCTACCTTCACCTTGGAAGTGCCCGAGCGGCGCTATTCAATTGGTTGGCAGCGCGCCATATGGGTGGCTCATTCTTGCTGCGAATTGAGGACACCGATCTGGATCGATCGAAGCCCGAACTGATCGAGGTGATTTACCAAGGGTTGACTTGGCTGGGGCTGGACTGGGATGAAGAACCTGTTCTGCAGTCCTCGCGTAACGCCGAGCATCAGATCGCTGTTGACGCCCTTTTAGAATCGGGCGCAGCGTATTGGTCGTCTCCGATCGCCGAGGGCGACCGAGCCCAGTTTGCTAACAAGGCCTACGATCTGGCTGACCGTGACCGTCAGCTGGGACCTGGTGAAGGTCGGGCCGTTCGTTTCCGAGTGCCCGAGAATGGCAACACAAGCTGGAATGATCTCATCCGAGGTGAAATCAGCGTAGAGCACGCCAACATTGAAGACTTTGTGATTCGTCGTGCGAACGGCTCGCCCACATTCTTTTTAGCGAATGCCAGTGATGATGCGTTTATGGGAATCACTCACGTTATTCGTGGAGAAGATCTCATCAACGTGACTCCGAAGTACCTGTTGTTACGCGAAGCAATGCAGATTCCCGGTGCACTCCCGCAGTTTGCCCACATGCCGCTGATCGTGAACGAGCAGCGGAAGAAACTCTCGAAGCGACGAGATGACGTCTCGCTGATGGATTACAAAGACCGCGGTTTCCTTCCCGAGGCAATGGTGAACTACCTATCGACCCTGGGCTGGGGTCCAACAGATGGTCAAGAAGTTCGCCTAGATCCGTTGAGCCTCACTGATGGGTTCCCAACCATGTTCGATATTGCTCAGGTGAGTTCGAGCCCAGCGTTCTTCGATACCAAGAAGTTGCTATTCGTAAACGGTGAACACCTACGAGCACTCACGCTCGAAGAGTTTGCCGATCGATCCTCCCCCTTTATTGCGGCGGCCCCGTGGTTCGATCGATTTGAATCCGACCCAGAAAATGCCCAACGACTCTTGCAGATTCTGCCCGAGGTCCAAACTCGGGTAGAAACCTTGTCTGAGGTTCCCGGATACGTGGACTTTCTGTTTCTTGAGGACCCAGAAATTGACGAAGCAGCATGGAACAAGGCGATGGGCCCTGATGCTGCAGTCTGGCTGTCAGCCTGCATCGACGGCATCGCAGAATGGGAGTGGTCCTCACCACAGCTCTATGAATCCTTCATGGCACTTGCAGAACAGATGGGTGCGAATCGACGCAAGTTTCAAGCCCCCGTTCGTGCCGCCATCACGGGCAGAAGCGTGGGTCCTCCGTTGTTTGAGTCGATGCAGATACTCGGTCGTGTCGAAGTTCTGCGGCGCTTGCAGGCAGCTCTTGATCGCGTTCAGCTGACTGCCTGAAAGGTTCGAGATGCTGCGATGGGTCCGCCGATTTGTTGCACTGTTCCTTTCCGTATTGTTCGTGTACCTAGGTATCACTGCTGCTCAGGTGTATGTAGCGTCTCGTGCGGACCAGCGAGCGCCCACTGATGCAATCTTGGTGCTTGGTGCTGCTCAGTACGATGGCAAGCCGAGCCCAGCGTTGCAGCGGCGATTGGAGCATGCGTTGGCGCTCTATCAGAGCGGAGTTGCTCCACGCATTGTGCTGACGGGGTCAAAGCGGCCGGCTGATCGATTTACTGAGGCTTATGCCGGGTACAAATATTTGATTCAGGCCGGTGTGCCCGAACAGGACTTAGTGCTTGTCGACACTGGTACGAGTACTTGGGAGTCTCTGGCGGCCGCAAAGCGAGTATTGAAGCGCGAGGACATCACTCGGGTCACTCTTGTTTCGGATAGCTTCCACAACCGCAGATTGCAAAGCATTTCTCAAGAGGTTGGACTTGAGGACAGGGTCTCACCGACAGTCGGTTCGCCTACTCTGCAGCAGCTTGCTGGAGAAACTGCCCGGGTTGCAGTAGGGCAAATCTTTGGGTATCGGCGGCTGTTTCGTGCCACTGGCTAGGACCTGCTGCTGCCGAATTGGTGATTCGGATTGAGCAACCGAAACGGGCAGGAGTTCCAGTCTTTGGGCCGAATCGGCAGCAGTCCGGTAGGGTTCGATTCTTGACTGTGGAACAGCCTCCTGACCAACGTCCACCTCCCGGGTCTGGAGAAGCAGCACGAGAGGCTGCTCGCAGAGGGCGGGGCGCTCGCTCTGTAACAGCGCAAGCCATATTGGATGCAGCGGTGCAGCAGGCATTGGCCCTCGGGGGTGGAGAGTTTAAAATTGAGCAGGTGCTGATTGACTCTGGTGCATCCTCGAGTTCTCTCTACCATCACTTTGGTAGCCGAGAGAAGCTCTTCATGGCAGTGCAAGATGAGTTGTATCTAAAGCTTGCCCTGAGTGAGGATACGCGCCGCTTGGATGCCGCCTACGCCTCGGGAAGTAGTGAAGAATTCTTCGCCTATATCGAGCAGCAGATTCGGCGGATCGTTACCGATCCAGAGAATCTGACTGTTCGCCGGGCGCGCGTAAACATGGTGGCCGAGGCAATCCAGCGGCCGGAACTTGCGGAAGAACTCGTTAGGTTTCAGAGCATCATGTTTGACGTGATTTGTTCGATTTTTGATGATGCAAAAAGGCGAGGGTTGATTAACCCAGACCTAGATTCAGTTGCTTATGTCGCATGGTTTCATGGGATGACCCTGGGTCGCACCCTGACCGAGCTGAGCTTTGAGGACGCCGAGCGGTGGATCGCAGTGGCTGTTCCAGCGGCCATTGCCCCGTTGCGGATTCCTCAGTAACGTTCGCCACGCCGCTAGCTGGACTGGTTACGGTACTTTCGCAAGTCGATGAGAAGTAGGCCGGCCGCTATGAGCAGGAGGCCGCTGAACAGGAGTTTCAAAGCGTTACTTCCCGTGAGGGCGAGTGAACTTCCTGGAGGTGGTGTGCCACGAGTCTGGCTGATACCAGCAACATCGGCCGGAACCACAGTTGTGGTAGGCGAAGTGGTGGTAGGTGCGCCGGTGGTTGATGGCGCAGTGGTCGGTGGCGCGGTGGTAGTGGGTGCGGTGGTTGGTGGCGCTGTGAACGGTGGCGCAGTGGTCGGTGTGGTGGTTGTGGGTGTGCTTGTGGTGGTCGACCTGGTGCACCTGGGCGGAATCAACACGTTGAGTTCGCTGAAGCTGCTGCTTGTTGCAGAGCCCTCAGCATCAGTCAGGACGGCTTCGGCGTCGTTACGCACGAGCGGCGGGGGCGAGCAAACCGAGAGCAGTTCGGTTCGTAGGCATATCTCTGCTGGTGGCCCGTCGAAGGTCACCCGAAATTCCGCTGTACCGGTGTTGAGCACGCTCGCATCGTTTACGAGCACCGAGGTATCGAATCGGTAGCCATCTCCCGCTGGGAGCGCTGACAGATCGACTATCCCAGCGGAGCCTGCGAGATTAGAGAATCCGGGCACGGGAACCCCAGCGGTATCAAACACGGACACATCAAACGAGGTCACCTTGCTAAGTTCGATCCCCGTTAGCTGGGCCTTTGTCCAGGTGATCTTCGCTTCGGGGGAGGCGCAGTAGAAGGTCTTTGGCTGCAACGAAACGGTGGCCGAGGTGCGCGTGCAGTCTCCGGTCGCTCCAGTGGAGTTAAACGAGACCTGCCAGCCAGCGTCTCCGAGCCCCCAGATGCATCCGTCGCGATCTGCTGCGAATCCGTAGATGCTGACACGACCCTTGTTGACATCGGGGAACGTTCGCACCCCATCGGTCGGGAAGTCCCCACACGCAGCGCCCGTGGCGTAGTCAAAACAGAGTGCCCATGAGTTGACCCCCCTAAGTGCTGCGTCCACCGGGGTAGCGAAGGGGAAGAACATCTTTGTTCCAACTTCGGCGGTCACATAGGCGTTACCGGCAAATGTAGGTGCACCCCCAAAGATTGGAATCTGGAGTGGCACAGAACTCATCGCCGCTTGCAGACCAGCGGGGCTCGGTGTGTTCAAGCCGGCCTGATCGAAACAGGTCAGCGTTCGGGTTGGACTTGTTCCAAGTAGCGTCAGGTTGACCAAGGTGTTTGCTACACAGATATTCGACAAGTTGTTCAGGTCGGGGAAGATTGT
>CAMDLX010000135.1 GCA_945901935.1 Bifidobacterium breve | reverse complement strand
GGCCTGCTTCGTGCTGAGTTCATGGTGAGCGATGCACTCGGCGGGGTTCACCCCCGAGCACTGCTTGCCCGAGGTGGTCGGAACGAGTTTTTGGATCAGATGTCAGCCTCGCTGTTGCGCATTACTCGTGCATTCGCTCCGCGTCCCGTTGTGTATCGAACAATCGACTTTCGAACGAATGAGTTCCGCGGCCTTGAGGGTGGCGCCGAGTTCGAACCAGTCGAGGCCAACCCCATGATTGGCTACCGAGGTTGCTTCCGCTACGTCCGCGAACCGGACTTGTTTGAGCTTGAACTCGAACTCTTGGCTCGCGTCCGTGATGAGACACCGAACCTGCATCTCATGATTCCGTTTGTGCGAACTCGCTGGGAACTTGAGGCCTGCCTTGAGATGATCGACAAGAGCGCACTCGGCCGCCAACGCGGACTGCGACGCTGGGTGATGGCAGAAGTTCCCTCAATTGTCTACCGAATCCCTGAATACGCCGAGATGGGAATTGACGGCGTTTCTATTGGCTCAAATGACCTCACTCAGCTGATGTTGGGAGTGGACCGTGACTCGGAGATATGTTCCGAGCTGTTCGATGAGTCAGACGCTGCTGTGCTCGATGCGATCCAAAGAATCATTCAGGCTTGTCAGACAGCTGGAATCACATCTTCGTTGTGCGGTCAGGCCCCATCAAACCGACCCGAGTTTGCCGAGCATCTCGTGCGCTTCGGTATCGACTCCATCTCTGTCACTCCGGACGCATTGGGACGCGCTCGCGCCTCAGTCTCAGCTGCTGAGCGCAGGGTCTTACTTGATGCTGCTCGACTCCGCAGCCGATAAGGCGGGCCAACGCTCCGTATGAGCACTCTTGGGAGCCCAGCAGATGAGCAACTTTGCGTGGATGGGCTGACCACAGCAGAGGCGGCTGCAGTTCTGGCCCGAAACGGCCCGAACGAACTACCGAGTCCTCCGCGAGTGGTTGCTTGGCGTCTACTCCTTTCGCAAATGGTGCACTTCTTTGCGCTGATGCTCTGGGTGGCTGGTCTGCTGGCATTTGTAGCTGGGATGCCGCAGCTTGGGGTAGCCATCTTTGTCATCATCATCGTGAACGGACTGTTCTCATTTGCTCAGGAGCAACGAGCCCAACGTGCCTCTGACCGGCTCTCTGCTCTCCTGCCAGTTCGGGTAGTCGTCAAGCGCGATGGATCGCCACTCGAAATCGATGCATCTCTAGTTGTGGTGGGCGATCTCGTGATTCTCTCTGCCGGTGATCGAGTCGTGGCCGACATGACCGCGGTTGAGGCCCACGGCTTGGAGCTCGACGAATCGACGTTGACCGGCGAGGCTGAGCCAGTTGAGGTGATCGCTGATTCGATGCTGTGGGCGGGTACCTTCGTTGTGAGCGGCGAGGGGACTGCCGCTGTATGTGCAACGGGTGTCAACACTCAGCTAGCTGGGATCGCAGCACTTACTGCCTCGGCACAGCGACCACCTGGCCCACTAGCACTTGAACTCCGCCGAATTGTCAGGATCATGGCTGTTCTGACCATCAGCGTTGGCGCAGCATTCTTCATCTTGACCTTGTTCACGGGCACTCCCGCCCGGGATGGCTTTCTCTTTGCAGTTGGTATCACAGTGGCCCTTGTTCCAGAAGGTCTGCTACCCACTTTGACGCTTTCACTCGCTATGGGAGCGCAGCGGATGGCGCACAAAAACGCCCTTGTGCGTCACCTGCAGGCCGTCGAGACACTCGGTTCCACGACTTTTATTTGTACCGACAAAACCGGCACACTCACAAGAAACGAGATGTCTGTGGTTCAGATTTGGACTCCGGTGGGCTCGGTACACATCCAAGGAGAGGGCTATGCCCCTGTGGCCGAAATTCTGGGAAGCCAGCAGGCGCGCTCGGCCGCAGCACAGGCCGCCTCAGCGGCACAGTTCTGCTCGCAAGGTCGCGCTGTAGAACAGCAGGGCTCGTGGGTCGCGATCGGCGATCCGATGGAATGCGCAATTGACGCGAGTTTCCGTCGCCTCAGCTCGTCGGAGTCCCCGTCGGAGCTGTCTGAGATACCAACAGCTGTGAGACGGTTCGCATTCGACCCTCAACGGCGCCGAGCCTCGGCTAGCACTCAGGACTGGCTCTTCGCTCAGGGGGCTCCTGATGCGATGTTTCCGCTCTGTGTTGCGAGTAGCCATCTGGAAACATCGTTGATTGAGTCAGCGCGCAAAGCCACAGAGGATCTAGCTAGTCAGGGCCTTCGTGTGCTGGCCGTGGCACGACGTCCCGTTGGAACGACACTATGGAGCAGCGCCGAGGAGGCTGAACAGCAACTTGAGTTACTGGGGTTGATTGGTTTGCAGGATCCGCCGCGAGCCGAAGCCAAAGCTTCAATCGCAGCCTGTAGGTCTGCGGGAATCAAACTGGCGATGATCACTGGCGACCACCCCTCCACTGCTCAGGCGATTGCAGAGCAGGTCGGACTGCTTGGCCCCCATCGGCTGGTCCTCATTGGAGAAGAGCTACCCAAAGCTTCTGCAGACTTGGCTGCGCTACTTGATCATGACGGAGTGGTGGTCAGCAGGGCCACACCTGCAGACAAGCTTCGCATTGCTGAGGCACTCCAAGGCCTCGGACATGTCGTTGCAATGACAGGCGACGGGGTGAACGACGGCCCAGCGCTGCGCAAGGCTGACATTGGGATTGCCATGGGTGCATCGGGAACCGACGTCGCACGAGAAGCCGCAGACCTAGTGCTCTTGGATGACAACTTTGCCACCATCGTGGCGGCGATTGAGGAAGGGCGGGCAACGTTCACCAACATACGTCGCTTTCTCACCTACCACCTGACTGACAATGTGGCAGAACTGACCCCGTTCCTCATCTGGGGCTTGTCGGGCGGGCGCTTTCCGCTTGCCATCGGTGTCCTGCAAGTTCTCTGCCTCGATATTGTGACTGACCTGCTACCGGCACTCGCTCTGGGGGCAGAGCCCCCGAGCCCGGGGCTACTCTCGCGGCCGCTCACCGGTAGACACCTCATTGACTCCTCCTTACTGCGCAGGGTCTTTGGGGTTCTCGGACCAACCGAGGCAGTCATAGAGATGGCGGCCTTTGTCACCGGGTTAGTCGCTGTGGGCTGGCGGCCTGGGGACCCCTTTCCAACCGGCGAGCAACTCCTCGCTGCATCTGGTGCGGCATTCGCTGCAGTCGTTTTAGGCCAAGTCGCCCATGCGCAGGCTTGCCGGAGCGCCACTCGACCACCTTGGCGTCTCGGATGGACCTCGAACCATCTGATGAACCTGGCTTTGCTGGTGCAACTCCTGCTCCTTGTTGGGCTTCTTGCAATTCCCCCAGTAGCGAAGTTCTTAGGCCAGTCCGTTCCGTCGCCTGCTGCCGCTCTCGTGGCATGCAGCGCTATCCCTGCACTCCTTGTAGTTGACGCTCTTCACAAGCGCCTACGGTCGAAGCGCCCGCATCCCAATCAAGTGCCCGAATCTCAGCCAACTGCCGCAGCAGGGAACTACAGCCCCGTCGGGTAGGTCTCTGGTGGTTCGCCTGCTTCCCACAATGAAGTCGGCTCAAGTGGCTGAACCGCCGTTGTTCGGTCAATGTGAACAACGGCATCAAACTGCTGAGCGAGACGAGCGTGGAACCAGTGACTCGCACGCTCGGTCTCTGGCCGGTAGATCACGCCGATTGCGCGTTCCAGCATCGCTTCGCGTTCCGATCGAAAGGAATCGGCTTGCAACGGCAGCAGAAACTGCTGGTAGCGGGCATCGTGGAACAAGGCCTCATGGCTTCCGTCAATTGCCTCTCGCACTCGCTTGCGCTCTGCAGGACCGCCCCAATCTGACGCTGCAGTCACGGTGCCGTGGTGCGTTGTGAACCCAACGAGCAAGGATTCCTCGGGCCAGGCCGACCGGATGAGTTGGCCCAAATTGTGCTCTCCCCTCAGGCCCATCTCGGTTGCTCTGGCATCACCGATATGGGAGTTGTGCTCCCAAACCACCACTCGCGCCTGACGGGTTTCGGTGCCCAAGTGATTGGCCAATGCTGTTAGGGTGTCAGCCATGTGCTGGTCACGCAGGTTCCACGAAGACACCCTTCCCCGGTACATCTCTCGGTAGTAACGCTCAGCGTTCCGAACCAGAAGGGCATTCTGCTCGGCGAAGAAGTACTCATCTTCTGCCGCTAATCCATCGCTAGCCAGCGCTGCTGCTGAGAGTCGCCGAAGCTCCACGAGCTGAGCCACAGCTTCGTCCTCGCAGGGCACCATGACATCGCGAGCAACTGCGTGGCCGTACTCGGAGCCCTCGGCGCGAACGCGATCAAAGCAGCTGTATCGCTCCCGCGCTGCCTCCGCAGCTTCAGGATCTACAGAGTCCAAGTAACTCACGACTGCTTCCATGGATGCCGAGAGGCTGTACAGGTCGAGGCCATAAAAGCCGGCCTTCATCTGCGGGTAGTGAGCGTCGTTACGTGCCCGAAGCCAATTGAGAAAGTTCACCACGTCCTCGTTGCGCCACATCCATGAAGGAAACCTTCGGAAGTCGCTGAGTGCTGAGCGGGCATCGGTATCCTCGGACTGCCCAAGCACATATCGGTTCACTCTGTAGGCATCGGGCCAATCTGCCTCAACGGCCACAGCGTTGAATCCCAGCTCATCGATAAGGCGCTGAGTAATCCGAGCGCGCTCTCGATAAAACTCGTGGCTTCCGTGGCTTGCTTCACCGAGGAGCACAAATCTGCGGTTGCCCACCATGTTGAGGATTTCGTCGTAATCCTCAGATGCTCCCGTCAGAGCGATTGCGTGCTGGTCCACAGCAAGGAGACCCTCGTCAATGCTCATCGGTTGCCCCCCGGTACTAGTACTTCCGAGAAGTGCTCCAAAAACCAGTCTCGGGCCAAACCAGCAGCGGTTTCTAAAGCTCCCGGCTCTTCAAACAGGTGACCGGCTCCTGGCACCACGGCGCACTCGTACTCGCAGCGAAGCCGCTCGGCCGCAGCCCCATTCAACTGCAGCACATGGGGGTCATGGCTCCCCACAATCATAAGAGTGCTCGCACGAACATCGCTCAGGCGCGACCCTGCTAAGTCGGGACGACCACCGCGCGACACCACAGCACGCACGCGTGACGCTGGGTCTGCTGCGGCCCAAAGCGCTGCACCAGCCCCGGTGCTCGCCCCGAAATAGCCGAGGCTGACACCGGCCGTCTCTGGTTGTTGCTCTAGCCAGTCTGAAGCCAGAAGCAACCGCCTACCAAGCAGCGGAATGTCAAAAACATTCGCCCGTTCGCGTTCCTCCTCTGGCGTCAGAAGGTCAAGCAGAAGCGTTGCGATTCGAGCTTGGTTCAAAACGGCTGCCACGGCCTGGTTTCGCGGACTATGGCGACTACTCCCGCTTCCGTGGGCAAAAAGAACAACGCCTATCGGGCGCTCCGGCACGCTGAGGTGACCGGCAAGCACTGCTGAGTCGTCGCGGATCTCAATCTCTCGATCGATCTGGCTCATCCACACTGGAAGCTCTACACCGAGCCCGAGTCCGGACCCTGCTGGCAAAGGTTCAGAAGCAACGCGCTGAGAGGATGTGCGAGTCCCCGTCATCAGTTTTCGGTGCCGTTGAAGGAGCTCGATGACCTGCTCGTCGGGAGTCTCGGAGAAGTCCACATACCACTGACCAACTGCGCTGAAGCGCTCCGGAACTCGAAGACAAATCACCTCATCAACGTGCTGGCGTAGTTCTTCAACAGCAGAGGCAGATCCAACGGGTACTGCCAGAATCACCTTCTTGGCTCCGAGCTTGCGTGCCACCTGACTTGCTGCAAGCGCCGTTGAACCAGTCGCTACGCCGTCGTCTACCAAAATTGCTGTGTGGCCTTCCAACGAGATTGGCGGCAGGCCCTTCCTATACAGCTGCGACCTGCGCTTCAGTTCAATCCGCTCCTCTGCATCTACCTGCGCAAGCTCGGCGCTACTCACTCGGTAGGACTCGCACATCGCCATATCGACAACTCGAACCCCGCCCTCTCCGATTGCACCGATCGCAAACTCGCGATGCGCTGGAAGACCCAGCTTGCGAACCAGAAGGACATCAAGAGGCACCTCAAGCGCATCAGCCACCTTCGC
>CAMDLX010000134.1 GCA_945901935.1 Bifidobacterium breve | reverse complement strand
TCATCTCCCGCAACGAGTTCATCAATGCGATTGAAGGGGGCTCCATAGGTGGTGCGATGCCCCGCAATCGCCGAGTTGCCGGCCTGACCTGGCAGCGGAGTCCCTGGGTAATGACCGGGTCCCTTCTTGAGATCAGGTTTAGAAACGCCCTCTACAATCATGCGCTGCAAACCAATCTTTGCAATTGTGATCACACCTACTGGGTCGCCCTCTGGCGGAGGTGCTGTTGCAGGCGCTGTAGCTGCGTTAACGCTGGCCAGTTCCTCGGCAAGTTGCTTGATTACAACAGGGCCATCCGTGGTCTCTACGTCAGACTCACTAGCTAGCGTTCTGGTGAGTTCGGCTTGTGCATTCGACTGGGACAAGGCAGTTCCCCAGAGTTGATAGCCCACGAATCCGAGGACCAAGAGACCCGCAACAATCAGCGTCTTTCCTATAACGCCAAGAATCCTTCCGAACATCCTTTCAAACTATCGGGAATGCGGGTAACGCCTGTGCTTGGCCCGGTCCACCCAAGAAGAACTAGCTTATAAATGCTGTGTCGGCCATTGTCCACCTCCGTTCCGCCGTCGCACTTATCGGCCGATTTCCTGCTCTCGCTGGAGTGAATCTTGACGTGCACGCCGGAGAGATCCTTTTGCTTCGCGGGCCAAATGGCGCCGGAAAGACCACGCTGCTGGGGGTCTGTGCTGGACTGATCGGACTCAGTACTGGTGAGGCTGTAGTTCTTGGCGAGGACCTCACCACGAACCGCCGTGCCGTTCGACGACGTGTCGGGTTGTTGGGACATGACTCGTTTTTGTATCAAGACCTGTCCGTGGTCGAAAATCTTGATTTCTGGTCCCGTGCCGCTGCTGCAACCGTGGCTGACGGGCGAGCGGCCCTTGATCGCCTCGGGGTTGCTTCACGTCTGTTTGAGCTTCCAGTGCACTCCCTGTCGGCCGGGCAACGCCGCAGAGTCTCGTTTGCGGCAATGATCTGTCGCAGACCAGAGCTCTGGCTGCTCGATGAGCCACATGCGGGCCTTGACAGTGCAGGTCGTGACCTTGTTGATGGTCTCATGTCGGAGGCAGCTACGAGCGGTGCCACCGTGCTGTTTGCCTCTCATGAACTCGACAGGGCAGAGCATGTGGCGCACCGCTCGGTCACGATCAGCGGGGGAGTCATCCTTGATGAGACCCCACCAAGTACTGAAACCCGAGCTGACTCATGAGCCAATCCGGCGGCGTCCTGAGTGATGCGGTGTTAGTAGCGCGTAAAGACCTGTTGTTGGAGCGGCGGGCCAAGATTGGTATCGGCCAAGTCTTACCTTTTGCCATTTTGGTACTGCTGCTATTCGCCTTCGCACTTGATCCCGACCGAGGAATACTGAAGCTTGCCACTCCAGGGCTCTTTTGGGTGACGGTGCTGTTCTCGGCGGTGCTCACGTTGCAACGAAGCTTTGCCCTCGAGGCCGAGGATGGAATCTTGGAGGCTCTCCGTCTGTCCGGAATGTCGCCAGCGGGGATCTATCTGGGAAAAGTCACAGCTTTGACCATCGAGTTGCTGTTGCTTGAAGCGGTGCTCGTTCTTGGCGTAGCGGTGCTCTACGACACCAAATTTTTAGGGATTCCTTTGCTGTTCGCCATTGCCCTTCTAGCGACATTGGGCATTGCCGGAGCAGGAGCTGTCTATGGCGCACTTGCCGCTCGGCTCCGAAGCCGAGAGACTTTGCTTCCGTTACTCCTACTTCCGTTGCTTGCACCGGTGCTGATTGCCGCAACGCGCGGATGTGAAGTCAGTCTGGAGCGCGAAGCTATGTCTGGTTGGTCATGGGCTGCGCTGCTCGGAATCTTTGCCCTGGTGTACCTCACCCTTGGTTCATTCTTATTTCGTCCCCTTCTGGAGGATGCATGACGACAACAAAAATTCAGTCCGCTTCCACCGTGTCACCTGCTCCAACAGGAACCGGTTCTCGAGGAACCAAAGTTCTCGGCGGCTTTGCTCTTGTGTTCTTGGTTATTGCGGTGGTCTACGGACTCTTCATTAGCCCGCCTGACGCACAGCTCGGAAACACCATCCGGATTATCTATATGCATGTGCCCACGGTGATGGCTGCCTACTTGGCGTTCATCATCACTGCAGTCTCTTCGGGCATGTACCTCTGGAAGCGAACAGAGTTCTGGGACTTGCTGGGCTCATCGGCTGCAGAGATTGGCGTCTTGTTCTTTGCCGTGACCATCGTGGACGGCGCCCTCTGGGGCAAGGTCACCTGGGGTGTGTTCTGGCGCTGGGAACCGCGTCTGACCACTTCGGCAGTACTGCTGATTATGTACATCGGCTATCTGGCCGTTCGGGCGATACCCGCCGATCCAAGAACACGAGCAACCCGCTGCGCAATTATTGGCATCGTGGCCATTGTCAATGTTCCCATTGTCCACAAAGCAGTGGATTGGTGGAGAGGGTTACATCAGGGCAAGACCGTATTAGGAACCATCGACCCAGAGATGGGCGGCACTCAACTCTTTGCCATGTACTCATCTCTGATTGCTGGGCTGCTGGTATGCGTGTGGCTTCTGATTCATCGGTTCCGGGCCGGATTCCTAGCCGAACGAGCTAGCGACCTAGGGCTAGATCAGGCCTTAGAGGAACGCCGGCTCGAAAGCAGCCCAGCCACAGGAGAAGACGCATGAACAGCAGCAATCTGACCGAAACGCTCTGCATTGTCGGCGCATGGCTCGTCACCTTCGGTGCTGTTGGGGCCTATGGTGCAGCGGTGATACTGCGTGGCCGTCGCCTGTCCAAGATTGTGCCGCCGGAGCAGCGTCGATGGATGTAGACCCCTCCGTTCCAGACCCATCGCTACTCGACGATGAGGAATCCCCAGACGCAGCCACCCCGGCTCTTGACGTCACGCCTCGGCGCGCTCCATCTACCCCTGCAACAGGCTCCAAAAACCTGCGTTCCTATGCTGCGGTAGGAGTAGTTGTGGTGCTCATAGCAGGCATGGGCCTCGTGCTCTTCAAAGGACTCAATAACGCCGCACTGTTCTATTACAACGTGGATGAAGCCGTGACGCAGCGCCCAGACCTTGGGGATCAACGCTTTCGAATGCAGGGCAACGTGGTAGATGGAACGATCGAGGAGTCTGATGGCTCCGTGAGCTTTGTGATTGCGTATGGGGACCAGCGCCTGAACGTTGTGAACAGCGGCGCCCCTCCGGAACTGTTCGATGCCAAGATTCCAGTCATTCTTGAGGGCCAGTTTGTCGGGGATGAGTTTCACAGCGATCAAATCCTGATTCGTCATGACAGCACCTATGACGAGAAGAACGCTGACCGCGTGAATAAGGCTCAAGCAGATGCCGATGCGCGCTCCGGGGTGAGCGGGTGAACCGAGCCCTCGGCCTGACTGGGCTGATTCTTGCTCTAGGCGGCTCACTCTTAGCTATCTCGGTGATTCTCACCGGGCTCAAGCGATCACGACCTGAATTGATGCGCATGGGTCGGGCGTATTCGATTGTGGTGTTGATTGGAGCGACCCTGTCAGTGGTTGCTATGGAGCGTGCATTCATTCAGCGTGATTACACCCTGAAGTACGTAGCCGAGAATGGATCTTCTACAACACCGGCGCTGTTCAACGTGGCTTCGATGTGGTCGGCGCTTGAGGGTTCGATTCTGCTGTGGGGACTCATACTCGCTGGCTATCTGGTCGTAGTGGCGCACAAGTTCCGCAAGCGCCTCGATGATTCGCTTGTGGCCTGGGCGCTGATCACGATGTTCTCGGTTTGCGTGTTTTTCTTTGGCCTGATGCTGACTGCGGCAAACCCTTTTCAGGGAAACATTCCGATTCCCGGCTTTGATGGTCCCGGGCCAAACCCGCTGCTGCAAAACCACCTGTTGATGGCATTTCATCCCCCCATGCTCTACCTGGGGTACGTGGGCTTTACCGTTCCCTTTGCATTTGCTATCGCAGCGCTCGTCACTGGCAGGGTCGGTGAAGGCTGGCTAGTTGAGACTCGCCGCTGGACATTATTTGCCTGGGGATTCTTAACCGCAGGCATCATCTTGGGCGCCTGGTGGTCATATGAGGTACTTGGCTGGGGCGGTTACTGGGGATGGGACCCCGTTGAGAATGCCTCCCTGCTGCCTTGGCTAACGGGTACGGCTTATCTGCATTCCGTCATGGTGCAGGAGCGTCGCGGCATGTTGCGTGTGTGGAATCTGTCGCTGCTCTGCGCAACCTTCTCGCTGACCATCCTTGGCACGTTCCTGACCCGGTCGGGTGTGGTTGCCTCGGTGCACGCGTTCTCTGCCGGTTCGGTTGGGCCGATCCTTCTGGGCTTCTTTGCGCTCGTAGTAGCAGTCTCTGTTGGGCTCATCGGGTTGCGAGGAGACCAACTGCGCTCAGCTGGTCACATTGACTCACCGCTGTCTCGAGAGGGTGCATTCCTAGCAAACAACGTGGTGTTCGCAGCCCTAGCATTTGTGGTGCTGCTCGGAACGGTGTTTCCGCTCGTGATTGAGGCGACCACTGGCGACACCTTGTCAGTCGGACCTCCGTATTTCAGCCGAATGACGATGCCACTTGGGTTGACTCTGCTGCTACTGATGGCCATTGCGCCCGTGTTGCCTTGGCGTAAAGCTTCGGGCGAGTTGCTACGCGAACGGTTGTGGTGGCCTGCTTGGACTGGGCTAGCCGCGGTGTTGCTAGCAGTCCTGCTCGGCGCAACCGGGGTAGCTCCACTACTTGCGTTTGGCCTAGGAGGGTTTGCTGCTGGATCTGCCCTACGACAGATTGCGTTGGCAACGAAGCGACTCGGGTGGCGAGGATTTGTGGGTCGCACGAACGGTGGCATGGTGGTCCACCTTGGAGTCATCGTTATTGGGGTAGCGCTCGCAGCGTCGATGAGCTTTATGAGCCAAGGTGAGTTCACCCTCAAAGAAGGCGAAACTGCCAGGGTGGCAGGTCACACGTTGCAATTCCTAGGTTCACGCACAGTTGATCAGCCAAACCGAGTCGAACTCGTGGCCAGAATAAAGGTGGATGGTGAACAGGTCTACGAACCCAAGCTGAACCGCTATCGCCAATCCGGCCAGACCATCCCAACACCCTCAGTCAAGGCCAGCCTGCGTGACGACATCATGTTGTCGATCACCACTGCTCCTTCAGAGTCGGATCCCTCGCTAGGGCTTCGCGTCATTGTTCAGCCAATGGTCACTTGGCTGTGGATCGGTGGACTCATCATGGTGATCGGGACTGTGCTCTCGCTCTTCCCGGGTCGCCGCCGAAATCCCCTTGACGCAGTCTCTGCTGCAGCGCCGATCGAACAGGTCTCGGCATGAGCGCCGACACTCCGCGCAGGGCACCGATCATTGCTGGCATCGTTGGAGTCGCTGTCCTGGCACTGGTAGTGCTGTTTCTGGTCAGTCCCAAGGGAGGCGAGTCCAAGGTGACGAGTCCATTGCTCGGCAATCTTGCGCCAGAGCTTGCAGGCACCACGCTAACTGGGGAGCCTTTCAATCTTGACTCTGCCCGAGGGCAGTGGGTGCTCGTGAATTTCTTTGCCACCTGGTGCCCGCCCTGTGTGGCGGAGCACCCCGAGTTGATCAAACTCAATGACTCCACCACGAGCACCGGTCTTCGAGTGGTGAGCGTGGCCTTTGATGATTCCTCGGCCAACGTCGAGAAGTTCTTTGCAGACAATGGTGGAGACTGGCCTGTGCTCACCCAAGAGACTGGCGCCGTAGCGCTTGATTACGGCGTGAAGGGCTTGCCCGAGTCATTCCTGATTGATCCCGCAGGCACTGTGGTGGCCAAGTTTGAGGGCGGGATCACCGCAGAAGCGCTGCAGCGTTACGTTGCAGAATCCACAGCAGGTGCGTCATGAACAAGCGGCACATCCAGCGGCAAAAGTGGTGGTGGTGGTCACTCATGGGAGTCATCTTGGTGGTGCTGCTAGTCAGCGCCGCGGGAACCTCTCCCACAGAAGGCAACAGCGATGACCGCCTGTTTGCAATCGCGGCGCAGATCAAGTGTGTGCAGTGCGTCGGGGAGTCAGTCGCTGGCTCGGCCGCACCGATTGCAATTCAGTTTCGTTCTGAGATCTCGTCGCAAATGAACCAGGGCCGCACAAACGACGAGATCCTCAATTTCTTTGCCGAGCGCTATGAGGGCGTCTTGCTCACGCCGCCTTCCAGTGGAGTCGGCTCGCTTGTCTGGATAATTCCGGTCATTGCTATTGCAGGCGCAGCGTTGTTGTTGGCAGAGAGTTTGCGGGTTCGGCGTTCACGTGGCCCGGTGCAGCAGCCAAGCCCCGAGGATGAAGCTCTTGTAGAGGTCGCACTCGAGGCGCG
>CAMDLX010000133.1 GCA_945901935.1 Bifidobacterium breve | reverse complement strand
GCGCCGATGATTTGTCTTTTCGCTTTATGCAGGCGCGACAGATCACGATTGGCGAGGTGCCGTGTTGGGCGCTGCGGGTTACCTACGTTGGAGAGAGCGGCTGGGAGTTGTACCCCGCTGCAGAATTCGGTTTGCGATTGTGGGACACGATCGTTCAGGCCGGTGCGCCCTTTGGTCTCGTGCCAGGTGGCTACCGTGCGATTGACTCACTTCGCTTAGAGAAGGGGTACCGGGCATGGGGGAGTGACATCACGAATGACACTGACCCGTATTCCTCGGGGCTGGGTTTTGCGGTGCGTCTTGATCATGAGTTCATCGGTCGTGACGCGTTGCCAGACCGAAGCACGGGTGGCGAGCAACGGCTCTGCTGCCTGGTGCTGGCCGATAGCCAGTCGGTGGCGATGGGCAACGAGCCGGTGTCGCTTCCCACTGGCGAGATTGTGGGGCGCGTTACCAGCGGAGGTCAGGGCTATTCGCTGGGCGTGTCGATTGCATACGCATGGCTTCCTAGGGAGCTTGCGGAGCCAGGGACAGCAGTCTCAGTGGAAGTATTTGGGGTTGCCGTTGCGGCCGAGGTGCGAGCCGATCCGCTCTTTGACCCAACTGGCGCACGAGTGCGGGCCTAGCGCCTAGTTGAGCTACATCGCTGTTGAGCGTGGATCTTCTCAGATCTATTCAGGTCGTTGAGGACAACACCGAATCAATCGTGGCAAGTGCGAGTGCGACTGCTGCATCCGCTCGCATCGATGCGCCTCGCCTACTTGCTGCGGCGAGAGCATCCTCTCCTAGGCGGGTGGCAAGTTCCCGGTTGAGTCCGGCGAGTTCGTCTGCGTCAAGCGGTGCGAACGGCAGGGCTGCAGCAGCGCCAGCAGCTAGTACGGCTCCAGACAGCAGCGCAGCCTCTTCGTCGCGACCCTTCCTAGCCAGAATCCCCGCTACGTGTCGCAGGCTGAGCCACTGGTTCGCCCAGTCCCCACCCCGGAACCACGTGCCGATGACATCCCGGTATCCGCTGAGGGCCTCGTGGATCTCTCCGTTCATCGCACGAAGCCACATTGCTTCTGTTCTAGCGAAGGAGCGCAGCCATAAGTTGCCTACGGAGTCAGCGAACTCAGCGGACTCTTCAAGAAGCCGTAATGCCTCCATAGGGTTCGTGTGGGCCGCCGCCAAGCCAGCTGCGTAGGCTGCTTGCGACAATGCTGTTGGGCTTTCCAGAGAAGCAGATACCACCTGGGCCTCTTCAGCCCATCGGGCGCCACCATCTGGGTCACCAATGCTGGTCTGGGCGACCGAACGCATGTAGAGCGCATGCGCTAAGCGGCCAATTCTGCCTGTGTTGCGAGCGACGTCCACCATCTGGTTCATCCACTCCACTGCCGTGTCGCTGTGTCCCTGATAAAAGAGTGCATTGGCGAGGACGCGTTCGGGAAGGCCGCAGGACTCGACTTGATGTCGTGAGCGAAGCTCGATTGCTTGGTCGGCGAGATTGACCGCTCGGTCGAGTTCACCTCGAACGAACGCTCCGTAGCCAACGACTGCGATTGCAGTGGGGCGCAGCGGATGGTCGACTGCTGAGTCCATCGCTGCGACAGTCTCTGCCCAGTCCACTACCTCGTAACGAATCGCACGGAACCCGGGTTCGCTCATTGACACGACGATTCGCAATGCCGAGTCGGCATCGTCCACAGCGATTGCTGTAGTCAGAGCGGAGCGAAGATTGTCGGCGTCACGGTCAAGGCGAACCACCCACTGACTCTCCTTTGGGCCGTCGAGTTCGAGCGCGCCAGCGGCCGACAGATCGGTGAACGTGGCTAGGTGTGCGCGGTGGATGAGCGGTCCGTCGAGCTGTTCAGCCAGGCGCTGGGCGCCGAACTGTCGCAGAGTCTCGAGCTGTGAGTAGCGGAACTGACCCCCGGACTGAGATGCCACGACCAGTGACTTGTCAACCAGGCTGCCGAGCAAAGATGCGAGGTTCTCGGTTGCGATTTGACCGCCGCCACAAATGCGCTCCGCTGAGTCCATGTCAAAGCCGCCGGCAAATACCGAGAGTCGGTTGAAGAGTTCACGCTCGGCGGGATCGAGCAGGACGTAGGACCATTGCACAACGTCGCGCAACGACCGGTGCCGTTCCTCTCGTGCATGGCCGCTGCCGAGTAGTGCGAAGCGCTCTGTGAGCCGGTCTACAAGTTGGCTTGGCGTCATCGATGCCATTCGTGCAGCGGCAAGCTCAAGAGCTAGCGGCAATCCGTCTAGCTGGATGCAGAGCTCTGCAACTGCTCCGGCATTGTCTTCGGTCAGCTCAAACCCGGGAAGCGCGTCTGCTGCGCGAGCAACGAACACTTTGACTGCGGATGCGCCGGCGATCTCGTTAAAATCCGAGGCGGCACCTGAGGGAATATCAAGCGTTGAGACTGGGCGCACGACTTCGCCCGCCATGCCGATCGGCTCTCTACTTGTGGCGAGCACTCTGACCGCAGGGCACCATCGGATGAGTTCGACAATCAGCTCGCCGACGGTGCCAATTACGTGCTCGCAGTTGTCGATGATGAGCAGGAGTTCCTGTGGTCCAAGCACCTCAAGAATGGCATCAGTGAGCGAACGTTCAGATCTGCGTTCCGCCTGCACCGACTTCGCCACTGCCGCGACTACTGCGGCGGGTTCGGCGACTGGAGCAAGCTCCACTAGCCGGACACCATCCTTAAAAGATGCTGCTAGGCGTCTCGCAGCCTCGCTAGCCAAAGTGGACTTACCCACACCTCCGGGACCAGTGAGCGTCACGAGACGAGCTCGAGCTAGAGCAGATTCAATCTCATCAAGGGCCATCTCCCGACCGACGAGCGGCCCGACGAGTGAAGCGGAGAGCAGTCTCGGCTGATTCGGCTGCTTCGGCTGTTTCGTGGCGCTGGGGCTGGCGGGCTTAGGTTCGCCGACAACGATAAGCCGCTCAAGCTCAGCAAAGGCCGGTGAAGGGTCCAGGCCCAGTTCCTCGCCAAGGTGGCGACGGAATTCTGCTGCGACTCGCAGCGCCTCCGCCTGTCGACCACTGCGATTCAGCCCTGACATCAGGAGACACCAGAACCGTTCCCGCAAGGGATTGGCGCGGGCAAGTCCTTCCAGCTCGGAAATGACTGCGCCCTCGTCGCCTAGCGCCAGCCGTGTCTCGTTACGGTCCTCTAAGGCTTGGAGTCGTAACTCCTCTAGGCGTGTGGCCTCTGGCTGTGCCCATGGTAGGTCTTCGAACCCAGCGAATGCCGGGCCCGCCCAGAGCCCAAGAGCTAGATCGAACAGTTCGATTGCCTCTTCCGGGCGGTTCGCAGCGCATTGCCGAGCTGCAGCTAGGTACGACTCAAAGCAGTCGGCATCTACTGCCTCTAGTGGCAACTCAAGGAGATAGCCTGGCGGCCGGCTGTTGAGTGCCACGAGCGGATCGGTAGAGAAAAGGCGCCTGAGCTTCGACACCGAGGTCTGCAGCGTGGAGCGTGCAGTGCTGGGAGCGTCTTCGCCCCACAGTGCCTCCGTGAGCCAGTCGATCGATACAACTTGTCGGCGGCTTGCGAGGAGGGAGGCTAAAAGCAACCGTTGCCTTGGTCCGCCGAGCGGCACGGGTCCGGACTCGTCGAACACATCAACACTGCCGAGCAACCGGAACTCCACGGGCGCAGTGTATGTCACAAGGCTGGCCGCCAACAGGGGAATTGCCGGCAGATCACCGACAGCTCACCGAGCGCCGGAAAGGGGGATTACGCATGATCCTCTGGATGATCCGATTCTGCGGGTCGCGAAACTAGGGAGTACAGAGATGCGTAAACAAGGATCGGTTCTGGTTGCGGTGCTTGCGTTGGCTTTGATGGCGGGACTACTCGCTGCTTGTGAACCCGCACCAAACCCGGGCACCTCGAACTCTCCTTCCGGGTATATCGATACAGTGACCGGTTCAGTGGAAAGTGTTCGCATCGAAGGGTGGGCTTCAGACTGGAACACCCTCGACCCTATTGATGTTGTTTTCCTGATCAACGGCACGTGGGCTCCCGGAGGGTACCGAGCGGACCGAACCCGATCTGATGTCAACGCTGCGTTCGGCCGTGGAGCCAACTTCGGCTACGACGTGACTCTGCCAGTAACCGCCGGACCCGTTACTGTGTGTGTAATTGCAATCAACGTTGGTCCAGGACAGAACACAGTTCTGGATTCCTCCTCATCGGGAGCTGGTTGTGATAGCGCAATCGCAACAACGACACCAACAACGACACCAACAACGACACCAACAACGACAACGACAACGACGGTACCGGTTGGTTGCAACGCACCGGCGGCACCAGGCGTCAACTGGACCGGCTGCGACAAGATCGGCGCCAACCTGGTCGGCGCCAACCTGGCCGGCGCCAACCTGACCAACGCCAACCTGACCAACGCCAACCTGACCAACGCCGACCTGGCCAACGCCGACCTGACCGAGGCCGACCTGACCGAGGCCAACCTGTCCAACGCCATCCTGTTCGACGCCGTCCTGTTCGGCGCCAACCTGGTCCGCGCAAACCTGTCCGGCGCCATCCTGGTCCGCGCAAACCTCTACCAAGCCAACCTGACCAACGCCAACCTGTTCGGCGCAAACCTGACCAACGCCGACCTGTTCAGCGCCGACCTGACCAACGCCAACCTGACCGACGCCGACTTGACCTTCGCCAACCTGACCAGTGTCATCTGGGACAACACGACGTGTCCGAATGGTGTTGTGCAGTCAACGCCGTGCGCTTGAACAGCAGCAGGCTGACCCGCACGCCAAGCAGCTGCGAGAAGGCCCCGACACAACGTCGGGGCCTTCAATATTTTTAGGATCTCAAAAATTCAGGGTATGACCCCGTTTCTTTTTCGTCTCTCTCTAAGTGAAAATATCTAATCTGGTTGCTGCTTTGAAGCGCTTGAGTGGGTGATTGCCCGGTTCTTATTTCAGATCATCGGGATTGATTCTGATAACGGTTCGGAATTCATCAACAATCACCTGTTCAACTACTGCGCGACAAACAAGATTACGTTCACCCGGTCACGCTCTGGGCATTCAAACGACGGGGCCCATGTCGAGCAAAAGAACTGGACTCACGTTCGCGAATTGGTCGGCTATTTGCATTACGACACTGCGTAGACCCGACATCAGCGTCTACTAGCCCATGACACCACCACGGCTGCGACACAACGCCAACTTGGCCGGGTACTCGCCATGGCCCATCTAGGGCAGCTTTCACGCCAGATTGACAACCTCGCTACAAAACTTCAAACCGTTGCGCTGACCAAAGCCCCAGCATCAACCAAACCAACCGTGAACCGGGCGTTCATCAACACAACGAAGCGGAGAAAACCCGGTGAGGCAACGAATACCGCTTCCCGGAGGTTTTGACATGAGGCAACAGGGGAATAGCCGGCAGCTCACCGACAGCTCACCGAGTGCCGGAAAGGGGGGTTACGCATGATCCTCTGGACGATCCGATTCTGCGGGTCGCGAAACTAGGGAGTACAGAGATGCGTGTATCAAAGAATGACATTCCGGTGGTGTTAGAGGTTCCTGGGGCTGTCGCCCGCCAACTCGACGGGTTCGGAGAGATCCCAAGAATGGGTTCAGTAGCTGGCGAGTGGTTCTCGCTAGGCGCAGGCACCGACATCGCCCCGCTACTCGAGGGCCTGGAGCGGGATACCTGTGCCTCGCCCCACTGGGGGTTCGTCATCTCCGGTCAGGTCGTGCTGACCTATGCCGATCATCCAGAGGAGACAGTCTCGGGGGGCGACCTGTTCTTCTGGCCGCCCTTCCACTCGGTTCGAGTGACCGAGGATGCAGAGGTCATCCTGTTTAGCCCCCATGGTGCCCACCGCGCAGTCGTCGACCACATGGCCGTGAAGCTGGGGGTGGCCTGATGAGCACCGAAACACTCCGGTTTGAGTTGGAGGACGGGATCGACGGGGGCGCCCAGCTTCAGCAGGTTGTGCCGCGGCTCGGAGCGGCAATCGCACAGGTGCAGATTGCTGAACTCGGGCTTCCTACGCCGTGTGTGTCATGGACCACTCGTGATCTTCTGAATCACATCATTGGCGGTGCCGACATGTTCGCCGCTGCCTTCGGCGGCGCCCCTGTGCTCGACATCTCGGGCCGCCTGCCCGATGTCATCGGAGACGATCCGATGGGTGCATTTGAGTTGGCAGCGGGTCGTTTCGGTGAAGCCACGCAGCAGCCCGGCGCCATGGAGCAAGTGATTGAGCTCCCGTTCGGGCCCATGACTGGCCGGACGTTTCTGCGATTTGTCGCATTTGACCTCACCGTGCACACATGGGACGTCGCATCGGTCACGGG
>CAMDLX010000132.1 GCA_945901935.1 Bifidobacterium breve | reverse complement strand
GAGTTTCTGATTCATCGGACTTGCGTCCTAGATTCCGAGGACTGCACGGTGACATCAGGCATTGCCGTTACTTCAATTGCCCGCACGCTGGCTGACCTTGGTGCCGTAGTCAGCGATGACAGAGTCGAACAGGCGCTCGACGATGCAATCCGCCGGGGCTACAGCCTGCGCTGGATTACAGAGACTCTCGATCGAGTCGATCGACCCGGCCCGAGCGGATGCGCAAGCCTCAGGCGCGTGCTGGCGCGACCTGACCGCCAAGGCCCTATCCCTGATTCGATGTTTGAGCGTTCCATGGAACGCATGGCAGTTGCCGGAGGTATGCCACAGCCCGAGCGGCAGTTCCGCATCTACGATGGGCTGGGATCAACGCATGGCGGCTTGGGAACCTTGGTAGCTCAGCTGGACGCTGCCTGGCCTGCAGCAAAGCTCGGAGTCGAAGCACACTCCGCACGCTGGCATGACGGCAACCGACGTGGTCGAGCTGACCAGCGTCGCGATAATCGCCTGGCCGGACTGGGCTGGGAGTTGTTGTATTTGAGCTGGTGGGACCTGCAACACCCAGCGACATTTCAATCTGATCTGGCTGCCGCATACGCCCTGAGATGCTGACAGCTACAACCCGGATGATTTTGGTCGACTATCGACCAGAATCATCCGGGTTGGGCAGGGTTGGGCTGCGTTGGGCAGGGTTGGGCAGGGTTGGGCTGCGTTGGGCTCCGACTGGCAGCGCGTTGAGGGCGAACTGGCCGAGAGTGCGAAGTGGCATGACAAAAGCTCCGTGCTGAGGCAACATAACGGGAGTTCAATGAGATGAGTCAAGAGCCAAATTAGGGAGTAGGCGTTCTGTGACCGTGCTTCTGCTCAATGCAAGCTTTGAACCGCTGCGAGTCATCACGATTCGCCGTGCCCTCGGACTCGTCCTGACTTCCAAGGCTGAGCTGATTGAGCGCGATGGCAACCGGGTGATCCGCAGTGCTGGTGGTGCAGAGTTTGAGATGCCGGCAGTGATCCGACTCCGCAGATTTGTCTCGATTCCGTTCCAAGCAACCGCCCCGCTGTCTCGGCGTACTCTGCTCGCTCGGGATGCTCATCGCTGCCAAGTGCTGGGATGCACTCGAAGCGGTCAGACTGTCGACCATGTGATTCCTCGCTCACGAGGAGGCCTTCATGAATGGTGCAATGTCACGCTTATGTGTGTGCGGCACAACTCACAAAAGAGCGACCGTCTGCTCGAGGAGTTGGGCTGGAAACTGGTACAGCAGCCTCAGGTTCCGAGGGGACGTCAGGTCCTACTGGCTCGAGCGGGTCTGCGTGAGCCTCCGGCTCTCTGGGAGCCCTACCTAGCGGCTTGAATCAACTTTGGTGACATCTGTGCGCTCCTGACGTAAACTGGAACAGGTTCTAGTTTTGGCAGCAGTAAACAAGGCCCAAAGAGCCGATTCCGCAGACACCCCCAAGGAGACTCTCATGTCGAAGCGCTCACCATTCCCGATCCCTTTTGGGTGGTTTCAGGTTGCTTGGTCTGAGGAGGTTGCCACAGCTCAGGTTTTGCCTGTTGAGTACTTTGGCAAACGTCTTGCTCTGTGGAGAGACGAAAGCGGCTCGCCGCACCTCAATGACGCTTTTTGTCCCCACCTTGGAGCCCACTTCGGCCACGGCGGTTCAGTCATAGGTGAAGAACTGGTATGCCCGTTCCACGGTTGGCGCTTTGATGCCGAGGGCCAGAACACCCTGATCCCCTATGCGGATCGCACGAACAAAAAGGCCTGCGTTACGGCCTATCCAACGATCGAGCGCAACGGTCTTGTCATGGCTTGGTATCACCCCGAGGGTGTTGCTCCAATGTGGGAAATTCCAGAGATCCCAGAGTTCAATGACCCATCTGGATTTACACAAATGGTCACTCGTGAATACACGGTTCACGCTCCCTGGCAGGAGTTGGCCGAGAACGGCGTAGACGCAGCCCACTTCCGCTACGTGCACCACACCGAGGAAGTGCCGGAATTGCAGAGCTACGAGATCGACGGCCCGTTCACCAAAATGCGTTCCTCGCAGAAGTTCCCAACGCCTCGGGGAGTAGTCGACGGTCGCATTGACGCTGACTCTTTTGGGCCTGGCCTGAGCAGCGTGCATTTCTCGGGAATTATCGACACGATCCTGATGGGTTGCAACACACCAATCGATGAGGACACGTGTCATATGCGGTTCAGCTTTACGGTTCGCAAACTCGGAGCAGACGAGGCGCTGAACTCAAGCGTTGGTGCGGCCTTCGTTGATGAGGTGCACCGTCAGGTTCTCGAAGACAAGCCAATCTGGGAAAACAAAGCGCACCTCGTGCGGCCAGCGCTTGCGGCTACTGATGGCCCATTTATGAAGTTTCGTAAGTGGGCGGGTCAGTTCTATGCCGAGACAGTTGACGATTCTGCGCTCGTCTACGAACCTCAGGCTGACTACCCAGCGGTGCTTGGTGAAACGGCGTCAAGAAAGTACGGCTCGGATCCGTTCGCGAACGCCTAACGGCTGACGCCTTCGGCCTAACGGCTCAGCGAATCGGTGAAATCAGCCCTTAGCGAAGCTTGCTAGGCGGCACCGTCCAACCAGAAGGCGGCGCGCCGGGATCAGCAGGCGGACCAGACGGAGGACCCGAGGGTGGTTCAGTTGGCGGGCCTGCAGGCGGCGCGCCGGGAGCAGCCTGTGGCGGACCCGGAGCATGCGGCCCTGGCCAAGCCGGCGGAGGTTCGCGTGCGGCAGGGAGGTCGCTGTAGGCACCCACGGCAGGAACACCTGCTGCTGCACCAGAGCCAGAAACCCCAGCGGTTGGCAAACCTGGCCCACTCTTCCGTGCCTTAGATCGTTTGACGAGGCCGACAATCGTCAGAATCATGCCGACTAGGAACATCAACCCACAGACAAACCCAACTGCCAAGAACCAGAGGAACGGCGCAAAGGTTCCGCTCAAATCGTCCATCCCAAATACTCGGCCAACAGTGAAACTCGCCGAAGAGGAGGAAGGCTCTTTGTCTAGCGTGCAGATCGCCTCGTACTCACCGGGCGCAAGCAAGGCCGAACCCATAACGGTGAACTTGCCGCTGCTATCGCCGAGTAAGGCCTCGCCACCACCCGAAGAACTAAGCGGCACCTCTGCGCCCGACTCATTGGTCATCGTGCAGACCGGCGCCGGAAGCTGTTCATATTCGACTGCGATTCCAACGCGCATCTGTGCGTCTTGAGCATTCGTCTTTTGCAGTGGCTCGGAAACCTCGAAGGAAAGCTTGCCAGGTACCTTGGGATTGGATGAGCCGTTGATGACAACATCTCGCGTTAGCTGTGCAGTACTGAACTGGCCCAGCGTCAGCTTGGTACCGACTAAGCCAAAGAGTACCGAGAGCCCCATCAGGATTGCACCAGACAGAATTAGTTTTCGTCCGACTTGCCCTGCGACAGGACTGTTCTCAACGCTCGACATCGTTTATGACTCTACTGCTCGGCAAGCGGAACTGAAGATTCACTAACCCGAGCAACTGAGCTGGGGCTAGGGCTTGTCTGCCCCGACGACCCACATGGCGTAGAACTGCGCAGCACCACCGTAGGCATGGCCCAGAGCAGTGCGAGCGCCATCGATCTGATGCTCGCCAGCCATACCGCGAACCTGCAAGGCGGCTTCGCCGAAACGAATCATTCCCGAAGCCCCGATTGGATTGGTAGACAACACGCCGCCGGAACAGTTAATCGGCAGGTCTCCGTCCATTGCGGTGACGCCGTCATGGGTGAGTTGCCAGCCAGTGCCTTCCTCGGCAAAGCCCAAGTTCTCGAGCCACATGGGCTCGTACCAGGAGAACGGAACATACATCTCGACTACGTCGATCTGCTCGCGCGGGTTGGTGATTCCCGCTTGGCGGTAGACGTCTGCGGCGCAATCCTTGCCGGCCTGAGGCGAGACTTGGTCTCGGCCTGCGGCCATGGCTGGTTCGGAGCGGAACGAGGTTCCATGAACCCATGCCGGAGGACGACCCTCGGCCGCAGCGGCATCGCCGCCGGCCTCATTGGTGAGAATGAGCGCAATTGCACCGTCGGATGAAGGGCAGGTCTCTGAGTAGCGGATTGGATCCCACAACATGAGGGAATCTTTGACTGACTCATAAGAAATGTCGTGCTCATGGAGATGCGCGTATGGGTTCTTCAGTGCATTCTGACGGTCCTTGAGCGCAACGAGCACGCCCGTGTCGTCCGGCGCATTGGAGCGAGCGATGTACTGGCGAATATATGGGGCGAAGTAACCGCCCGCACCCGCAACAAGTTGCTGCTGGAATGGCATGTTAAAGCTCAATGCCCACATGGCCTCGGAGCAACTCTGCATCTCCCAGCCAATGGTAAGCACTCGCTCGTGCACGCCGGACTCGATCAAACCCGAGGCAACGATTGCCGTCGAACCAGAGACAGATCCAGCAGTGTGTACCCGAAAGATCGGCTTGCCTACGGCTCCGAGAGCCTCAACAAATGAGTACTCGGGAACCATGATTCCCTCGAAGAAGTCGGGGGCTTTTCCGATCACGATGGCATCAATATCTGCCAACGTCATCTGCGCGTCCTCGAGCGCACGGAAGGTTGCTTCACGCAACAGACCCGGAAGCGACACGTCGCCGCGCACCGCTGTGTACTTCGTTTGGCCGACACCTACGACGGCTACTCGTTCTGCGCCCATAATCAGCCCTCGCCTTCTAGAACTGCGATCAGATTGTGCTGGAGTGCGTGCCCGCCGGTTGCATGCGCAACCCCTCGAGACACTTCTCCAGAATGGATACGATTTGCTACTTCAACCATGCGAATCAGGCCAGCGGCCATCATCGGGTTTGCCGCAAGCGGCCCTCCTGACGGATTGACCTCTACGTCATCTCCTAGACCCAAAGCTGAGCGCAGAATCGGCTCATGATGGGTAAAGCAGGTATGCAACTCGGCAATCTCGACTGGCCCATTTGCCACGCCGGCCTTTTCGGCAGCGATCCGCACAGAGGGAGAGGTGGTCAGGTCACGGAAGTTCAGATGGTGACCATCTGCTCGGTGATCGATACCGCGAATCCAAGCCGGACGTGAACATAACGACCGAGCCTTATCTCCTGCGGCCAACACGATTGCAACGCCACCATCTGTAACAGGGGCGCAGTCGTGACGCCTCAGCGGGTCAGCAAGGTACTCCTCATCCATGAGGGCTAAGGGCTGTGCCGAGGTAGTGAGTTGCGCAAATGGATTGGCGGCAGCCGAGGTCCGACTGCGGTAGGCAATGTCTGCCATAGCCTGCTCGCTCGTCACTCCTGCCTGAATTGCGGCTCGCGCCTGAAGCGCTGCGATGTCCACCGAGGTGGGCCACAGCGGTGCCTCGTAATAAGGATCGGTCATGCGTGACAGAACACGAGGCAAGTCTCCCGGGGATGACTTTCCATAGCTGTAGACCAGTGCGGTATCGGCGTGACCAGTTTGAATTTTCACCCAGGCCTCATACAGCGCCCAAGCCCCATCCATTTCGACATGTGACTCTGAAATTGGTGGCCAAGCCCCAACAGCATCCAAGGTCATCACAAAGCTGAAGGGCTGACCAGCGAGATAGTCCGAGCTACCAGAACAGGTGAAGTCAAAGTCATGACGTCCCAATCCGGAACGTTCAATCACCTCTTGGATGACCGGCTGAATCAGTTCGACCTCGTTGACCGTCGTAGCGGAGCGAACATGTTTGGTTTGGGCAGTGGCAATGATTGCAACGTCTCTCACAGCAGCATCCTCAGACGTAGTCGGCTAGTTCGGAGGCGGGGACATCTGGCTCACCATTTGGCGCCCACCATTTGATGTTTTCAAAACTCGTCGTCATCTCAGAGTCTTCGACCCAGACTGACTTCAGGCGAAGTCCTGGCTGGACCTCGTTATAGGGAATCTCACGCACAAGCCCATAAATGGGAATGTCGGAGCCGTCAACGAGAATCAGCGCAGAGACGTAGGGAATCTCTTGAGCATTGCCTGTGAAGTCAAGGTTGACTACGCAGAAGCTCACCACTGTTCCATCTAGGCCAAGATCGACCTGTTCGGTGGTAGGCAAGCCAGAGACCGGTGATACCCCGCGTGGCGGGATGTACACCTTGCCAGTCTCGGAGCAACGCTCACCCACAAGACGCTTCTCTTTGATGGCCCGCAGAAAGCGTGTGGTTGCAAGGCCGGGCGTGTAGTCATAGGTGAGCGAAGCAAAGGCTCGCACGCTGCGCACGGACTCAACTGAGGCAATCTCTTCGATTGCAGACATGTCAACTTCGGGCTGTGACCAGACTCCCTCGGGAATCTCGATTGGTGCTGGTTCTGATGATGCGGTGTC
>CAMDLX010000131.1 GCA_945901935.1 Bifidobacterium breve | reverse complement strand
GAGTGGAGTCATAGGGCGTTATTCCGCAGGTGTACATCGTGACGATGTGATCTGGGGGATCGAAGGGAACGATTTGTTGGCGAGCAGTGTCGTACAAGAGCACAGCACGAGGTTACAAGGCTAAGCGGGACCCGAATAGTCGTCGCAGGGCACACGCAAAATGTGAAGCGTTGCGGCTCAGGAATCAGGCGGCGAACCAGTCGGGACGTGTACCGACTGGGAACCACACGCGTTCGACTGCTCCGTTGGCCCTGTCTAGGTCCATTGCCTCTCGAAAGAACGGTTTCATCTGGCTGGGATAGCAGAGCCGAGCCGCAGCTTGGGTCGAAGCTTGCACCTTGGGAGAGACATCAACGGGTTCCAATTCAACCCCGAGCGATGCCAATTGTGCTGAAAGTTGCGCTGTGGATAAGTAGGTCACGTACGGGCGGTCTTCATAAAAACCGATCGGAATATCTATGTGGCCAACAAGCCCTGCGGCGGCTTGGGCAACTAGGCGATGGTCGACGTGACCACCAAGCCCAGCAGCCACGAGCAACAGCGCTGGTGGCGGCCGATTCGGTCGCTGAGCCACTGTGGCTACTGCCTGAAGCCATCCGGCAATCTCGGGAATCAGAATCTCGGCGGACAAGTCTTTGGCCGGATCCAACATCTCTGGCCCAAAGGCTGTTCCGTTTCGCAACAGAGCCTCGGGCCATTGCGCCGCCGACCAGTCGAAGCCAAACATCATCGAGGCTGCTACCTCTTCTGCCCTTCGCCACAGGCTTATAGGTGCGGCGCGCTCGGCTGCAGGCGACACCCACTCAGTCCAGGTACTCCGGCCGAACACCACGCGTTCGCGGACCTGGCAAGACGCCAAGGCACCATTGCGCAGACTCTGCCCGAGCGAGAGCGGCAGGTCATCGAAATGTGGAGAGATCACCGTGACGCAAGGCGTGGATTGCCGATATTGCGAAGAGAACCGCTGAAGCATTCGATGGTGTGCAGAGGTAGTCACTGGTCGGCATCTCCTGAGGTTCGCCCTGCGTCTCGCCGGTAGGCCTCGCCTTCGCTATCTGCTTCTCGCAGGCCTCGTTGTACCCGCGGGCCACCATCGGACTCATCGCTAATCTCACCGACGATCGCTTCGAGAATATCTTCCAGTGTCACCAGACCGAGTAGCTGCCCGTGATCCATCACCACTGCAACATGGCGACGGGTCCGCCGCATTTTCTGCATCAGGTCCTCTAGGCGGTCATCTGACTTGACGCTTAGGGCCACGCGAACGATGCCCGGAGGAAGCAATCCGCTTCGCATCTCTGGCGAAACTGCAATCAGGTCTTTGGCATGCAAGAAACCGGTTACTTGATCGGGCGCAGCGCCGAGGACTAGCACTCGGGAGTGGCCGGACTGATGCACGAGTTCCTCTGCTTGAGCCACAGTTGCAGTATTTGGCACAGTAACCAGGTGTTGACGAGGTGCCATCACTTCTGAGACTTGAATCTGCAAGAAGCCGAGCGCACCTACGAGCAGTTCGTGTTCGGTGAGTTGCAGTTCACCACCGGCTCGAGACTCGGCCACCATGACTGCTAGTTCGGGTGCCGTATGGGCCTGCGCTAGCTCATCGGTGGGATCCACACCCACAAGGCGTGTACCAATTCTTGCTAGCCAGTACAACCCCGCCACTGCGGGGCGCACGAGCCCGACTACGAGTCGATGAACCGGTGCAAGTGCAATGGCCACAGCTTCGGGTGCGGACAGAGCAAGCGACTTTGGGACCATCTCTCCCACCACCATATGAACCAGAGCAATGATGATGAGTCCAATAGCAAGCCCCAGTGCATTGGAGACGCTCTCGGGAAGAGCAGTCAGTCCGAACAGACTCTCGAAGGCCGAACCCACCACTGGTTCAATCAACCAACCAAGCAGCAACGAGACAACCGAGATACCAAGTTGGCTTGCTGCTAGCTGCACATTCAAATTGCGCATTCCATCTAAGGCCCGACGAGCCCCTACGGAGCCAGCTTCGGCTCGCTCCTCTATGACTCCACGACGCGCTGCCATCAAAGAGAATTCCACGGCCACAAAGAATCCGTTCGCAAGAATTAGAACTATTCCAAACAGCAAGATCAGCAGCGGACTCATCGGTTGGCCTGCCCTGAGGTATCGCCCGTGCCGCTATCTGAGGTACCGCCGAGCGTCTCAGGAACGGGAGCGATCAGCTTGACCGTGGCAACACGGCGGCCCTCCATTTCTTCGACTCCGATATTCCAGCCCTTGCAAAAAAACTGCTCCCCTACCTGAGGAATGTGCCCCAGTTGGGCGAGCACAAAGCCGCCGAGCGTTTCGAACTCTCCTGGTGGCATCTCGAATTGACATGCGGATGCAACTTCATCGGGATGCAGCAGACCCGAGAGGATGTGTGCCCCTTGCCAGCGACGAACCGATGGGGTGCTCTGCTGAGGATCGTGCTCATCGTCAATATCGCCCACGATCTCTTCGAGGACATCTTCGAGTGTGATGATTCCCGCCGTGCCACCGTACTCATCAACCACAAGTGCGAATTGCCCAGCAGCGCCCTGCAGTTCAACGATCAGGGATTCCAGATTCTTTGACTCCGGGATTGCTAGAACCGAGCGCAGCAGGCGGCGGACAGGAAAGTCCGCCCGATCTTCGACTGCTACCCCAAGGACGTCCTTGATATGAACTACGCCAGCGACATGATCAAGATCCTCTTCGATGACGGGAAATCTAGAGAGCCCGGTGTTTGCCGTCAGCTCGAGCAAGTCACTTACTAGAGCATCAAGTGGCAGAGCATGAACGCTGACACGCGGGGTCAGTGCATCGGCAGCTGTTTTCTCGCCAAAGCGAAACGTGCGAGTTAGCAAGTCAGCATCTTTGTGGTCCAAGGTTCCACTCTCTGCAGAGGACGTAACCAAGCGCTTCAACTCTTGGCGACTCCTCACACTCGACAACTCCTCTTTGGGTTCAACCCCAAAAAGGCGAACAATCCGTTCCGCCAAGGCATTGCATACAAAGATCACGGGACTGAAAAGGAAATTGAAACCCCGAAACACAGCAGACAAGGCCAGAACTGTGGGCAGGGGCTTGGCAACTGCTACAGACTTTGGAACCAACTCGCCCACGACCATCTGCACCACTGTGGTGAACAGCAACGCTAGAAGTACCGAGACTCCTAGTGCACGAGACTCTCCGAGTAGGTTCCCAACAAATGGCTCCAAGGCAACCGCCACCACTGGCTCGGCCAGCACGCCAAGGCCAAGGCTGCAGATGGTGATTCCTAGTTGTGCGCCCGACAAGTTGTAAGACAGTCGCTGTTGCAAAGCGGCGGCACGAACAGCAGATCGGCTGCCCTCTTCTGCGAGCTTGCTCAGTTGGTTGCGGTCAACGGCAACTAGGCCGAACTCTATGGCCACGAAAAAAGCGTTTGCCAACACCAAAAGCAGCACTGCGCCGAACCCGAGCAGAGTCATGCGAGATCAGTCACCAGAAGAGATCCAACAATCTTCTTAGCCTAGTCCTGCGATCACCAAAGACGGACCTTGGAAAGATCTCAACTCGCCACGAGCTTGGGCCGCTCGTACATCTTGAAATCTTGAACAACGGGAGAAGCGCAGAGACGACGGGTAGGCTCTCGACCAATGTTGCCGGATTCCACATCATCTTTGCGCAGCGCTGATGCAGTTCGGGCTGCTGCCCGCTTGGCCAAGGTTGCTGGAACCGCACTTGCTGAAGGGGAGCTCACCCTTCCGCAGTACCGCGTGCTGGTCTTTTTGGCGGTTAGGTCCCGCCCGGCTACCCACGTAGCAGCCCTGCTTGGAGTTAGCGCCTCATCGATGACCTCGGTGGTAGACGGGCTCGTTGCCCGGTCTCTTGTTTCTCGTTCAGCGGACCCGACCGATCGACGCCGCGTCATGCTGTCCCTTACGGCTGAGGGCACACGAACCATGCACATCGGTGACGAGCTTGTGGGTTCTGGACTCAATCGCCTGCTGCAGCGCTTGGAGCCTGCCCAAGCCGAGCAGGCCTTAGTCGGACTCGAGTTGTTGAATCAGGCAATGGAAGCATCACTTGAGGAACGCTTCGGACCGCAATTCAGCGAGTCAGAAGTGCAGACATCTGCAGATGCCTCAATTACACCTGTCGCGTCTGCACAGTCTGCACCGTCTGCACCGTCTGAATCGTGAGTCAAGAAGGCACTGCAGTTCTGCGGCTTTCGGGAGTAGGTCTGACTCGCAATGGCACCCGCCTGCTGGAGCAGATCGATTTTGTAGTCGAGACGGGGTCAAGTTGGATCGTTCTGGGTGCTAACGGCAGCGGCAAAACCTCGCTAGTTCGAATCTGTTCACTGTATGAACATCCAAGCTGCGGCACTGTGGAATTGCTCGGCGAAGAACTCGGCCATACCGACGTTCGCAAGCTGCGCCGACGGGTGGCACTCGTGAGCCCAGCACTGACAGACATGATTCGGCCGCAACTAACTGCCACCGAGGTAGTTATGTGCGCCAAATTTGCAGCCCTCGAGCCCTGGTGGCACGACTATGACCAAGCCGATGCGGACAAGGCAGTCAGCCTGCTGAACGCCCAGCAGGTCGGATTCACAGCCCAGCGTCGATACGGATCGCTGTCCTCTGGTGAGCGTCAGCGGGTGCTGTTAGCTCGGGCTCTCATGTCGGAACCTGATCTGATTCTGCTCGACGAGCCGAGTGCTGCGCTTGACCTCGGTGGCCGAGAGCTTCTTGTGGAGCGCCTAGGTGAACTTGCAGCCGATAGCGCTGCGCCGCCAATCATTCTGGTGACACATCACGTTGAAGAGATCCCGCCGAACTTCACCCATGTGCTGGCCTTAAAGCAGGGAAAGATTCTTGCTGCAGGACCGTTAGAAGAGACCCTGAGTGGCGAACTACTCAGCGAGTGTTTTGGCCTGCCGTTGAGCTTGCAGCGCTTTGGGTCACGCTGGACTGCTCGACGCAGCTGAGGTCGCTGGTTCTGAGAGGTACTGCTCGAGGACCAACACACTTCGCGCTGCCAAGGTGATGCTGCCATTTGCCTGGTGCGCCGTGGTTCGAGCTTGAGCATGTTCAGTATCAACTCGGCACAGCCAGTGCTGTCCCCAGGTCTCCCCTGGTAGCTGCCACGTGAGTTCTTCGTCACTCAGGTTGAAACACAGAAACAGCGTAGAACCCTGGAGTTGTTCTCCCCGTGGGCCGACCTCGTCAAGGTCTCCATTGAGCCAGACACCCATGCTCCGCCCACCGTCGTTCCAATGCCCCGAGTCCATCTCTGTGCCATCAGATCTAAACCAGGCAACATCTACTTGACCGCCCTCTCGGACTGGACGGCCAGTCAGGAACTTACGCCGTTGTAGGACTCGATTGGATTGCCGAAGGTGAATCAAGTGGCGAGTAAATTCCAGGAGTTCCGTGTCAGCCTGAGGCCAGTTCACCCAAGAGATCTCGTTGTCCTGAGCAAAGCCGTTGTTATTTCCCTGCTGCGTTCTTCCAATCTCATCCCCGGCGACCAGCATGGGAACACCCTGCGATAACACCAACGTGGAGAGCAGGTTTCGCTGTTGTCGCTTGCGCAACTGCTGAACCTCGGGCGAGTCGGTGGGACCTTCTGCCCCGCAATTCCATGAACGATTGTCATCAGTACCGTCGCGGTTATCTTCGCCATTGGCTTGGTTCTGCTTGTGTTCGTAGCTGACCATATCGGCCAAGGTGAATCCATCGTGGGCAGTCACAAAGTTGATGCTCGCGTGTGGTCGACGACCCTCGGCCTGATACAGGTCAGAGGAGCCGGTGAGCCGCGCTGCAAACTCTCCGAGTTGGCCGAGTTGTCCCCGCCAGACGTCCCTGACGCAATCGCGGTAGCGACCATTCCACTCGGACCACAGTGGAGGGAAGTTCCCAACCTGATAGCCGCCCTCTCCAACATCCCATGGCTCCGCAATGAGCTTGACCTGACTTATCACTGGGTCTTGCTGAATCAGGTCGAAGAAGGCGCTGAGGCGGTCCACATCGTGAAGTTCACGGGCCAATGTTGCAGCTAGGTCAAACCGAAACCCATCTACATGCATCTCTTCTATCCAATATCGCAAGCTATCCATGATGAGTTGCAACACATGAGGGTGACGCATGTTGAGGGTGTTACCCGTACCGGTGTAGTCCACGTACTCTCTGCGGTCCTGCTGGTTCAGGCGGTAGTAAGCGCTGTTGTCGAGCCCCTTGAAACTGAGCAACGGTCCGCCCCGGCCACCCTCGGCAGTGTGGTTGTAGACCACATCCAAGATCACCTCTATGCCGGCTTCGTGCAAGGTCTTGACCATGACCTTGAACTCCTGTACCTGCTCCCCCGCTTGGCC
>CAMDLX010000130.1 GCA_945901935.1 Bifidobacterium breve | reverse complement strand
CCTGCGACGACTATTCGGGTCCCGCTTAGCCTTGTAACCTCGTGCTGTGCTCTTGTACGACACTGCTCGCCAACAAATCGTTCCCTTCGATCCCCCAGATCACATCGTCACGATGTACACCTGCGGAATAACGCCCTATGACTCCACTCACCTTGGCCATGCCGCTACCTACCTGACCTATGACGTCTTGCAACGCAGACTGCGAGATCTTGGCCACGAAACACGCTGCGTACGCAACATCACCGATGTCGATGACAGCATTTTGCCGAAGGCAAAAGAGTTGGGTGTGCACTACTTGGACCTTGCTGCCTCGGAACTTGCTCGCTTCGATGCCGACATGGAGCGACTCGAGATGCTACCTGCGTGGTCTGAGCCGCGAGCAACCTCTGCGATAGCCGACATACGGGGCTTCATCGGGATGGTGCTTGACCAAGGCTTTGCCTATCAGGCGGGTGGCGCGGTGTACTTCGAGGTCTCCAAATTCCCTAAATTTGGCCAGATCAGTCATTTGAGCCGTGACGAAATGCTCCTGTTGGCAAAGGAGCGGGGCGGCAACCCCGATGACCCGCATAAGCGCGATCCACTGGACTTTGTGCTCTGGCAACCCAGCCAGCCGGATGAACCTGCTTGGGATTCCCTCTGGGGTCCCGGTCGACCCGGTTGGCATATTGAATGTTCTGCCCTGTGCCTTCGCGAGTTGGGTACTTCAATTGACTTGCATGGTGGGGGATCGGACCTGATCTTTCCTCATCACGAATGTGAAGCGGCGCAATCAGAAGCAGCAACTGGTGAACCGTTGGTTCGTCACTGGATGCATCAGGCAATGGTTCGTATGGACGGCGAGAAGATGTCAAAGTCTCTCGGCAACCTAGTGTTCGTTTCGGACCTCTCGCTCACTTGGGACCCTCGGGCTATACGGCTCGCATGTTTGAGTCATCACTACCGCAGCAGTTGGGAATGGCATGACTCGCTTATGTCTCAAGCCACCACGCGGCTGTTGGCATGGGTTGCAGCGAGTTCTGCATCATCGGTCATCTCGCCTTCTGCTCACCCAGCACCCTCTGCCCTGAATCAGGTACGCACTGCCTTAGATGCCGATCTAGACACGCCTGCGGCGCTCCTCGCAATTGATGTAGCAGCTGCAGCCGGAGAAGATGTCCAACAGGCTGCCCAATTGCTTGGAGTCGACCTGACTCGTCCTGTGTTGCTCACAGGCGACCCTGTGTGAATTCTGTCAACTCATGCGCCTCTGACGGGGTGCGCGATATAGGATTCGTAAAGGGCTTGACGAGAGGCAGTAATGGAGCATAGAGACGCCGGCAAAATGCAAGTGGCTGCCCGTCTGTTGTTGACCCCACCGTTCCGGTACTTGTGGAACGTCACCACCGAGGGTTTGGAGAATGTGCCGACCGAAGGTGCTGCGATCATTGCCCCGAATCACATCTCGGTCCTTGACTCATTCTTTGTACCGCTGTGCTTGGGTCGCCGCATGACCTACGTGGGCAAAGCCGAGTACATGGATGACTGGAAAACGAAGTACCTGTTTCCAGCTATCGGCATGATTCCAATTGATCGTTCAGGTGGAGACGCTGCGCAGCGTGCTCTCGATGCCGCCGCTCGAGTCCTGACTTCGGGTGAGCTCTTCGGTATTTACCCCGAGGGAACGAGAGCCCGAGATGGTCACCTACATAAGGGCCATACTGGCATTGCGCGTTTGGCGCTCAATACAAATTCGCCGATCGTACCTGTGGGCATCGTAGGTAGTGACCTTGTTCAACCTGCAGATGCCCGGCTACCGAAATTCTTTCGCCGTGTGCATCTGCGCTTTGGCAAGCCGATCTCGGTGGAACGCTATCTTGACCGTGCGAATGACCGTCTTGTGCTTCGGCAAATTACTGACGAGGTGATGTTCGAGATTCGCAATTTATCTGGTCAGCAGTACGTCAATACCTATGCCACAAAGCCTGTGGTAGCAGCGGGAACCCAGGCCGAGGTTGGGTCTTCAGAGCGTCTAGCCGAAGTGGTCGACCTTCCTGTTCGCCGCAAGACCAAAGAGTCGGCCACTGCTACTCACAGGCCAACCGTGGTTGTGGCCTCTGCGGCTTCTGAGCGACCGGTTGCAGTAATGGTCGAAGCCGACGGGGTTGATCGCAGGTCCTCGGCTGCTGCAATCAAGACTCGCAAGCTTGATCTGCCCTTTGAGCTGGAACTCTCTACGGCCTAACAGGCAGCGTGTCCTCGATCGCTCAAGTACCAGTTTAGAAGATCGAGAACGCTGCTTCGAGGAAGATCATGTGGGTTCCTCAATCAGGTCTCGGATGTCTTCAGCTGGCGGCTGTTCTAAGCGCATGTCTTGGCGTAGTCCCGAACCAGCAAGTCGATACCACCTCTGATCCGGGCCGATAACAAGGAGCAGGCCTTCACTCATTCGAAGGCTGTGATAGTTCAACGCGATTGACCTTTGGGAGTGGCCCATCTCAACGAGGCGTTGCCTGCCTTCGGCTAATAGTTGCTGGTCTGTGGACCAAGAATCGGAATCGGCAATCACGGCAACGCCGGCATCGCCAGCCATATCCCAAGCTAGAGCCCAAGCCGCCAGGCGTTGAGGCGTCACACCCGCATAGTCAGCAAGCTCAGCCGTGGCTAGGACTGACCCGGCCAGAGTGGCTCGGCGAGCAAGATCGGCGGTGGCGCTGCTGTCGAGGCCAGATGGCTGGGCATCCACAATCATTGACCACGCTCGTTCGACTGCGTCCAGAGCAAGCGCGTCTACCCGTTCAGTACTGACCTTATGTTGGGCCGGAATGTTTGCATCCCACGGGGAGTATCGACCTGGGCCGTGTGAGGCATGCGTTAGCCGTCGCGTATGGACAATCTCTGGGGGAGCGAGCAGCGGGTCATTCAGTTGTCGGCCCCGCCACGCGTCCTCGGCGAGTACCCCAGCGGGTGCCTCCTCTTGCGGGGCAGGGATCACCGTTCCAGCTGCTGCTGCACGCCTAGTTCGC
This sequence comes from Bifidobacterium breve, assembly GCA_945901935.1. GTDB lineage: Bacteria > Actinomycetota > Acidimicrobiia > Acidimicrobiales > Microtrichaceae > IMCC26207. The sequence goes on along the minus strand of CAMDLX010000130.1, from coordinate 3,408 downwards.
ACTAGCGAGATGAATGCCTCACGGGCCATGCCGCGCAGCAAGAAGAGTGCGAATGGGTCGCGGTCGATTTCTTCAGCCACTACAAAGCAAGCTGCGGCGGCATGCCTGCATGGCTCGTTCCATTCATCGCAGGTGCAGTCCGGTCGAAGCTCTGACATCTGCGGTAGGAGCTGAACTTCAACGGCGAGCGCATCGTCTACGACCCCAGCGTGGAGTTCGCCATCGAGTAGGGCAGCTAGGTGCACAGCTTTGCCTGCCACTGCGTCAGCAACTTGTTCCCACTCCGATTGTGCCAGCGGTCGAACAGCAATATCGAGCGCAAAGATCTCGCCATGGGCTCCTACAACTCGGGCGGCAATATGGCCCGAGTTCAGGGTGAGTTCGTGGACGGCACCACGTCGTGCATCGGACCGGCCGCGCTGCAATCGGGTCTCGTTGCCGTTGCCTCGGGCTTCAAGCGAACTAATCCAAGCTCGTCCCCAAAATCTGCGTCCTAACTCTTCGGTTGGGTTCACTAGGAATCCTCTCCTGCGAGGCGCACAAGGTCTCCGAGTTCGGCCGTGCTCAGTTCGGTCAACCAAGCTTCCCCGCCGCTCACCACAGCCTCGGCGAGTGCTTGTTTCTGGCTCAGAACGGTGGCAATTCTGTCCTCAATCGTGCCATCAGAAATCAGGCGATGAATCTGAACTGGCCGGTCTTGGCCGATTCGCCAGGCACGATCCGAGGCCTGATTCTCTACTGCTGGGTTCCACCAGCGGTCGTAGTGCACCACGTGGGTTGCTCGGGTCAGGTTCAGGCCTATTCCGCCGGCCTTCAGCGAGATAATAAACACCGGGAACTCGCCAGCTTGGAATTTATCCACCATCTCTGATCTGGCGCGCAAGGAGAGCGAGCCCTGAAGGAACTGAGCTGGTATCCCCATTTCTGCAAGTCGTGTCATGAGGAGTTGGCCCATGACTACGTATTGGGTAAATACCAAGGTGGAATCACCAGCATCCGTGATTGCCGAGACGAGTTCTTCAAACAACTCGAGCTTGCCAGATCGGCCTAGAAGCGGTCCTGGCTGACGCAGGTACTGCGCCGGGTGATTGCAGATTTGTTTCAGTGCGGTGAGCAGTTTCAGCACAAGACCGCGTCGGGCCATTCCCTCGGCGCGCTCAATTGACTCCAGGATCTCTTCAACAACAGCGCGGTACAAACCGGCTTGTTCGCTGCTGAGAGTAACTGGATGGTCGGTTTCGGTCTTGGGAGGAAGCTCCGGCGCAATCTCCGGGTCCTCCTTCCTGCGACGCAAAAGAAATGGCGAGAGCAAGCGGGCAAAACGCTCAGTTGTGAGTTCGTCTCGATCGCGCTCCACGGGAATCGCGATCGTGCGACGAAACGTCTCGAGTGAGCCAAGCAGACCAGGGGTTGTCCAATCCAGCAGCGCCCAGAGTTCTGTCATGCGGTTCTCGACTGGGGTGCCAGTCATAGCAATACGGGCATCAGCAGGGATCCGCCGCAGCGCCTTCGCCGTTGAGGAGTAGGGGTTCTTGACCTGCTGGGCCTCGTCTGCGACCAGAATTCCCCAGTGTTGCTGAGCGAGTTGGTCGCAATCTCGTCGAAGAATCCCGTACGTGGTGAGCACAATGTCGCTGCGACCGACGTCTTTGAGCGAGCGCTGTGGGCCGTGATACCTGCGTACTTTCAGGGAGGGAGCGAATTTTGCCACCTCACGCTGCCAGTTTCCGACCAGAGATGCTGGACAAACCACCAAGGTCGGGCCCGTTGCCTGCTCAAGGCGATGCAGATGCAGAGCAATAAGTTGGATGGTCTTGCCAAGGCCCATGTCATCGGCAAGCACTCCGCCGAGGCCGATTTTGACCATCTCGCTCAGCCATGCAACCCCGCGTCGCTGATAGGGGCGCAGGGTTGCGACTAATCCCTCTGGCTCGGGCAATTCGTGCGGCCTTGAGGCGGACCTTAAGCGGTCGGCAAACTCGGCTGCCGCACCTCCAACAGTAATCTCTACGGGTTCGTCTTCGATGGTGACAGTTCCGCCAAGAGCGGCTGCCAACGTGTCAGTAGCGGATAGCTTGTCCCTCCGTCCGAGCTTTGCCACAACCGAGGGGTCAACCACCACCCAAGAACCTCGAAGTCGCACGAGCGGCCGCCGGCTAGCTGCTAGGGCCGAGAGTTCCTCTTCCGAGACTGGCTCGCCGTCAAGAGTTGCCTTCCAAGTGAGTTCGCAGACGGTTGCTAAATCAAAGGTTGGCGGCTGGTCGCCAGTCCCCGGAGGCGGCTCTGCATGGGCAGTGGCCCTCAACTTGGACGTCATTGCACTCGGAATAAGCACTTCGATTCCGGCCCCGCCGAGGTCAGTAGCTAAGGATCCAAACAGCGCCATTCCCTGAGCGTCGTCCACTTCAAGACCAACGGGTTGCGCCTGATTGAGAAGCTCTGCGAGCGGCGGAAACAGACGCGCACCTCGACGTAATGCCAACAACAGATCTGACTCTGCATGTTCATCGAACCCAATCGCAGTTCCCGCCCATAGGTCCGCGGCATCGGCCACTTGAGAAGGGTCGACGGCCGAACGCACCTGCAGTCGGATGGTGAATGGGGCCTCCTCCTCGGTTGGGAGGCTGAGTCGCAGGCCCACAATCGTGCGCTCGGCAGCATCAGACCCCACTAGGTATGGCCGCAGACTTGATACGTCAACCGCTGCCCGACTGTGCCAGGCGCGCTGCCGAGAAACTGTGCCAGCGGCGGCTGTTCGAGGGAGCGAATCTGCAATCGCCGCGTACATGCCCGTCACGGCTTCTTCGGCAGTCATCATGCGCAGTTGGCTGATCTGACTTGCCGCTTCGCCGCCCGGCGGATTGGTCGTAGCCGTGTGGGCCCCTGAAATGGAGGCCGCACTGTTAAGAGCTACACAGTGCGCAGTTGGGGGAATCCATCCGGCTAGGGCAGCGCGCACCTGCCGATCTCGTTCATCTAACGGCCCAATAGCCCAAGCATCCTGGCCACTCTCGGAGATTCCCGGCTGAATCCGACCCTTTGCAATTAGTTCTAGGGCCGTGCGAGCTACGAGCGCCCAAGCCTGAAGGCTGGGCGAAACAACTGGGTCGTCTAGGTGAAGGCGCACGAGTTGATCAAGAACGGTGGCCACATCGAATACCTGCGCAGGGACGAGTTGTTCAACGATCCCTGAATCTGACGGAAGAAGGACTCGAATGAATTCCGCATCCGCAGAAGTGGTTGCTGAATCACCACTAGCTGGATGAGCACCAGTTGGATGAGCACTCGTTAGATCAGCAGTCTCGTTGAGATCGATCTGGGTCTCTAGGGACCACAATGCCAAGCGCGCCATACGAGCAGGGTCTCCTGGGATGAAGCTCGCATGCATGGTCGGATCGAACACAACCC
>CAMDLX010000129.1 GCA_945901935.1 Bifidobacterium breve | reverse complement strand
TCGGGCCTATGAGCGGAGATGGCGCTGATTCGCTTGGCTTGAATGTCATGCAACTCGGGTTTTTACCCGAAGAAGACCTAGCTGCCCTAGAACGCGGTGCGGTGGCTTTCTGCTTTCCGTCGCTAGCCGAGGGGTTCGGTCTGCCAGTGCTAGAAGCAATGTCTGCGGGAGCCGCCGTTGTGACTTCTTTGGGTACTGCCACTGCCGAGGTGGCGGGTGACGGAGCTCTGCTGATCGATCCGCTTAGTGTCACGGACCTAGCTGCAGCTATTGCCTCGCTGCTGAGCGATGCGGGTTTAGCCGCGGAGTTACGTGAGCGTGGACGGAAGCGATCTCAATTGTTCACCTGGCAGCGCTCAGCTGAGCTCACCCAAGAGGTCTACCGAGAGGTCCTCGAGTGAGCTCACAGAGCACCCAGACAAACTCTGAGCGAACCAGAGTCCTTGTGAATCTGACATGGCTGGTTCCCGGCGTAGTGGGCGGGAGCGAGGAGTCAACCACTGATGCGCTCCGTGCGCTGGCTGCTGATCTGCCGGCCGACCTAGAGATCCATCTGGCCGTATTGCAGCCATTTGTGAGCGCCCATCCTGATCTTGTGGAGAGCTTTTCCTGTCACGTACTTGGGGCTAGTGGGAGCAACAAATTTGCACGCGTCCTAGCCGAACAGACTTGGTTGGCTCGCCTGAGTCGAAAGATTGATGCGCAGGTCGTGCACCATGCTGGGGGAGTGGTCCCGCTTCTTCACCCGGGGCGAGTCGTACTGACGATTCATGACCTGCAGCCGCTTGACCTGTCCCAGAACTTCTCAACCACGAAGCGGCTGTACTTGCGACTCATGCTGGGTCGATCAGCCAAGGCTGCTGATGCAATTTGTGTTCCCAGTGAGTTCACGTCACAGCGAGTCATCGCTCTTCTGGAAGTAGATCAGAAACGCATTTGGATCGTGCCTTGGTGTCTCAGAGCGATTCCCGCTGTAACAGGATCCACTACTCACTCCACTCCTCACTCCACTACTCCCACCGCCACTCAGGCCAGCACTCACTCGGAGCAGTCAGACTCGCTCGAACTGAGCTCAGTTAGATCGAAGCTTGAACAACACGGGTCACCATATTTTTTGTATCCGGCAGTGACCTACCCGCACAAGAATCATCTCATGCTGCTTGATGCATTTGCTTTGCTCAGGCAGTCATACCCTGAAGCATCCCTTGTGCTGACCGGTGCCGCCGGGCCCATGGAAGAGTCGGTGCAGAAGCGAATAAGCCAGCTTGATCTTCAGGAAGCTGTGCAGCGAACTGGCCGAGTCAGTGCGGCTGAACTCGAAGACCTTTACGCAGGTGCAAGCGCAGTAGTGCTGCCGAGCTTGTACGAGGGGTTTGGTTTACCGGCTCTAGAGGCAATGGCCAGGGGATGCCTAGTCATTGGCTCAGACAGAGGTTCGCTGCCAGAGGTCTTAGCCGCCCAAGACCTAGTCGACCCCGAGGATCTGACAGCGTGGGCTGCCGCAATGCAGGCTGTACTCGTGATGAGTGACTCACAACGGGCTACGCGAAGAGAGGCTGGCCTCAGCCGCGCAGCCGCATTTAGCCCCGCTAGAACTGCAGCAGCATTGTGCGATTCCTATCGTTCAGCTGGAGTCGCAAATGGGCGTAGGGCAGTCAGAGAAGCCAGCGATGACACCTAAGCCGATGGACTTGCTCATCCTGTGCCCGCACTTCGCCCCCGATCTTGCGCCCACAGGTGAAGTCATGACGTCGATTGTCACTGCTCTAGCGGAGCGAGGCCACCGCCTGCACGTGATAACTGCTTTGCCTTGGTATCGCGATCATGCAGTGGAGCCCGGATGGGGAGGGCGCCCTTGGAGGACCGAGAGAACTGCTTGGGGAAAGATCACTCGCCTGCACCCATTCCCAACCGATAAGGCCAACATTCCAGCTAGGGCCGTTGCCTTTGCTGGCTTTACATCTATGGCAACGGTCGCAGCCCTAGTGCACCGAAAACGACCAGATGCCGTCATGGTGATGTCACCGCCGCTACCGCTTGGGATTTCTGGCTGGCTTGCAGCGAGCACCCGTCGGGCTCCATTTGTGTTCAACATTCAAGATGTGTTCCCTGATGTCGCGGTGGAACTCGGAGCAATAACCAACCCCCGTGTGATTGCCGTTGCATCTTGGCTTGAGAGGTTTTTGTACAAGCGTTCTCAAGCCATCACTGTCTTGTCCGAAGACCTTCGTTCGAATGTCGCGAACAAACTGCAAGGCAACCGACCCGAACGCGTTCACGTCATTGCGAACTTCGTTGACACTGATCGTGTTCAACCGAGCAAACGCGAAAACTCGTATCGGGCTGAGTACGGTCTGTCGGGCAAAACAGTGGTGCTCTACGCAGGCAACGTAGGTATGTCGCAGTCCCTTGACCTGATGGTCGAGGCGGCTCGTCGACACCAAGATCGCAGTGATCTGGTGTTTGTCATCAATGGTGGTGGTTCCTCGCTGCAGGACCTTGAGAGGTCGGCTGCCGGGTTAGAGAACCTGAGGTTCATTCCGATGCAACCACGCGAGCGACTTGCCGAGTTGCTCGCTGCGGGCGACCTGCACGTGGTGCCCCTGAAGCGCGGTCTGGCTCGATCGAGTGTGCCCTCGAAGCTCTACTCGATTCTTGCAGCTGCTCGGCCCGTACTAGCAAGTGTTGATGCCGGTACAGAAGTAGCTGAAACCATTCGCCGGGCGGGCGCCGGACGGTCGGTAGACCCCGAAGACCAAGATGCCTTCTGTTTCGCCCTCGACGAGATGTTGTCGGACCCTGCTGCTCTGGCGCGTATGGGTGCCGATGGCCGAGCATTTGTTGAGGGGTGGGTGTCGCCAGCAGCCGTAGGCGCTGCCTACGAGCAGCTTTTTGAGCAGCTTCGCTCATCTTGAGCTTAAGTCCTGGCCTACATCCGGCTCTCGAGACGAAGGTTTTCCTGAGTTCTTTCGCTGAGAGTTCAGGACAGTGGGCTGCTGCGACTAGCTTGTAAGGCCGTATGGGTAAGGCCTCTTCTTCAAAGAAAATCAAGCGCGTCCAACAAGCCGGCGTAAGCCGAACTCCAGGACAGCGTCGCAACCTTGGATTTCCGGCGTTAGTCGTCGGGATCATTGTGGTGGGGTTGGCGATGGTGTTCTTTGCACGCAGCCAGATCGTTGAGAAGGTGGGTGAGGCACCCGCGGTTGATCAAGACAAGTGGTACTCGGCCTACGGCCTAGATATCTGCGGCGTATACCAGGACAACCCTGTGCCGATTGGCCCCGATGAGACGGGCATCACCCCTACTACTGATGGGCTCATCCAAATCGCCCCCTTCGTCGAGTCCGCTGCGGGTAAGAACGCTCAGTTCGGTCTGTTCGCCGATCAGATTGGCCTCAAGCTGAGCAACGGGGAGTTGACACTTGCCGATGGCACCACATACAAAAATGGTGACCCCTGTAAGACAGAGGATGGCAAGGAGGCTGAGGGCGAAGTCGTCATGTACGTCTGGCCACCACAGGCAACCGATGCCACCAAGCCAGAGACAGTGACTACAGATCTTGATTCGCAGCGCTTCACCGAGGATGGCCAAGCGTTCGTGGTTGCGTTCGTGCCGAAGGGCACCGAGCCCAAGCTGCCACCTTCGTTAGAGTCGCTGCAGAACACAAGCCACACGCCTGCTACACCGACTACTGCTACTCCTGCAGAGGCCACCACGACCACCATCGCAGAGGGCGGCTCTGGCACGGTAGAGGAATCGACTACCACGACTGTGGCTGGCGGCTAAGGAGACCCATGCTGGCCGTTGTTTTGGTTGGAGGATTTGGAACCCGCCTCCGTCCGCTTACCTTGACCAAACCAAAGCAGATGTTGCCCGTGGGTTCGGTGACGATGCTTGAGCGCGTGGTCGACAAACTCGCAGCGGCTGGAGTCACCCAGGTGGTTCTGTCACTCGGGTATCAGCCGGATGCCTTCATTGAAGAGTTTCCCGATGGAACCTGCGCCGGGGTCGGCATGCATTACGCAGTCGAACCGGAACCCCTAGATACTGCAGGTGCGATTCGCTTCGCAGCAGCACATGCCGGAATCACCGAGCGCTTCTTTGCTATCAATGGCGATGTCCTGACAGACCTGGATCTGGCTGGACTCTGGAAGGCGCATGATGCCTTTGGTGGCCAAGCAACGTTGGCGCTGACTCCCGTCGAGGATCCTTCGCGCTACGGCGTCGTGCCGATCGATCAGGACGGTCGGGTTGAGGCCTTTATCGAAAAGCCTGCAGCAGGCACCGCTCCAAGTAACTGGATCAACGCGGGCACCTATGTTCTTGAACCCGCAGTCCTAGACCGCATACCTGCCGGCAGCCGAGTCTCCATCGAACGTGAAACCTTTCCCGCAATCGTGGCTGACCGTGCCCTCTTTGGGATGCATTCGGATGCCTATTGGATTGATGCAGGAACCCCCGAGGCTTATCTGCAAGCTCACCTTGACCTGATTGACGGAGTTCGTGGCGAGCCCGAAGCTTCTCAATCACCCTTAGCTACCGTGCATGCGGACGCAGTTGTGACCCGATCTGTTCTAGGACCCGGCGTGACCATAGAAGCCGGTGCACAGGTAGTGGATTCAGTGGTGATGAGAAATTCTCGAGTAGGGGCTGGTGCACAGATTTCTCGGTCGATTCTGGGCGGTGGTTCTTCCGTCGGAGAAGCCTCCAGCCTGAGCGACCTGACCATTGTTGGTTTTTCTCAAGCCGTTGCGGCTGGAACCGAGTCGGTGGGCGACCGATTCCCATCGAAAGAAAATTGGTGAGTTTGTCAACAACTAGGGGTACAGAATGAAAGCTTTGGTAACGGGTGGCGCTGGATTCATCGGCTCCAACTTGGTTGACCGACTCTTAGCCGAGGGCCACAGCGTAGAGGTCGTGGACAATCTCTCTACTGGCAAGCTGGCCAACCTGTCCGAAGCGCGTTCGAATCGCGACCAGAATTTTTCCTTTCATCAGATCGACATCTGCGACCCGTCAGTTGCCGAGCTGATCGAGCGCAGCAAACCCGAGGTTGTGTTTCATCTCGCCGCCCAAATCGATGTTCGAGTCTCAGTGCTTGATCCAAGTCTTGATGCCCGAGTCAATATTTTGGGCTCGCTCAACGTGATCGAGGGTGCCCGCCGTGCAGGCACTCGGAAGGTGGTCTTTGCCTCATCAGGAGGGACGATCTACGGGGTGGTTGATCCCGAGGACTTGCCTGTTACCGAGGGCCATAGCCAACACCCGGTCGCCCCCTATGGCGTATCGAAAAAGGTCGTCACAGATTATCTGTATGCATTTCGGGAGCTGCACCAGATGGAGTACACCTCACTGGCGCTCGCAAATGTGTATGGCCCTCGCCAAGATCCACACGGTGAGGCCGGAGTGGTAGCCATCTTCGCAGGACGGCTCCTGTCGGGCGAGAGTTGCACCATATTTGGCGATGGCTCACAGACTCGCGACTATGTCTACGTGGATGACGTCGTGGATGCCTTTGTTCGAGCCGCCGAGCGCGGGAGTGGACTGCTCTGCAACATCGGGACTGGAATCGAAACCTCGGTGACTGCCCTCTATGAGGCGATGGCACTCAATGCTGGAGTTGCTACCGATGCTGTGCTGGCACCCGCACGAGACGGCGAACTCCAACGCTCGTGTCTTGATGCCACCCGAGCCAAGATGCACCTTGGATGGGAGCCGTTTACGGACCTCTCCACGGGGACTGCGGAAGTGCTCGATTTCTTTAGGGCCCACTAGGGACCAGATCACAAAAAATTGCAGTCCGAAGCCCCCCGATCTGAGAGCGAGAAATGATGGAACGTTTTGCCAACAAGGTGGTGCTTCTAACTGGTGCTGCGTCCGGGATTGGGCGGGCAACTGCCGAACGCCTAGCTCTCGAGGGGGCAACGCTGGCCCTGGTCGATATCAACGCGGATGGGCTTGATCAGACAGTGCAAACATGTCGGAACAGCGGAGCGGAAGTGCTGTCCATAGTCGGTGACATCTCCTCAGAGTCTTCTGTGGCAGAGATCGTTGAGTCCACGGTGAATGAGTTTGCTCGGATTGATGTGCTGTGCAATATCGCTGGCATCTTGCAGTTCAAGGACTTCCGACTCACCACATTGGATGACTGGAACAAGATCATTGGCGTCAACCTGACGGGTACGTTCTTGATGTGTAGGGATGCGCTTCCCTACCTGCTCGAGTCTCAGGGGAACATCGTCAACATGTCCTCTACTGCAAGCCTGGGCGGTCACCCGTGGACTGCTCCTTACTCTGCGTCCAAGGGCGGGATTCAGGCCATGTCTCTGGGAATCGCCGTTGAATTCGGAAAGATGGGCGTGCGCTGCAATTGCGTAGCACCGGGGTCAATCCTTACTCCGATACAGGATGCATTCGAACTTCCAGAGGGTGCTGATCCGAAGCTGCTTCACCGCATCA
>CAMDLX010000128.1 GCA_945901935.1 Bifidobacterium breve | reverse complement strand
TAAGACGGAGGCCCTTGTTTCGGCCATGGAGGAGAATATTCAGTCACGGGTTGTTTCTACTCCTTGCCGATGCCGCCGGGGTGTCGACCGTCACTCTGCGCTCCGGCCGGCAGCTTGTGCGTATGACGGGCTTCCATCTGCCGCTCTTCGGCATCAAGTTCGGATTCGATCGCGATGAGTTCTTCGAGCGAGCCCATCGACTTGGGGCCCGTGAAGTGGTTCTTTGCCGACAGGCTCCACCCGCCGCCTACCAAAATTGCACAGATCAGCAGAATCGGTCCGGTGAAATTGAACGTCTCGAAGGTGTTCCAAGGGTTGAACACCGGTAAGCAGAAGACCACGGCGATGATCCCAACCCAAATCACTGCGGTCCATCCAATGATGCGAGACCAGCGGCCAAGATTCCACGGCCCAGGCATAAACCCAGGGTTGCGAAGGCGAAGGAACACCGGAATCACGTAGCTGATGTACAAGCCAATGACGGCCACGCCAGTCAGGGCGAAAAAGGCCACCGGGTATGCAAGGTCCGTCTGAATGAGCGAGAGCAGCCCGATTGCTGCCGCTAGGCCGATACCGAACCAGACAGAGTTGGTGGGTGTTCGGGTTCGAGGGTTGACCCGCGACCAGATTCGCGATCCGGGGAGTCCGCCATCACGACTGAAGGCGTAGATCATGCGCGAATTTGCCGTAACCGATGCCATGCCGCAGAAGAACTGCCCGATGGTTGAGATGATCACCAGCAACTTTCCAAGGGTGCCGACAACACCAAGCAAAAACACATTTGGGCCTGCCAGAATCCCTTTTGCTGCAATCTCGTCATAGGCCGAAGCGGGGATTGCCTGAACCATGGCGACACTCAGGATCAGTGCTGCGATTGCAGAGATATAGATCGATCGGACCATGGCTTTGGGAGCTGCTACTGCTGCGTCTTTTGTCTCTTCCGAAACATGCGCTGAAGCGTCGAATCCCGTGATCGTGTACTGAGCCAGCAACAGACCCACAAGTGCCACGTAGATACCAACACCGGGGAACTCCCAACCCGTGCCGTTTCGATACTGCAGCACGTTGCTCATGCCAAGGTTGCCGGGTTCTGAGAAGAGAAAGAGCACCAACACAATGACCGCTACTCCACCCACATGCCACCAGACACTGACGTCGCCAAGGACTCTCACCAGATTGACGCCGAACGTATTGAGCAGACCGTGGACAACGAGCACCAATAGGTACGTGATGAAGATCGACCATCGGTTGATCTCGATAGTCGGGCTCGTGGCACTTCCGAAGATGTTGATGCTGAGCAGAATGAAGTTCGCGAGTGCAAAGTCCACCGAGGCAATCACACCGATCTGCCCAATCAGGTTGAACCAACCCGTCCACCAAGCCCACAGTGCCTTCCGCCTGCGAGCCAAGGTGGCAGACCAGAAGTACAACCCGCCCGCTGTTGGATAGGCAGAGCAGATCTCTGCCATGGAAGATCCAACAACTAGGGAGAACACGCCGACCACAACCCAGCACAGTGTGATGACGAGCGGACCACCTGCGTACATCCCGAGCCAGAAGGTGGTGATAGCCCCAGCAAGCACCGAGATGATGGAGAAGCTGATGGCAAAGTTCGAGAACGTTCCCAGCTTCCGCCGCAGTTCTTGGGCGTAACCCAACTCATGAAGCCGAGCAGCATCGGCATCCACGGAGTCACCGAGCTCACTAGGTACGTCGTTAACAGAACCTTCAGACATTGAAGCTCACTCCCCTGCGTGCAATATGCCGGCTTCGCACTCTAGTTGTTGCAACCAAGCGATCTGGGTTTGGATGGGCCCTGCGCCGCCACAGTGTGGTAACTAGATCACCTATATGGAGCTCCTGACTGCAGCTGAATCAGAGGTTCAGCAACGCGCTGTAGCCGGCGCTCTACTTCAACGTGGACTGCAGGCCGGAGAGCGTGTTGCGATGTCCACCTCGGGAACAGCCGCCATGCTCTCGGCAGTGCTTGGCTCGCTGCGAGTCGGGATTATTCCCGTGGTACTCAACTCGGCGCTACTGCAGCATGAGCGTGAAGAACTGCTCCTCAACGCCGATCCGGCGTTCACTATCGACGACGCTGTCCTAGCCCAACTGCTCGACGGTCCTCCGGCCGAACTTTCAGACGTGCCACTTGCTCGCCCCATGCATTACACCTCAGGTACCTCGGGCACACCCAAGGGCGTGTGGTCCGGGGTGCTGAGCGAGGATCAGGCCCAGCGCCTCTTCGATGACGAGGCCGACCTCTGGGGGTTTAACTCCGCCGACCTACACCTGACCTGTTCACCCTTGCACCACTCTGCTCCGATCCGATTCGGGGGAGGCACATTGCTGCGTGGCGGCAGCGTGCTCGTCCCCGGCAAGTTTGATGCGCATCAGATTGCTGATGTGATTCAGACTCACCGGCCAACGGCTTCGTTCATGGTGCCATCTCATCTGCAGCGGCTGCGAGCTATCGGAGCACTCAGCACCACAGACGGTGTTGACTTCTCCTCATTTCGCCTGCTCGCGCACGCTGGCGAACCCTGCCCGCCACCGCTCAAGACAGCCGCAATTCAGGCTTTTCCAACTGGCGCAGTCTGGGAGTTTTACGGATCTACCGAAGGGCAATTCACGGCCTGCGCCTCGGCCGACTGGGAAGAACGCCCCGGCACAGTCGGCCAAGCTCGCGCCGGCCGAGCGCTCAGCGTTGACCCTGACGGCACCATCTGGTGCGCGGCGCCCGAGTACGCAGAATTCTCCTACTGGCGTGATGCCGAACGCACCGAGTCAGCCTGGCGAGTGGACCCAGAAACGAATAGGAACTCTTTTACGGTGGGCGATCTTGGCCGCCTCGATGAGGACGGGTTCCTCTGGCTTGACGGCAGGCGAGATGACCTGATTATCAGCGGTGGAGTCAACGTCTACCCCGCCGAGGTTGAGAGCGTGCTCGCTCATGCTGCTGGAGTAGAAGAGGTAGCCGTTTTCGGACTCGCTGATGACCGGTGGGGGCAAAAAGTCTGCGCAGCGGTTACGGGCTCGACCACCGAAGCGGCCGTCATTGACTTTGCGAAATCTCAGATGGCCGCCCACAAGTGCCCGAAAGCCATCTTCATCGTTGAGGCCTTGCCACGCACCTCAACGGGGAAGATCCAGCGCCGCGAGCTCCCTACGCAACTCGGTTTTGAATAGCTCTCGGTAGTCTTAGTCTCTGAGTAGGTGCTTCGAGGAGTACGGTGACCGACCGCAGTGAGTCTGAAATAGTCCTGACTGACCAGGAATTTCTGCAGAACCCACCTCGCCGCCATTCGGTGGACTGGCAGTGGCTTGCCATAGCCGTGGTTGCGTTTGTACTGGGTTGGACTTGGGTTTCGGCCTGGCGCGCCGGTTACCGACTCATTGGCGATACAGCGGTGGTCTCGCTGCGCGCTCAGGATGTCTTCGGTCCGGGCAGCCCGGTTCTTGGGATGCCCTCTGCGTTTAGTTCTTGGTCGACTCTTGCCGACCCGGCTCATCCCGGCCCATTGGTGTTCTGGATTTTAGCGCCCACAGCACGGTTCTTGAGTGCTGCGGACGGGGCTCTCCTCGGTACGTTCCTGCTAGCAATCCTGTCCGCGATCTGGATAATCCGAATCTCGAACCGGCGACTTGGTCGGCTGGGTGCTCCCGCTGCAGCTATTGCTGTCCTAGCCGCGACGCGCCTCGGGTCCTTCACCATCTGGGAACCGATCAATCCGACCATGGCAGTGCTACCCGCGCTCGCCCTGTGCTTTGCCACTTGGTCAGTCCTTGACGGGGAGGACTGGGCTTGGCCTTGGCTGCTCGCTGCAGCCTCGTTCACGATTCAGGCCGACCTCTCATACCTACCCAGCTCGCTCTGCTTGATCCTCTTCGCCGCGGCCGGCACCGGAGTCCGCTGGAAGAAGGCTTGGGGCAGCACACCTGAAGCGCGGCACAAGATTCGGTCCGTCATCTGCTGGAGCCTTGGGGTGGTAGCGGTTCTCTGGGCGTTGCCTCTGGGCGAAGCAGTGGCCAACAACGGAGGCAATCTGCTCGAGGGTTGGAGGGCTACTCGAGCCACAGTCGAGGTACGCGGTGCAAGCGCAGTGGGACGAACCCTCATGCTGATGCTCGTGCCCGCTGTCTTGTTGTCTCCGCTCCTAGTCATCTCTTGGAAACGCAACCTTCCCTCTCGGCGAGCACTAGCAAGCACTGCCCTAGTGGCTGCAGGAGGTGCTGCAATTGGGCAAGCCATGGTCCCTGTTGGCAACCCTGCCTCCTTAGTCTGGGTCCCGATGGCGGTAGCTGCCGTCTTCGTGTTCTTCGCCACTGGCGTTCTGGCGGCTGATATCGCCGCTGGCACTGGTCCCAATCGAGCATTCCGGCTGGGCTTTGCAGTGTGGACCATGCTCCTCGCCCTTGCGTTCAGCACGGTTCACTACTTACCGCACCAAAACCCATTTGGTTCCGAACTGTTCCCTGCCATCGAGCCTCTCGCAGACGGGGTGCGAGACCTGCCAGCGGGCGACTACTGGTTCCATCCGATCGGCGGACCACGAGGTGTAGCACTGGGCTTAGCACTCACTGCTGAGCTGAATTCAAGCGGCAGAGAACTGCTTGTCGAGGAACCCCTAGCAAGATATCTCGGCGCAGAAAGACTCCAAGAGGGGAAGCGTGACGGCACCATCTACGTAACGATTGGATCTGACAGTGCGCCCACTGCGAACGCAAAGCGAATTTCGCACTGGCAGCCAGATGAGCGCAAACTAACCGCTCAGCGAGTTCTTGATTCCAAGGTTGCGGATGCGGCAAGAACTGCCCCTCCTGTTTGGAGTCAATCAGCCTCAAGCTTTTTCGTGGGTTCCATCATTGCTTCTGGCAGTGAAGGTGACTCCGAAACGCTTGACAATGAAAGCACAAGAATCATTGGCGAGAGGGCGCTGGAGGGTTTAGATGACCCGTGGAAGCTACCGGACGCAGTCATCGCCCAGCTAGTCGCAGATGGACAACTCAACTTGCCCACTGGATTCGAGGACTTACAAGAGCAGGTCACCATGACTGCTAGTGATCGGTCGGTCTCTCTATGGCTAGGTTCGTAATACCGATTCAAGTGATTCGGTGAGTTGCGGCACCCATTCATTGCGACCGAACTTCTCGATAAGCGCATCGATTATCGGCGGGTCACAGTAGAGGTTTCCGAGTACCGCCAAGTTTCCAATATTGAGTGTGCTGTTCTCACTCGCAAGCGGTTGCCACAGAACTGGAGAGCTTGATGGTGTCTCGGCAGCGGAAAGTAACTGGGGCTGGTGTGGATCTACGTGGAGCGCTCCGGCTCGCGGAAGTTCTCTCGGCGGTCCTGTAGCTCTCGCAGTACTCGTCAGCCATACTCGGGCCAACGGCCGACTGATCACTGCCTCGTGAATGGCACGACCTAGTTCTTCGCGAGCTTCACTCCCCCAACTACCTGCAGTGAGCATGGCCGCCATGGGTGGATTCTCGGTGCGAGGCCAAAGCAACTGAGCGAAGCTTGCAGCTAGGCCGACGATGCGTGGGTTGAGATCGATGTACCGGCGCTCCTGTTGAGACACTTCGATGAAGTCCAGTCCGAACGGACCCAAAAAACCCTGTTGGGCCAGCAAACTTCCCACTGCTCTCACCTCGGCCTCAATCCCGGCTCTAGATTCCTCCGACCAAGCCTCACCAGTGATGTTGCCCTGATAGCTCGGTCGATACTTGTCGTCCACTGAAATGATTTGCCGAGCGGCGGGTAGCACCAGCGTTGAGCCTGCAGAAACAATGCCCATCACGCTGCAGGGCCGGCCCGTGGCATAGGGCGTAACGACTACTTCGTTTAGCGCTGGCACCTGCGCTGCGCTGCTGCAGATGTACGTGGCCGACCCACCCGAGCTCAGGCCAGCATCTTGAATAATAAGTCGATCCGACCCCAATTGCGCTGTTGCTGTCTCCCACCAAACTTGCGCTGCTTGAGCATCAAGTCTGAGTGAGGGCAGCGAAGGTACGCAGGAATCCAGGAGCTCTTTTGCAACTGATTTACTCTCAAGATGCATGGTGAGAGCGGAGTCAGGACTAGTTGTCTCGCGGCCGTTCAGAACCGAATACGGCACTGGCAGGTACGCCACCACGAGCGCAGACCTTGTTGGATCAACTTTGTCTAAGAAGCTCCCCACTCCGCAGTCGCTACTGCTCAGGGCCTGAGCAAAGCCGCTGACCGTATGGTCAAGAATGCTGGGTGTGGCACTCATGATGTTCAGCCGAGAGCCAAGCACACTCGAACTCATCGCATGGCTTGGAGTGACTGCAATAGAGCCAACCACTTGCCCGCCAAGGCCGGAGAGGCTGGCGAATGCTGCGGTTTGATTCTGATTGAGACCAATCACGACCAGCGATCTACTGGCGGCAAACTCCTGGGCTGCGCTCCGCCACGCAGTCGCAGAGACCGAGGGCTCAGAGGACAAAATCCTCAC
>CAMDLX010000127.1 GCA_945901935.1 Bifidobacterium breve | reverse complement strand
CGGCCCACTACGACGCCTCTTCGGGGGCGTCGTTTGTTTTTGGTAGCTGCTGTTGACCTTGGTCGCCAGGCTTAGAGCAGAAGCTCCATCAGCGTGACGTCAAGCCACTTGCCAAACTTTCTACCCACTTCGCGTTCATGACCCACTGCTTCAAATCCGCATTGGGCATGCAAGGCAATCGAAGCCTCGTGGCTGGCAACAATTCTGGCCATCACTGCGTGAAATCCGTGTGCTCTTGCTGTCTCGACGAGGGACCCCAACAAGAGCTTGCCAACTCCGAGCTGCTGAAAGTCCTCGTGCACATACACCGAGTCCTCGACGGTGGTTGAGTATGCGGCTCGGTCTCGGTAGGGAGAGAGCGCCGAGTAGCCCACGACGCGGCCATCCTCGTTCACTGCAACCAGAACGATTCGCGCTCCTGATCGATCCTCGATCCACTCCTCTTGTTCGGCCAAGCTGCGCGGGACCAAATCGAACGTGGCAGTAGAGGTGAGTACGACAGGGTTGTAGATAGCCATCATCTCTGAGGCGTCTTGGGCAACAGCGGGTCTGATCTGCACGATGGAAAGGTACCCCCGCAGAGGGGTCGACGTGTGGTTGCGCTCAGAGTGGAGTTGGGGCGGCGTTCAGGAGGGCAGTCGGCTCAATGATCTTGAGGGCACCCGTCATCTCTTCAAGCTGTGCCCAAGATGTCACGCTTGGCGAGTCTGTTAGCAGGATGATCTGCTGATGTTGCGATCCGCGAACCATCACTTCTAGCAGTGCAGGAAGCACGCCTGACTCAATGTTGACGAACGGCTCGTCAAACAAGGCAGGAAAGCTTTCCCCTGAAACGGCCAAGTTGCGAAGGTTTCCCAAATGCGTCACGACCGCATGAGCCGTTGCGGCTGTGTCGTCGAGAGCGTGGTGGTCCTCGTCGCCCCCCGCTGGATGTACCTCTTGTCGAAGCTTGGCGGCCGCAGCAATCTCGTGGTAATTCTCTCCCGCCCACTGCACGTCGATACTCCCCGCTAGGGCAGCCCAGCGCTGAGCCGCAAAGCGGTGCTCTTCTGCGGCGGCAATCAGACGGCGTCGACCCGTATCGGAAGAGAGCAGGCTATTGACCCGCTGTAGATGGAAGCCCAGATACGAATGTGCTCCAGCCTCGGCTAGCGCAGCGGCTTCTCGTTTGCGCGCTGATTCCATACGGCGCCAGTAGACAAGTGAGACCAACACTGCACCGCAGGCAATTGCGGCAAGCGGAATCACTCCGAGTGTTCCAGCAAGCCTGGCCATCGGCACCGAGAGCAACGCAGCAAATCCTGCCACCATGAACGTGGCTCTCCGAACGGTTTCGTTCTGATCCTGACTGCGCTCAAAGTTCTGGTGGTGAGTCTCGATGCGTTCGATGACTGCTGCGTCCTCCACGCTAGAGCCAACTGCGTCTGCCTCTTCCTCGAGCCTTCGTTGAGCACTACTGAGTGCTTCTGCAGCTACCCAGAGTTGTTTCTGGTCCAGCCGCGCAAGTTGCTGGATGAATTCGTCTCGCGCTGCAGATTCGGCCAAATCCTGAGCATTAAACCGCATGGCCCGTCGTGCCCGGTGATGGTCAAGACCAGCGCGTGACAACAGGTTGATCGCGCCAGTTGCGTCTGTGAACTGCGCAGTCACATCAAGTCGAGCATCGACGTCGATCACTCGGTGGGCGGAGTTGTTCGGCCGAAAGATGGCGAATCGATTGCCGTTAGCTGCGAGTAGTTCTAGGTGCACCCCACTGCGGGAATTTCCCAACGCACCGACAAATTCATTGACGAGCCCGTCTCGTTCCATCTGGCCTAACCCGGCAATGACAGTCAGACGCGGATGAAGGTCAAACGAAATGCTGTTGTCTCCAGATTCAATGACAAGGCGTTCGAACTGCACAGCTGCTGTATCGACACGTAAGACGCAATCCTTGAGTACGAACGACTGAGAGCGTCAATTCCTTCGGGTTCTTGTCGCCCCCGACCTTGTCCCGCTAGTCTCGGCATCCGGTCCCAAGCCTCGTGCGATGGCCCCGCCCCCTTAGCTCAGTCGGTAGAGCGCTTCCATGGTAAGGAAGAGGTCGTCAGTTCAATTCTGACAGGGGGCTCGCAGTTCGGCCCTGAGTCATCAGGGTCCAAGAGTAAAGTGGACTGTGCCCACAGGGCGGCGTAGCTCAGATGGTCAGAGCACTCGGCTCATAATCGAGGGGTCGCCGGTTCAAGTCCGGCCGCCGCTACTAACTCAGTAGTCATGCCTGTAGCAATCAAGCCAGAATGAATAATCCACCCCCTCAACTTCGGGGGATGGATTATTTCTCTGGCTGTTTTCACTGTTTCTAGGGCCACTCTTGGCAACTCGGGAATCTTCGGTTTGTTCTTGGGCGCAGTTGCCGCCACACTATGGGCCTGCCTTGTCGCCGATCGGCCAGGCTGAACTCTCTCTACAGGAGCAATACCAGATGGCCTCCGACAAGCGCATCAAAGTGACGCTCGAGTGCACCGAGTGCAAGCGTCGTAACTACATCACCAAGAAGTCCAAGGTGAATGACCGCGAACGCATCGAACTGAACAAGTACTGCAGGTTCGATCGCAAGCACACCATGCACAAAGAAACGCGCTAGAGACAAGCACTGTTTCTAAGCCTGTGATGCAGCCTCGAACACGGAAGCCTGCAGATACCGACGAATCCTCTGCCCTAGTTGAGCGACCGCTGCCTCGAGTGCAGGATGAGTTCTCGGGTTTGGTTGCTGCGGCTCAGCAAGGTGATGAATCAGCTTTCGAATTACTCGTTCAGGCCACATACGTGCAGACCTACACGTTGGCGGTTCGCCTGACGGGCAACTCCGAAGATGCGCGAGACGTTACGCAGGAGGCTTATCTCAGGGCGTACCGAGCCCTGCCAAAGTTTCGCGGCGAGTCTCAATTCTCCACCTGGATGTACCGAGTGACAGCGAACTGTGCCTCTACGCAGATGCAACGCCGTGGTCGCCACCGGCACGCAAAGCT
This sequence comes from Bifidobacterium breve, assembly GCA_945901935.1. GTDB lineage: Bacteria > Actinomycetota > Acidimicrobiia > Acidimicrobiales > Microtrichaceae > IMCC26207. The sequence continues at coordinate 3,579 of CAMDLX010000127.1, read as the reverse complement.
GCCAGAGACGGATGAACTTATTGATCTGCGCAGTGAGTACAACCCCGAGCTTCGGGCAGAAGCTGGGGACCTACGCAACCGCCTCCTAGTTGCGCTCGACACCTTGCCGACCAAGCTTCGTGCGGTAGTAGTGCTGAGAGATGTCTATGAGATGTCCCATGAGGACATCGCTTCCGAACTGGGGATTTCAACCACAGCTGCAAAGGTTCGCTTGCATCGAGCCAGACATCGCTTGCGCTCAGAGTTGTTCCCCGAACTTGATCAGGTGCAATCCCGTGCGGTGTGAGGACGCTGCGGTGGCAGTATCTGAATCGATCGAGTCTGAACTGCCGATGCCCAAAACAGCGGCACGTCATGTGGATCGGTGTCTTCGCTGCCAAGCAGAGCAAGCTCAGTACAAAAAGGTGTTTCGCGGTATGAGCTCCCTGCGTTCAGCAGAGATTGATCCAGGGCCACAAATGGTTACAGAGATTCTCCAGTATTTGCAGAGTCGTACGTCTCGCAACCCTATTCAGTCAGCTTGGGATCGGCATCGTGTCGCCTATGTTGCAGCAGTTACCGCAACGGCAGCGGCAGCAACTGCAGCGGGAGCGATTGCTCTTGCAGCACGGGCCCGTCGGCCTGCCCCTGCCTGACAGCAGCCTGACAGCGGGCCGCAACGGCGAGAAGTTCGGAGCAAGACAGGCTCTCATGTAGCCCTTGGGCCTTTCACGGTCTAACCTAGAGGAGTCTGATCTGGCTTGGACGCGAGACCTTGGTTTCGTTATGGGCTAGAGCAGTACAAAGGGCAGTGGCTCAATTGGCTAGAGCACCGGTCTCCAACACCGGCGGTTGTGGGTTCGAGTCCCACCTGCCCTGCTCACTTGTTGCTGTTGTTTGTTGGGGCTTTCGGGCCTGGTATTCAGCAGAATTATTAACTTCCGGAGAGGTACTCGCCGTGTCGATGAACCGAGAGCAAAAACGAGCTGCGCAGAAGGGTGGTCAGGTTAATCCTGACGGCTCCCAAACTGCTGTGCGTGACCGAAAGGCACCCACTCAGCATCTGAAGTCTGAGCGCACAAAGCCCATGCAGTTCATCCGAGAGGTGCGGGCTGAGCTCAAAAAGGTTGCTTGGCCGACTCGTGACGAGGTGCGTCGGTACTCCATCATTGTGCTGGCAGCCCTCATTGTCTTTACTGCCTTCGTATTTGGGATCGACTTCCTCTTTGAGCGGATGTTCCGATTTATTACCGATCCTGCAGCTGAAGGTGCTCTCGCCGCCACGGTGAGCCAAGTCTCAGCACTTGCACCTAGCGGCTACTAGGCATCGAACCATCCACCCTGAATGATGAGGCCTGCCGGAGCCGGCAGTGCTGACCACGGAGAATCTGAACGAATGACTGATGATGACGGAGCAAGCGTGACTGATAGTGAACAAGAGATCGTTGAAGAACTGATCGAAGAAGCGATCGTTGAAGAGATCGTTGAAGAGATCGTTGCCGAGGAGGTGGCCGAGGTCCTCGCAGAGGAGGAACTGCTAGCGCAGGCTGCCGCTGCCGCTGCCGAGGCTGCAATTTCGCCTTACGACAAGCCGGGCAAGTGGTACGTCCTACATACCCAGTCGGGATATGAGAACAAGGTTCGCCAAAACATCGAGGCCCGAACCCGGTCGATGGCAATGGATGCAAAGATCCACGAGGTCGCCATTCCCATGGAAGAGGTGACCGAATTCAAAGCTGGCAAGAAGGTCATCGCACAGAAAAAGATGTTCCCCGGCTACTTGATTATCCGCTGCTCGCTCGACGATGACAGCTGGTACGTGATTCGCAATACTCCGGGGGTCACTGGCTTTGTCGGTGCCGGAAACAAGCCCTCTCCGCTGTCTCGTAGAGAGGTCGAAGAGTTTATTCGCACTGCGGATAGCCCCACCGATGACTCGCCCAAGCGTGCACGTCCTCGTCTTGAATACGAGTTGAACGAGACAGTGCGCGTTAAGGAAGGTCCGTTTGCTGACTTCTCCGGATCGGTAGTCGACATCGATGAGGACCATATGAAGATGAAGGTCCTCGTCAATATCTTCGGCCGTGAAACCCCTGTTGAACTCGAATTCTCTCAGGTAGCAAAGCTCTAACTTGAGCTTATTGTGGCCCCGGCAGGTCGCCGGGTTGCTACAGGTGCACTCTATGCACCACACTTACACGTCGTCCCTGGGCCCCGTAGCGCGTTTGCGTGCGGATGGTTGCCCTTCTGCAGGAAGTGAAAAATGGCCAAGAAAAAGGTCGTAGCCCTTGTAAAGATCCAGATTCCCGCCGGACAGGCCTCGCCTGCTCCGCCCGTAGGAACCGCGCTCGGTCCCCACGGTGTGGCGATTATGGACTTCTGCAAGGAGTACAACGCAAGAACAGAAGCACAGCGCGGAACAATTGTTCCGGTCGAGATCTCTATCTTTGAGGATCGCACCTTTAGTTTCGTTACCAAGACTCCACCAGCCCCTGTGCTGATCCGTGAGGCGCTTGGTTTGGCGAAGGGTTCTGAAACCCCAGGTCGTGGATCAATCGCAGAGATCACCGACAGCCAGCTTGAAGACATCGCAAAAATTAAGCTGCCCGACCTGAACACTGACGATCTTGAGGCTGCCAAGCTTCAGATCGCTGGTACTGCTCGCTCAATGGGTATCCGCATCGCTGAGTAATTCGTTCAGGCAATAAGTTCATAGCAGTACGGCCCCGAGAGGAAGACCTCGCCTCCGGACCCGCCGACATGAGGGAGACCATCCATTTAGGAGATCGACATGGCATTTCATGGCAAAAAGTTTGATGACGCCGCAAAGCGTTTCGACCGAGACAACTTCCACACGCCGGCCGAGGCCGTGGCAGTAGTCAAGACAATCGCCACCAAGAACTTTGACGAGTCAATTGACCTTGCTATCCGCCTAGGCGTTGACCCTCGCAAGCCCGATCAGATGGTGCGTGGCACAGTTGCTTTGCCGGCAGGAACAGGCAAAGACGTGCGTGTGGCCGTGTTTGCTCAGGGCGAGGCTGCTGCGGCCGCCACTGCCGCTGGTGCAGAGTACGTCGGCGCTGAAGACCTTGCAGCCCTTATCGAGGGCGGCATGATGGACTTTGACGTCACCATCGCTACCCCTGACCTGATGCCGCTAGTCGGCCGACTCGGTAGAGCACTCGGACCGCGTGGCTTGATGCCCAACCCAAAGACCGGCACCGTAACCCCCGACCCTGCGAAAGCAGTTGAGGAGTTCAAGGGCGGCAAGGTCGAGTACCGCACAGACCGCCACGGCAACGTTCATGTGCCAATCGGACGTGCCAGCTTTGAGCCGACTGCGCTGAACGACAACTTCTTGGCAGTGATCGAAGAACTGCAGAAAGCAAAGCCCTCCTCCTCGAAGGGGCGCTACTTCAAGAAGGTCACGCTGTCTTCAACCATGGGACCTGGGATTCGCGTGGACATCAACAAGCTTGATCGGCCTGAAGAGGTCTAATCCTGTACTGGCCTAGTCCTGAAGAGGCCTAGTGCTGCGAAGTGGCAGGACTATTGACTGAGCTAGCTCACCGTCGTAGTTGCGCCGTTGGATACAGCAAC
>CAMDLX010000126.1 GCA_945901935.1 Bifidobacterium breve | reverse complement strand
CAGGGTTGCGTAGTTCGTGAGGACTGCTTGGAGTACGCCTTGGCCAATGGCGAAAAGTTTGGCATTTGGGGCGGCCTGAGCGAGCGTGAGCGTCGGCGCATCCGACGCCAGCGTGCGCTAGCTCGAGCAACGCAACAGCAGCAGCCCCGCACCGCGTAGGTCAAGCCCCGCGTAAATCAGGACCTGCTTCATTCAGTATCTGGGTTAGTCACAGGGCGCAGGTTGGACTCGGTGAGTATGTACCTCATGGGCACATCCCAGGGCTCCGCTGCGAGTCCTTGCACTAGCTGCAGATCAAATGCGCAACCTACAAGCTTGGTTCCTCGCTCGGTGCCAGCAACATGCTCAGAGAAGGCCCGGTCGTAGTAGCCGGCGCCGAACCCCAGTCGATTTCCTGATTCGTCTAGACCCACGCAAGGGACGAGTACAACATCCAGGCTGCTAGCAGACAGCAACTCAGCGGGTGCGGCTGGTTCCAAAATCCCGAATTTGTTTGGCTGAAGGGTCTCGGTGGCCACCCATTCGGCAAATTCCATCTGCAGATCGGTCTGCAGCACAGGCAAGAAAATGCGCCAGCCCAGGTCGCGAAGGTTGTCCACAGTGTGGTTGATGTCGAGTTCCCCATCGGTTGGCATATAGGTGCCGAGCAAGCCCGGAGGCTGAGATCCGAGGAACTTTTCTAAGTGCCGAGCAGCGGCATGTTGGGAAACGGCTCGCTGCTCTGGAGTCAGCTGCCTGCGTTGGTCTCGCAAACTTTTGCGAAGCTCTGTTCTGGATTCTGACCCGTCAGTCACAGACAAGATGATGCCGGGATTGAGCGCTTCTTGTTGTGATGCCCCATTTTGTGCCTGAAGGGGTAGCCTAGGAGGATGTTTGGTGGAAACGAATGGCTCATCGTCGCAGTAGTCGCTTTGGTGCTCTTCGGAGGATCGCAGCTTCCGAAGCTTGCCAAGAATCTTGGTTCGGCTCAGAAGGAATTTAAGAAGGGTCTAGCCGAGGGCAAAGAGGATGAAGAGACCCCGTCCGCTTCCTCGGGTACTCCCGCTGCTAAAGAAACTCCCTCGGACAACTAGTCCTGCAGGGGAATTCTTGTAACAAGCTCAAGAACCCGCGGGTTCTTAGCCTGCGCTAACGGGAATGACCCTTCGACCAGACCGGGCTTTGTGGATGCGACGACGCTCTCGTTCCGAGGTGCCTCCCCAGACGCCGTGATCGATCCGATGGTCGAGTGCATACTCGAGGCACTCAGACTTGACGGGGCAGTCCACGCAGATGCGTCGAGCAGCATCCACGCCAACTCCGTCGGAGGGAAAGAACTGGCTGGGGGGCTGTTCGGCACAATTGCCCGATGCCATCCATTGGGTATCTAGCGGTGAAGCCTTCATATATTGATTCTGACCCTGTTCGCAGCAAAAGTGTTCCCGAATATTTCGAAGTACTGAGAGGGAACACAGAGCAGCGGTCATGACAGTCATCGGCAGCACTCTCATCTAGGCCAATTGGGGGTTGCCTCGGCGATTTGCGGTTACCTCAACTCGACGTTGGCAGGGTGAATACAGAGGCCCTGGCTGAGACCAAGCTCATGGGCCTCTGAGAACTCTCTTTGATCTTGGCAACTCGCGCTCGGCATTTGGCTTGGGATGACGCATACTCGCAGTCATGGATCAGGAGAACACCCCCAACAACTCAAATATCAATCCTGCTTGGACTCCCCCCGCGGCGCCCGCAGCCCCAAGCCGGCCGCCGCAGGCTGGCCCGCCAAGTGCGCCCCCACTTGCGGGTCCCGTAGCTGGCCCACCAACGGCACCCCAAGGGATGGGCGCTCCGGTTGCTCCTCTGCCGCCGGCATATACCGGGTGGTCAGCTCCCGCTGCTCAGTCAGCACCGGGAGCAGCAGCTACCGGCCTTGGAGGTACTGCACCTTCGGCGCCGCAGCCAGCACCCTCGGTCAAGCGAAAGGCTTCTTCGGGTGCTCGTCAGCCCAGCGGGGTGCGCTCTGCACTTATTGGCGGCTTAGTCGGAGCAATCGTGGCCGGCGGGGTTGTTGGAGTTGCCCTTTGGAATAACGGCGGTTCAAACACCAACGCTGCTACTCCAGTGGCAACCTCGGAGAACGCTCGGCCATCCGCAACCATGCCAGGTGGCAGCTTGGATGTGCGTTCGCTCCTGACCAAGGTCAGCCCTTCTGTGGTTGCCGTTCACACGGGCACTCGACAAGGCGAGGCAGCGGGTTCTGGTGTCGTGATCAGTGAGGACGGATTGGTCCTGACGAATGCCCATGTTGTGGAAGGTGCAACCTCGATAGAGATTGACTTCTCCGATGGCCGCACCGTTGAAGCTCGGCTCATTGGGGCTGTTCCAGAAAACGACGTTGCCCTGATCAAAGCAGAGGGCCTTGGAGATCCAGTGACGGCTGCCGATATTGGCAATTCAAGTGACCTTCAGGTTGGCGATGACGTGGTTGCAATCGGGAACGCCCTGAACTTGGGTGAAGAGCCAAGCGTGACCACAGGAATTGTGTCTGCGCTTGGTCGGTCGCTGGACTCACCCTCGGGCGAGACGCTGACTGACCTGATTCAGACTGATGCTGCAATCAACCCTGGAAATTCGGGTGGACCGCTTATCAACAGCCAAGGCCAAGTGGTTGGCATTAACACTGCAATCCTTGCAGATGCGCAAAACATTGGATTCTCGCTGTCGATCGACTCCATCAAGAGCATCATCGACGATCTCAGTTCTGGCCGAGAGGTCGAGAACAATCGCCCTGTGCTCGGAGTAGAGACCTTGGACGTGGCCGGAGTCGATACTGCTGTGGTTGACCGGTTCTCGATTACTGCTACCTCAGGCGCATTCGTGCAGAAGGTCTCGCCAGGGAGTGGCGCAGATGATGCTGGCATGCAGACTGGAGACGTGATCGTTGCAGTGGATGGTCGTCGAATTCGTACGGCCTCAGATGTCGGTCAGGCCGTCAAGGCAAAGAACTCAGGTGACCAGATCAAGGTGACTCTTGAGCGCTCAGGCGAGAAGCTCGATGTCACTGCAACCCTTGGATCGAAGTAATCCTTCGGTGCACCCGTGTCGCGGGTGCACCGAATCCTGCTTGTCGAGGCACAGCAGGTAAGATCCCGAGTTATGTACAACCAGCCAGAGATCGATCCGGATGCCCCAGTAGAACCCCCAAAGGCACATGTCACCATTGTGTACTTGGGAGCTGTAGCTCCGCATTGGGATATCCGTTCTGAATCTGGCGATCAGCAACTGGTCAGCGGCTTTCGCACCCGAGTGAACGCCCGATTGATGCTGCTTCCGCCACATGATCCGCAGTTCCGCCGAAATAAAGAACGGGTGAACCGCGATGCCGAGCGAGAGCTCATCGCGTTGGAATGGGACCTTGGTGATGACGAGTACGCAAACCGCTGAGTCACCCGAAGACCATTATCTGAACCGTGAGTTGTCCTGGCTGGACTTCAACGCACGTGTTCTAGCGCTAGCAGAAAACTCCGCAACTCCCTTGCTGGAGCGGGCCAAATTTCTGGCCATTTTCAGTCGCAACTTGGACGAGTTCTTTCAGGTCCGCGTTGCTGGCCTGAAAGATCGAATTGCTGCAGGAGTCCGTAAGCGAAGCATTGACGGCCGCACAGCTAGCCAACAACTTGAGCTCATCCTGAAGATGGCTCGGGAACTCACGGTGCGCGCCGATGAGGCTTTTCTTGGGCCCGTCAGCAAGGGCTTAGCCGATGCAGGGATCACATTTTCGACTTGGTCGCAGCTTGCAGAGGGTGATCGTAAATGGCTGACCGAGGAGTTCCACCGGAGAATCTTCCCGGTGCTCACGCCCCTTGCAGTTGATCCCGGTCACCCGTTCCCGTATATCTCCACCCTCTCGCTCAACTTGGGTGTCATTGTGCGCGACCCAGAACGCGGCGAGCGACGCTTCGCTCGGGTCAAAGTGCCACCGTTGTTGCCCAGATTTATGGTGCTTCCCGATGGGCAGCGGTTCGTTGCTCTTGAGCAGGTCATCGCTGCTCATATGGAGGACCTGTTCCCGGGGATGGAGGTCGAGGACTGCGTCACGTTTCGCGTGACTCGCAATGCCGACTTGACCGTAGAAGACGAAGAGGCCGACGACTTGCTTGCGGCAATCGAGATGGAACTGCGCCGCCGCAGATTCGGCAAGGCAGTTCGTCTCGAAGTGGAAGAGGACATCTCCTCTGAGTCACTTGAATTGATTCGCGAAGAACTCGAGCTGGATGACGATGACGTCTTTGCGCATGCTGCGCCCATCGATCTGGGTGGCTTGTTCACAGTCTGCAACCTTGATCGAGATGATCTTAAATACGAGGATTTCGCCCCGCTGACCCAGGCTCGCCTGAGCTCCGAAACAGAAGATGAAGCTCCCGACATTTTTGCAGTAATTGCCGAGGGCGACGTGCTGTTGCATCACCCCTATGACAGCTTTGTTTCTTCGGTCGAGGAGTTCATTCATCAGGCCTCGGTTGACCCCAAGGTGCTGACCATCAAGCTCACCCTCTACCGCACCTCGGGAGACAGTCCGATTCTGGCCTCTCTGATTCGTGCTGCTGAACAGGGCAAGCAAGTTGCTGCTTTGGTCGAACTCAAAGCCAGATTCGATGAAGAGCGAAACATCGAGTGGGCTCGGCGCCTTGAGCAGGCAGGTGTTCACGTTGTGTACGGACTGGTTGGGCTCAAGACCCATACCAAGACCTGTTTGGTGGTTCGCCAAGAGGGTGAAGGCGTAAGGCGCTACTGCCACATCGGAACGGGCAACTACAACTCAAAGACCGCTCGAACGTACGAAGACATCGGGCTGTTAACCGCTGACGATCAAACCGGTGCAGATCTCAGCCAACTCTTCAACTATCTCACTGGTTATGCACGCAATGTGGAGTATCAGCGTCTGCTCGTAGCGCCCCATTCGCTTCGCTCGGGGCTACTCGAACTCATCCGCAACGAGCGAACAGCCCCCGCGGGTTCTGGTCACATCGTGATGAAGATGAACAGTTTGGCCGACCCTGAACTCATTGAGGAGCTGTATGCCGCTTCGGCGGATGGAGTTCGCATTGAACTCATCGTTCGGGGCATCTGCTGCCTGCGTCCGCAGGTTCCTGGGTTGTCCGAAAACATCACGGTGCGGAGCATTGTTGGGCGTTACTTGGAGCATTCGCGAATCTATCGGTTTGGCAATGGTGGCGGTCCCGACCTGCCGCTTCACTTCATTGGCTCGGCCGACTTGATGCCCCGAAACCTGGATCGACGGGTAGAGGCGATGGTGCCTATTGACAACCCAGTACTGGCGAAGCGAATCGACGATGTCCTGCAAGTGAGTTTGCTTGATGACACCCTTGCATGGGAGTTGAAGAATCACGACTGGGCTCGAGTCGATGGTCAGCGAACTCTTGAGACACACCTTGAACTGCAGCGACTTGCCATGGAGCGAGCCTCGATCGGGATTCGCTGATGTGGTTCAGGTGGAACTGAGTGGATGAGTCGAAGGCCCGACAGATTCGAGCCGCTGGAGGGGTCGTCTGGAGGCTGCGATCTTCGGGGCAGCCGCAAAGCGAGCTTGGCCCACAAAGCAGATTGGCCGATATGGAGTTCGCACTAGTGCACCGGCCTCGGTATCAGGATTGGAGCCTGCCGAAGGGCAAGGCGAAGAAACGAGAGTCGAGCGAACAGACTGCCCTGCGTGAAGTGCGAGAAGAAACGGGGCTGGAGTGCGAACTCGGAGAGGAACTCCGCACAGTGGAGTACCTGACTCCAAAGGGTGAAGAAAAGACCGTTCGGTGGTGGGCGATGACGGTCCTGAAGGACCACGGGTTTGAACCAAACGAAGAGGTTGATCGGATTTCTTGGGTTGCCTTTGAGGAGCTATCGGGTATCTGCGCGTTTCCGTCAGACCTTGAAGTTGTTCACTCGCTGTCTATATGTGAACGAGATATTTAAGACTTTTCACTATCTTTCAATGCATATCAAACCGGAAATTTTATAAGTTTGGTAGGGGTTCATCTCCTGTTCATGCAATTCACTACCGAAGTACAGCGCAACTTCCTAGCTGTGGTCACTGTTGGTCCCCATGGCCTTCATGAATATGGCTGTCATGAATATGGCCTGCACAAATAGCGTTCCCGTCATTCCACCCCCTAGGAGAAACAGAATGAATGTCAAGCGTGGAAAATCCCTGAGTACTCAAATCGGTGCGAGCATCGCACTGATTGCTGTTATGGCAATTTTTGCCGTCGCTTGCAGCAGCGACTCAACCGAATCGACTTCTGACAGCTCAACAACCACGGTAGCGACTGCGGGCGAAGCCCCAACTGATGCCTCCATCAAGGCGCTCACTGCATCCGTATCTGGTGGTGGAGCGAGCTTCCCCGATTCCTTCTACCAGGCAGTCAACACAGACTTCAATGACGTCGCGGGCACCGAGCGCGTGACCTACGCCAAGAGCGGCTCCTCAGATGGCCGCTCGCAGCTCGCTGCTGGAACCGTTGACTTCGCCGGAAGCGATTCGCTTCCCAAGGATGGCGAAGTCTTTCCAAGCACTGTGTTGTTCTTCCCAACCGTTGCAGCACCAATCACGGTCTCGTTCAATCTGGACGGTGTGACCGAACTGCAACTCAGCCCCGATGTGATTGCCGGAATCTTCCAGGCAGAGATCACCACTTGGAATGACCCCAAGATTGCTGCAGACAACCCAGATGCAACCTTGCCA
>CAMDLX010000125.1 GCA_945901935.1 Bifidobacterium breve | reverse complement strand
GAGTTCGGGTGTGAGCTGCGAGGCCTTGGTGAGTTGGGCCGATCTCGCTCCGACGGTGCTCGACCTTGCGGGGGCTGGCGAACTTGGTGCTGCCATGTTTGGAGAAAGCCTGCGGCCGTTACTGGAGCATCCAGAATCCCCAGGTAGAGATCATGTGTTTGCCTCACACTGCTTTCATCAGGTCACCAACTACTACCCGATGCGAGTTGTTCGAACCCATCGCTGGAAGTTCATTTACAACATCGCATGGAAGCTTGACTTTCCCACAGCCTCGGACATTCACATGTCAGCGAGTTGGCAGGCCACTCTTCGAGAGACCGGCACGCTTGGTCTGCGAGAGGTGGACACCTATCTACATCGTCCGCGGTTCGAACTCTATGACCTAGAAGCCGACCCCCTTGAACTGCACAACCTTGCCGACGTGCCTGAGCAGGCCGAACAGATTGCCGAGTTTGTGACCCTGGTCCAGAACTTCCAGATTGAAACTTCGGACCCGTGGTTTCATAAGTGGATCTACGAGTAGGCCTCGACTAGTTGTGACGGACCCTCCAGTTCGACCAGCCCTTGAAGCGAATCTCACCTCGGCAGAGTTCGCTCGTTGGTACTGGACTGTTGTTGAACTGCGAGCATTCTGTCGGCGAGCGGGCCTGCCAGTGGGCGGTGTCAAGAGTGATCTCGTGGAGCGAGTCGCTGCGAGCCTTGATGGCCGATCGGTAGCCCCGCCTCAGCCCCAGCCCCGTCCGCCCGGACCGCTATGCGAACCACTGCTCGACACAACGATTCTCCCTGCTGGTCAGCGAATGACTCGCCAATTGCGGTCCTATCTTGAACTCCGTATCGGCGATGACTTTAGAGTCGACAGCCATGTGCGCGAATTCATGACGTCTTCGTCGGGAACAACGGTGGCAGATCTAGTCGCCCACTGGGAGGCAACTCGCGACACGCCACGAAGCCAGCCTGATGCGCAGTTTGAGTACAACCGCTTTTCGGTCCGCTGGCACGCAGCCCATGTTGGTGGGACTCCTGCGGAGTGCCGCGCTGCATGGTTTGTGTACCGGTCCCTGCCACTTGACCAACGCCCCTTCCCGGAGGAGTAGGCACAATTTTTAGGCCGATGGATTCCCGTGAAGGGCACCTTGCAGGATTACTCAGGTCAGCGGCTTTATTCACGTCTCGATTTCAAGGGCAGCCGCGATTGCGTTGATGGCCTCGGCGGCGAGAGGCGTAACTCCGCCCAAGTTTAAGAAGGCATGAATGGCAGTTGGAAACTCCTGCTGAGTCACCGAGACCCCAGAATCGAGGAGTCGGTCTGCGTAGGCCCGGCCCTCATCTCGTAGCGGATCGAACCCCGCCGTGAGTAGATAGGCCTGTGCAACACCAGACAGGTTCTCGGCAAGCAGTGGCGAAGCGCGCCAGTCTGATCGTTGATCAGGAGAGGTGTAGCTCTGAATAAACCAACGCATGGTGTCTGTAGTCAAGAGGTGGCCCGTTCCGTTTTCGACATAGGAAGCAGACTCGTTGGCAACATCAGTGACCGGGTACACAAGAATTTGTCGACGTAGTGCAAGGGCTGCGTCACGACTCAGAATGCTCACTACTGCAGCCAAGTTGCCACCCGCTGAATCGCCACCAACTGACACTTGTGCAGCGTTGCCTCCAAGTGTCTCGGCACCACCATCTGCAAGCCAAGAGGTTACTGACCAACAATCCTCAACGGCTGCTGGGAATTGGCTCTCGGGTGCAAGGCGGTAGTCCACAACCACCACCAGATGCTGGGAGCGGTTTGCAAGGCTGCGAGCAGTTAAATCTGTGGAGTCGAGAGTCCCTAGAACCCAACCTCCTCCATGAAACCAAACCAAAACTGGCAGTAGCTCGCTTGGTTGCTCGGGGGAGGAACCCAGGGGTCGGTAGAGCCGGCAGGGGACTCCTTCGATCTGTAGATCTTCTACAGCCGAGACATCTTCAACTTCCCCGCCTAAGGCAGTGAACATCTCGTTGAACTCGCGAGCTTCTTGCACGGTCAGCGATTCGACTGGGGCAGCGCCCGACTCGGCCATGGTGTCGAGTAGGGCTTTGAGTGCCGGGTCAAGAAGGCTGGGGTCAGGCATAGGAGTACATCCTTTGGTTCGTGCGAGGCAGCAGGTCGCTCGCGATGACGGGATTGATCGGGGTCGTTATGCCCGCTTCGGCTCAGTAGATACGGAGAACCTAGGTCAATCTAAAACTTAGAGTTGGGGCTACTTAGAGTTGCGGCTACTTAAATTTGGGGTCTTTGGGGACATGAGACGATATTCACGGGATCCGCCGTGTCAATCAGTGGCTGGAGTTGTTACTATCCACGTAGGAGAAATTATCCCCCGCCCGTTGGAGGCCCTGTATGTCCATAGATCTTGATCTTTCGAAGTACTCGCTCGGATGGAGCGACGCCGAAGACTATGTCTTCAAGCCAAAGCGTGGCTTGAACGAAGACATCATCCGTGAAATGTCTTGGATGAAGGGCGAGCCGGATTGGATGCTGCAGTTTCGCCTCAAGGCCTACAAGTATTTCTTGAAGCGCCCGATGCCATCTTGGGGTGGTGACATGTCAGAGATCTACTTCGACGACATCTACTACTACATCAAGCCCACGAGCGAGCAGGTCAGTGATTGGGACGACCTTCCCGATGCCATCAAGAACACGTACGAGAAGTTGGGCATCCCAGAGGCTGAGCGAAAGTACTTGGCCGGAGTTACTGCCCAGTACGAGTCAGAGGTGGTCTTTCACCGCAATCGTGAAGACCTCGAACAGCAGGGTGTGATCTTTTGCGATATGGATACTGCGCTTCGCGAGTATCCAGAGATTGTGAAGCAGTATTTCGGCACGGTCATTCCGCGTAATGACAACAAGTTCTCGGCGCTCAACTCGGCAGTCTGGTCGGGTGGTTCGTTCATTTACGTTCCGCCAGGTGTTGAAGTTGAAATGCCCCTTCAGGCCTACTTCAGAATCAACGCAGAGAACATGGGCCAGTTCGAACGCACGCTCATTATCGCTGATGAGGGCTCGAAGGTTCACTACATCGAAGGGTGTTCTGCACCTACATACACCTCTGATTCCCTGCACTCTGCAGTGGTTGAAATCATTGTGAAGCCAAGTGCCCGCGTGACCTACACAACCATTCAGAACTGGTCGAACAACGTCTTCAACCTTGTGACCAAGCGTGCTGTGGTCGAGGCCGAAGGGCATATGGAATGGATCGACGGCAACATCGGTTCACGACTGACCATGAAGTACCCCGGAGTGGTCATGGTTGGCCCGAAGGCATCGGGTGAAGTGCTCTCTGTTGCCTACGCCGGTGCTGGTCAGCATCAAGATGCTGGGGCGAAGATGGTGCACGCTGCGCCAGAGACCACCTCAAAGATTGTTTCCAAGTCCATCTCCAAAGACGGCGGGCAAACCTCTTACCGGGGCTTGGTTCGCGTCGAAGAAGGCGCATACGGCTGCAAGTCACATGTGCAGTGCGACGCGCTCATACTTGATGAGGAGTCGGTCAGCGATACCTACCCGTACATGGAGATTGGTGCCCAGGACGCAATCATCGGCCACGAGGCCACCGTGTCGAAGGTGGCTGACGAGCAACTCTTCTACCTGATGAGTCGTGGCCTATCAGAAGAGCAAGCCATGTCGATGGTAGTAAACGGGTTTATCGAACCTGTCACTAGGACTTTGCCCATGGAATATGCAGTGGAGTGGTCCCGTCTGATCGAACTGCAAATGGAAGGTTCGGTCGGCTAACGGAGCTCTGGCTCTGGCTCTGCCTCTGACTCTGGACTACGTGGCCGGCTGCTGGCGCAGGTCGATGATTCGGAATCCGCCGACACCGTCAACTCGCGCCCGCTCCAGGGCGAGTGGCGCTGCCGCAAACATTTGCGCTGGCGTCACTGTTCCGTCTCCCACTGCAATGCCAATCGTCATGGGAAAGGTTCTGTCCTCACCCGCCACCTGCACAGGTTCCACAGCGGCAGACAACAAGCGGTAGGCAACGCCCGCAGCGTCTTGTTCATCGCCGAGATCCTCGGCGACCACTAAAAAGGTGTCGCCGCTAGCTAGGCAAATGCTGTCGCTGTTGCGGAGTCGCTGAGCGAATCGATCAAGATACGTGTTGACCGCTTCATGGCCCGCGGCTGATCCGTGCGTCTCCGCAATCTCGCTGATGCCGTCAATGTCACAGCGCAGAAGTGAGACAGGGGAACCGGTGCTAGCCGAGTGTCGAACCGCTGATCCGAGGAGTACCTCGCAGCCGCGGCGGGTAGGCAAACCAGACTCTCTGTCCTCGGTTTCATGCAGCGTCTGTTGCATCAGGCTGTGTCGTCTTCGTCGTTCCGCACGGGTCTGTTCTCGGCCATCGCTTGCAGTGCAGTCGATGGTGTCGGCAACCCCGGGAATGATGGAGTGAACCAACGTAAAATCAAGCCGCAGTTTGGGTTGGTCACCTCGAGCGAGTCGGGGATCAAGATCTATCGACGCTGACTCTGCCGCTTTGCCGACTACGCGGACAAAGCCAGAGAGAACCGCTGCTGAGTCCTGTGGGGCGCAGAGCGTGATCACGTGAGTCCCGAGGACCCCATCGACGTCGGAATTGAACATCGCTGCGAAGGATTGGTTGGCCGAGATCACATGGCCTTCAGAATCGAGACGCGCCCGTGCTACCGATGTTTGGAGGTCTGGATGAGCAATCGTCATGGAGGCAGTATCGGCAGATCTCGGCCGTGGATTAAGCCTCAGAGTGCAACAAAACCCTAGGTAAATCTACCTGCGCTTGCTATCTGGCAAACTGTAAACATGCCGATGCGCGAGGGTTGCAAGTTCTTTGAAAGCCGCACCTATCCCAATGGGGATGCAGTTAGAAAGTGCGATCTCGACTTAGCGCCAGAGGCGCCTTGGCGCTGCCCAGATCCTTGTTCGGCGTATCAGCCTCGCTTGGCTGACGTGAACTGGTCCCACGGCTCGTTGGTCACTCCACCGCCTCCCCCCGAGCCAGAAGGAATCGGCGAGGACCCATCGATCGCAGCCCTACTCGACGAGGCCGAGGACATCATCAACTCTGTGGTGGATTCGACTCGGGCCGAGGTGGATGCCGAGGTGGAGGCAAAGTCAAAGGGTTCTCGGGGTTTCGGCGGGATCAAGAAGTTCTTCAAGAAGGGTAAGGACTAGGCCGCAAACCCCTTTCAGAGAGGCAAACAGGCTGAGGTCGATCCGGCGGAGTTGCCAAAGGAGGCGAACGCCGCCTGTAATTCTCCTACGCGGATAGTGTAAATTGCTGCTCAGCCGTTTCGCCCCCTGAACAACGTGAGTAGCAACGTGAGCACAGACTTAAGTACAGACAGTTTCAGTAGCGCAGTTGCCGATTCCTTGGACGGACCTGCATGGTTGAGAGAACGACGACATGCTGCAGCAGAGGATGCTGCTCAGATGGCGTTTCCCAGCACTGATTCAGAGGAATGGCGCTATAGCCGAATTGGCGACTTAGACCTTGAGCAGTTTGCGATGATCCAGGCTCGAGACGCTGACGCCGCTCAGACAACTGACGAGATCCCGCTTGCTGTTTCTGATTTCATCAAGGAATTGGGCCAACTTGGCGGGTCGGTCGTGGTCTACAACGGCCGAATTATTTCCACCCAGTTGAGCGATGAACTGCTTCAGCAGGGTGTGGTATTCGGTGCCGTGCCGGATGACGCAACGCCAAAGGGTGCTGCTGAGGTGCTCGGCGCAGTGATGCACGAGGCTCCAGATCTCTTTGGGGCGTATAACGATGCATTCGGCGCTGATCCAGTCGTCCTTGATGTGCCACGCAACCTTGTGATCGACCTTCCCCTTGCGGTGGTGTTCTACGTTGACGTCGCTGACTCAATTACCTTTCCTCGGCTCTCGGTCCGAGGGGGAGAGAACAGCCAGTTCTCTTTCATCGAGGCATCGCTCTCTGCTGATGTGCCAGCAGTTGTTGCCCCAGTAACCGAAGTGGTGGTGGGCAGTGCTGCACGCGTCAGCCATAGCGCTCTTCAAGACGTTGGGCCTCAGGTCTGGCAGGTCGGCACCTTTCTTGCCGAAGTAGGCCAGGCCGCAACCCTCGATGCGGCATTGGCCGCCATCGGTGGCAGCTACGCACGCCTGCGCATGGACTGTCGACTCGTTGGGCGAGGGGCAAGCGGCAACTTGTCGAGCGCGTATTTCGGGGACGATCATCAGATGCTTGACTTGCGGACTTTTCAAGAGCATCAAGCTGCCGACACCACTTCAAAGCTGCTGTTCAAGGGTGCCGTCGCAGACCACTCCCACTCGGTCTATACCGGGTTGATTCGAATCAAGCCTGACGCCCGTGGGTCGAATGCGTATCAAACAAATCGCAACCTGAAACTTTCTGACACAGCTTGGGCTGAGTCGGTTCCCAATCTGGAGATTGAAAACAACGATGTGCATTGCTCGCATGCATCAACTGTTGGTCCAGTCGATGAGGAACAGCGCTTTTATGTTGAAAGTCGTGGTGTGCCCTCGTTGGTGGCAGAGCGCCTGATAGTCGCAGGCTTCTTCGATGAGGTCCTCGATCATTTTGCTGTTCCCGCTTTGGCTTCTGCAGCACGTGACAGGGTCAACAAGATTCTTGATTCCCATGTTGGCGCATTGCTTACTAGCGATTCTGCACTGCTTGCCGACGCTTCGAATGAGTCGGCATGAGTAATCCTGCAGTCAGAATCTGCTCGCTGGCCGACCTCACCGATGGGGAAGCCTTGCGCATTGATGTTGAAGG
>CAMDLX010000124.1 GCA_945901935.1 Bifidobacterium breve | reverse complement strand
GCCACTTCTTGGACCACATCTTGGGCTGGTTCTTGCGCAGAAGTAATACCCGCCTTCTTCAGCAATCCGTGGGCATACCTCTCAGCAGCAGAGGTGTTACCGCTGCCGCCTTCGCTGAGCCAGTCAATGGCTGCCTGACCTGAACTGGATAACGCTGTTCCTTCTCCCATCGGACAAGTATGGCAACAAGGTGTGACAGTAAAGGCGAAAAGTCACATCCCTTCCTCCGCTGACTCATAGGGATGGAGAGGGCACATTCCTTGAGCAAGTAGCACAAGGATTTTGCCAGCAGAGGGAAGAATTATGAACACCGACAGCAACGCCGCCAGCAATTCCGACACAACTTCGATTCCCGAGGTGCACATCTACGTCTTGTTGGACCGTTCAGGGTCAATGCAGAGCATCGCAAGCGATGTCGTCGGCGGATTTAACCGGTTGCTCGCAGATCAGCAGGCCGATGGCGCCGATGCCCGCATGACACTGGTGCAGTTTGATTCGAACGACCCTCAAGAGGTGATTGCTGATGCAATCCCGATCGCAGAGATGGTGGGACTTGATGCCAGCACCTTTGTGCCGAGAGGTGGGACACCGTTGCTTGACGCCACCGGTCGGCTCATGGCAACGGCCACTGCCCGGGTTGCACAGCGAACTGCTGACAGCCTGCCCGCAGAAGAGATTCTCTTTGTCAGTATCACTGATGGCCATGAGAATTGCAGTGGCGAGCAGACGCTGGCTTCTATCAAGCAACTCGTTGATGCTCATTCGGCTGCAGGCTGGACCTTTGTATTCCTGAGTGCGGCTCTAGATGTGTACAGCGAGGCATCCTCAATGGGCATGGATCAGCGCTCCACGCAATCTTGGGTCGGCGATTCGGCAGGTACCGGTAGGGCGTTCGACTCGCTGTCTGCCTCTACCCGCTCGCATCGCCGCAAGGTGCGAAGCGCTGAGTTTTTCGATAAGGGCGACTTCTTCGAGGGAGAAAAGCCCGCTGAAGATGACCGCACTGATCGCGAGTGAGGAGATCCAGATTATCGACACTGATTGCAGTGTCAATCTGAATACAGCGTCAATCTGAATACAGGGTCAATCTGATTGCAGTGTCAATCTGAATACAGAGCCAATCTGCGCAAAGATGGAAGCAGGAAAATGGAGAGGGATGTAGATGAGTGAGTTTGAATTTGAGTGCGAGATTGACCTGACTGAGTGGGAGGCAATCACTCAGAAAGTTCTTCCGTTCTGCGCTGATGATGAGCGCTTTGGCTCGGGCTCGCTGGTGTTGAGGTCCAGCGACTCCACTCGCACCTGGTGGTCAACCGACGGCCGGGTGGTGGCAAAGCTAGAAGTCGGTTCCGCAGAGCGTGATTTTCTCTGGACAGTCTCCCCACGCCTCCTTGCGGCATGGCCGCTGGCCGCTGGCGGAACAGGCTCTGCAAAGATTTGTGTGACTGATCGAGAGTCCTCCAACTTGATCAGTATCCGTGGTGCCGGCGGCTCATTTACGCTTCCGTGGCGTGAACTGAGGTACCCGGGGTTGGCCACGCTGGTCGAGGAGTACGACCAAGTAGAGGGCGCAACTGCAGTTGTTGAAGCTGAGGGTTTTTATTACTTCGCAAAGCTGATCAAGACTGCACCTGGCGGACCGTTTCTTGACGAGGATCGGATGATCCCACCGTGTCGGCTGAGTGTCGGTGATGGTTCGATCACTGCAGAGGTGGATTGGGAGGAGCTTGGTGCAAATTGCCATTCCTTGAATGCTGAGACCACGGGCGAATCAACCGTTTATTGCAGCCCAGTGTGGCTGTATTCGGTTATCGAGGCGCTCGAACCAGGAGAGGTCACGGTGCTCCTTCCCTTCGAGTCAAGCGATGGTGTGGAAAGGCCGATTCGGCTCCAGCAAGGTGCCTTGACCATCTATCTAAACGCAGCCGGATTCGAGATCCCTCTGGAACATTGGCAGGTCAACACCGTTGAGCCTGTGCTTGCGGAATGTTTCGGGTCCGATGTGTTAGTCGTTGATGAAAGCGGCGACTACGAACTGTCTGAGTATGGGGCGCCGGTGTATGCACGTGTGCTGCAAGGTGATCCAACCAGGCTCTGCATCTTTGCCACTGTGGTCGAAGGCATTGAGCAGACTCCCGAACTCTTGGCCGAGATCAATGATCTCAACAAGGGCTACGGATTTGTGAAGCTGCTTTGGCAGGATGGCGAAGTCTTAGTTGCTGGCGATCTTGTTGCAGAGACGATCGACGTGGCAGAAGTGCAGGCACTCTACGAACGAGTGCGCTTTGTGGCGAGCGAAATTTCGCCCACGATTGCAGCAGTACACGGCGGAGTTGCAGCAGAGCCGATTGAGGTAGCGCGATGGGATGCTTACACCAGGACTGCCGTCTTTGCCGAGGTCACCCAAGGTCTCTTTCTTGATCTTTCTGGCCCCGACGCGGTTGAGGAATGGCCGTTTGTTGGCCCGGTCCATGCATTAACTGCATGGAACCCTTTTGGCCGGCGTCAGGGCGAAGTGCTGAATCAACTCAAGACTTCTCAGCTTGCCAGCCGCCTGCTTTTCGCCGGCGGCTCAGTGGTTCGCTCGGACGGCCGCAGCTTCGAGGGTGACTATCGGGAGGACGGCCTAGTTGTTTGGGGCCTCGAAACCGAAGCAGTGCGCCGCATAGCATCCGAGTTCAGACAAGAAGCAGTGTTTCGCATTGATGCAGACAACCTTGAAGTTCATGCCGTGTATAACGATTTCGTCTCGTCACGACCCAGACTCGAACACCGCCGAGCACTCGAAGAGTTGACTCAGGAACTCACAGAGGAACTAGGTGAGGACTTCACCGATCCGGAGCCAGAGTTCTAGTTCGGTTCAGGACTTTAAACTTGGTCCGCGGGGCTCAGGAACAACCCAAATCTGTCTCGAACTCAGCAGGCGTAAGTGCTGCAATGACATCCCACGGGATGATGAGCGCTTCGTCAGCGGCGATGAGTTCTGCAAAGACCATTCCGATAACTCGACCCTGCTCGTCGAGCGCTGGACCCCCAGAGTTTCCTGGTTTCACGATCGTGGTGGCCTTCAGAAGCTCCACTGTTCCTATTTCCGTATCCAGTTCGTAGCCGACTGCAACTCCGGTTGAGATTGCTAGTTCTTGCCCTTCTGGATATCCAACGATTGCGATCCGGTCACCGGGAGCGACTCGTTCAGTTCGTACCGGAAGAGAAGCCAAACCTTTTACGAGTGCCCAGTCGCCGCCAAGAACACCCACGTCCACGCCCTGAGTGGTTTGAGTACTCGTTGCTATTGCGTCGACTCCATCCCAAGTAAGTACGTCGAGGGTTCTCGCCGCTTCAACCACATGCCGATTGGAGAGCAGTCGGCCATCAGGGGCCAGCCAACCTGTGCCTGTGGAAAGCTCGCCGCAGCCGGTGTTACGGATCCTTACCACTGAGCTACGAACTTGAGAGAGGAGTTCGTCTGGGGTCGGAGGCACCGGTGGTAGCGAGGCAGTTGTAGTCGTAGGTGCGGTAGTTGGAGCAAGAGTCGGGCGGGAACTAGTCGGCGCAGCCTCGGAGTCCGCAGGGTTATACGAGCAGGCAAGGGAGGAAAGACCTAAGACCCCGATAAGCAAGAGATTCACAGAGCGGGCCCAAGCTGTTCTTGCGAAGCAATAACGCAGTTGTTGCCTCATCTCCTAGGGCAGTGCGCCTATGAAAGCGTCAATACTTGAATTGGCCTCTTGGCAGATTGGAACAGCAGCATCCAGCCGAGCACTCATGCCTGAGTAGTTGGGGTAGTAGCTCGAACCACCCACTAGCGCACTCATTGCATCAAGCAGGCGGTCTCGACAGTCGAGCATCTGCGAAGCTGCGATTCCTCCGAGCCGCGAGACTTCCTGGGCAACATTGCGCTCGTCTTGAACCTGAGCCTTCTCGTTGGTGAGTTCAGAAATGCGCAGGTCGAGCGCCTGTGCCCGAGTGGTTTCAGTCGCGAGCAGTCCCTTAGTGGATGTCAGCGCGGACTCCGACGTAGTCAGATCGGATTCTGTCTTGTCGAGAGTTGCTGATGTGGATGCCAGCGATTTTTCGGCTCGAGTAGCTCGCTCTGCCTGTTCTTGGGCATTCCCTCGAAAAACGAATATCTGGGCCACTAGAAAACTGCAAAGTAGAACAGCCGCTAAAACCCCGAGGACAGTTCTTGGCCGGATTCTCTTGGTGGGAGCCCCGACGAGGATGGGGTTCGCTTCTGATTGCTCAATCACTGCTAGAGGTGTTTGAACCGCAAGCGCAGTGCCGGGAGGGTCGGGGTCAATGGAATCCGCTGTTGTCGCGAGAACTGCGATTGGTGCAGGCTCTGCGTGGTCAACGAAGGTTTGAGCTGTCGGCATGAGGTGGCCGGGCAATGGCGGGGGAGTTGCCGAGGGGGTAACCGGCTCGACGGCGACCTCGGGTACAGCTTGATGCTCTGGCATTGATGGCTCAGGGAATTGATCGTTCACAGTCTTCCTCTCACGAATGACTGAACGGACCCTATCGGGGTTGAGGGACACTCTGAGAAATCTGACGAATTGACGGTTCGATTTACTCAGTTGGTTCAATGAGGTAGTTGCCGCGCTCGGGGATGACATATCGAACCCCGCCCCGCGGGTCTGCGACATCGCCAGTTCGCCGAGGTATCAGATGGATGTGCAGATGATCAATGGTTTGGCCTGCAGCTGCGCCAGCATTGAAGCCCAAGTTGTAGCCATCAGGAGAGAACCTGTCATCAAGGATCAACTTGACCTGAGTCGCAAGCTCCATCAGTCCGGCCTGCTCGCTTGACGTGGCATCCCACCAGGTTGGGATCACCCGGTGCGAGATGATCAGTGTGTGCCCTTCAGTAACCGGGAATCTGTCGAAGATGGCAAAACCAACATCGTTTGAGGCAATCCACTCGGTCTGTGGAATCTGGGAAAAGGTTGAGGGTGGCAAGACCATTTCAGCAGCGTAGTGAGCGAGATCAACACGCAGCTCTTTGATGGTGAACATTGCAACGAGGAGGCAAGTAGTTTCGGCGACTATGCAAGTGCTCGGAATCGATTTAGCTGCTCAACCGAAGTCCACTGGCCTAGTCCTGTTGAGCCGCGTTAAGGCTGGGTCTGTAGCAGTTGGGTCTCAAGCAACTAGGTCTGGTGAAACTGGATCTAAGGGGGCTACTTGGACAGCTGAACTGCCCCAGGGCGTAGCAACCGATGAGTTCCTTATTGAGTTAGGAAGGCAGGTTGATGTCATTGGAGTCGATGCGCCACTGGGTTGGCCGGAACCCTTTGTGCTTGCCGTGCAGGCACATCAGGCCTTTGATGTCTGGCCGGGAACAGAGAATCGACGGCCGTTAACTCACCGACGAACTGATGACTGGGTTCGAGATCAGGGCTGGGGTCAACCCATGTCGGCTTCAGCGGACCGGCTTGGCTCGGTTGCGATGCGGTGCGCGCTGTTGCAGAGGGAGTGGGCCGAGCAATGGGGTAAGGCTGCCCCTCGTGATGGAAGCGGCAGGTTGCTTGAGGTGTATCCGGCGGCTGCACTTCGCGTCTGGGGAATCGGGCAGCCGGGTTACAAGGGAGGGACGAAGGATCCGCAGGATCCGGCCCGCTTAGCTCGCGAAAAGATCATGAGTTCGTTGTCTAGCGCTACTGAGTCATGGCTGGAACTCTCGGCGGTTCGGGCCGCCTGCATTGCTTCGGACCACACGCTCGATGCTCTGCTGTCAGCAGTTATCGCCCTAGCAGCTCAGAATGGCTGCACTGCTCAGCCCGAGACTGAGGAGGACCTGAGGTTGGCGAAAACCGAGGGTTGGATCCACGTACCACTCAAAGAACTCCAAGAGATTTGTCTTGCATAAAGAGGGTCCTTGTGGCTGGGCCTTGGTTGGTGTTGAAGCCGGTCTGTGTTGAAGCCGAGTCCGACGAAATGGGGCAAAGTCGCCGGACTCGGCAGCGCCGAAGCGCATGTCTACCTATCTGCCACCGGCACGACCCTCTCCGGCACGTGGCAGCTTCTGTGTGGCAGTCGAACTAGTTGGACAGTGAATCTGCACAAACAGTGAAACCGTTTCGACAGAGCAAATAGCTCGACAAGAACATTGTGCTGCGGGGGTGTGACAGTCACTTTCGGCGCCAGATTCCGGCCAAAATCAGCGCCCTCTAGGTAGTTTTGCTTGAAGCGTGGCCTTGAACTGAGTCATAGTGTGAGATGTCGCTTCGCTGTGGGCGCATTGGATAACCGGGGGTTGTCGTGGGGATCTTTAGAATGAGTCGTTCATCTCGAGTGGGCTTGGCTCTGCTTGCCTGTGCCGGACTCGCAATCGCCTGTACTCCAGTAGCCCCGGGTGGTGGCACAGGCGGTGGCACTGGTGGCACGGCCGATACCACTAAGCCAAGCGTGATTTCAGTTGATGTTTCACCCCTAGAGGTTGCCCCAGGTGGCAGCTTCACTATCTCGGCACTTGTCACTGACGCTGTAGGAGTCAACACTGTGGCCTTTGCAGTACGTCGCAATGGCGCACCCGCCGGATTCTGCTCAACCACTGCAACGCTCGTGTCTGGAACTGCTCAAGCTGGTCAGTGGGACCTGACTTGTACCGCACCAGCAGTGGTGAACTCGGGTTCCTACCAGGTCAATACAGCCGCTGCGGATCTTGCTAATAACGCCATAGTCATTGGCGATGGCCCAGTAAGTGCAACCAGTGGTCACTTCAGCATTACGGGCAGCACTTCTGATGCAGTGGCTCCGGTAGTGGTCTCGGTAACGCCAGCGCCCACAACCATTGTGCGGGGAAGCTCCTTTACAATCTCTGCTCGGGTTACCGATGACACAGCAGTTGGTGCGGTGCTCTTCCAAGTGCGTCGAAATAACTCAACTCCAGGCTGGTGCGTGGCTCAAGCT
>CAMDLX010000123.1 GCA_945901935.1 Bifidobacterium breve | reverse complement strand
GCAGACCTGCTGCTGCAGCGACAGCTTCCCGAGGGCTGTTGGGAGCGTTCAATCTGTTACTACGGAGGCCCACAAGAGAGCTTTGGTTGGGCATCGGAGGCGCTCAGTACTGCAACTGCGATTGGTGCGCTCCATGGAATCGATCTTGGGAGCTTTGGCGTCAAGCCGGGCCGGTCCGCTGCAGAAGACCTGCCAGAGTCAGCGCCAGTACCACTAGCCCCGCTTCGAAAAATTGTTGGCATCAAGGACCCCGAGGTTGCCCTTGCACTAGCCCGCGATGGTTTTGTGCGCCTCGGCGTGATCCTGACGGCGGAGGAAGTGGCACGCGGTCAGGAAATCTTTGCCGAAGCAGTTCGCCGAATGAATCGACCGATTGGGGATGCATGGTTCCACACGATCTTGATCCCAGAAGATGATGTTCGGGAATTCATTACTCAGGAACTAGAGGTGCTGCTAGCACCGAAGATTGCCGAGGTTATTGACCCAGAACAGCTTGAACTCATGCGCTTGGACTTCTCGGTAAAGCCACCTTCAACGAATAACGAACCGGGTCCGCATCAGGACTACGCACTTGTGGATGAGCGCGAGGCTACGAGTTTCTACGCGTGGATTCCCCTAGTGGACATGAACGAGTTCAACGGCACGCTGCATGTGGTTCCCGGGTCTCACCGCTACACAAACATGATCCGGTCCTTCCATGTCCCATCCACTTTTGATGAGGTTCTGGACTCGGTCAGAGCTGCGGCTTTGCGATTCGATTGCTTAGCTGGGGAACTCATCTTGATGGTCTCGGGAGTCATTCATTTTTCGCCCCCGAATAGCTCAGATGAGATTCGCCTTGCAGCACATGGGATGCTCGCTCCCAGCAAGATCCCCCTGAAGTTCTACTTTGCTGATGACCAGACCCCCGTAGGGAAGGTCGAGGCTTACGAGGCTGATATTGACAGTTATGTGAACCAACTTCATCAAGGCCGGCCCGCAGCAGAGGTTCAGCCGATTCAGATTCTTGAGCGTCCGGTACAAAGTATGACTCCCGAGCGGTTCCTGGCGGGCCTAGCGGCTACCCGTGATGCGCAAGGGTCTGTGGCACCGCAACCTGACCTCTGAGGCGCTTCTCGCACTGTTGGCAGTAGAATCAGACTGTGGGAAGTGAGTCTGAACAGGCGGAGCAAGCAGCGGTGGGCCCCAGCGTCCACCCCCTTCGGCTCATTGTTGTGCTCCTGTTGGGTTCGGCCGCAGCAGTTGCTCGGATCGGATTCGGTTCCGTACAAGATCTTGCACGAGTCACAGCAGTGCTCCTGCTGAGCATGCTCGTCATCTGCCTACTGCAACCAGGGAGCCTGCTAGTTCACCGGCTGCGCACACTTCTTGCTGGCGGCCTCATTGCAGTGCTTGCAGTGGCCGCACTGCGATTTGGGTTCGTATATCCGTTAGCTGTGGTTGTTCTG
Organism: Bifidobacterium breve; assembly: GCA_945901935.1. Classification (GTDB taxonomy): domain Bacteria; phylum Actinomycetota; class Acidimicrobiia; order Acidimicrobiales; family Microtrichaceae; genus IMCC26207. The sequence continues at coordinate 5,469 of CAMDLX010000123.1, read as the reverse complement.
GGAACGACCCTGTCCTACGGCACCATCATTCGTTGGTCCTTGCCGGTGACATGGCCACAGCGTGAAACAGCCGTCGCAGGCCTAGCTCTGGGTCCACTACTTGCATCGATGCTGCTGTGGTACCGGGCGCCCTCGTTGCTCACGTTTTTGTTGCTGAGTGCACTGACTGCCGGGCTACTCGAAATGTATGCGCGGGCTCATCGCACAGCGCATCTGATTGATTCAGGAGTTGCTCGGGCGGCGCGGGGTGTTGGCCAAGGAGTCACTGCGGTTTTGGCTACCGCAATCATGTTGTTCTTGGTCATCCCACTGAACTGGATCTCACGCCTCTTTGGCTATTCGCCGCTCGATGGGGGCTGGGCGACCCGAAGTTCTGCCTGGGTTGATCTACGAACAGAGAACAGTGGGCGTTCTCAGGGTGGCCCTGAGCATGCTCAAAGCATGGCCATGCGGGAGCCGAAGCCGACAAAGAGTGTCCGACGGCGAGGTCATCTGAGGCTGCTAGCTCCGACGTTGGCCCTCGTTGTGGTCGCTTTACTCATGGGTGTTGGGCCAGTGAAGTTGTCATGGGCAGACCGGGACCAAGAGGTTGCTACGCAGCAGGACCGCCCGAGCACATTCACCCGTCCTTTCGAGCAAGATCCGGCATTCAAAGATGCACCTTGGGCGCAGAACCTTCGGGTCAATTTGCTGGACGCGTGGAACAACTTGGAGTTCAATGCTGCAGTTGGTGGTTGGAGCCTCAAGGACGTGTCATCTCAGTACATCAACGTTCGCAACGGGGAGCGAGCCAGCACCCAGCCAGACCCAGCTTTGGGTGACCCACTTGTCATCTGGTTCTTTGGCGGATCTGCTGCATTTGGCGCTGGACAACGAGACGAACACACCATTCCCTCTGAATTGGTCAAGCTGGCTCAAGACCAAGGTGTCGCCCTAGAGGTCCACAACTTCGCCGTGCCCGCCACCGTGAACTGGCAGTCGGCAATGCTGCTGATTGCGAAACTTCAGGCAGGGGAGAAACCCGACCTAGTTGTTATCTACGACGGGGCAAATGATGTCGCACTTCAAGGGGTGCTTGCTGCTCAGGGTCAGGGTGCCTCGACTCAGCCCGCATCACTCATCGACGGCGAGCTAGATGCAGTCCTGAGCAAGCGTGCTACGGCCAAATCCGAAGGAGACTCCAGCCCGGGCCAAACTCTGCCGCCAAGCAAGACTCGCACCCCCGATAAAGAACTCACCCCGGCCGCCTCAGGGCAGGCGGTGCTGAGTCGCTACAGCAACGGTATTGAAGTCATCCGTAAGTTCTCGGAACTGTCCTCGGTCCCTGTGCTGATCTTTTGGCAGCCTGATCTTCGGGCCAAAACACCGCAGTCTGGATCCGATGCGGACACGCTCGCTGCAGTCGAGGTCAACGAGGAATCGGTGAAGGTCTGGACCGAAACCTCTGACGCCGTTCGTGCCGGTTTGGGCGCCCTCGGCGTGACCGACCTCTCTGCTGTCTTTGATGGGCAAACTGAACCCATCTATTGGGACACCGTGCATACCAACGAGCTTGGGTCAAAGATTGTTGCCGAGCGGATGCTCAAGGAGTTGCAACCGACTCTGCAAAATCTTCAGAACAGTCGGGGATAGACGACAAAGCCTGATCAGTCTGCGACCAGCGGTGCACTCGGCCCTGTCCAATCAGGCTGCTCCTGCTTATTGAAGAGGCAATCATCAATCAGGAGCCAGTCCATCTGCGTAGTCATAAAACAGCGGTAGGCCTCTTCGGCAGTAGCCACGATTGGCTCGCCTCGAACGTTGAACGAGGTGTTGACCAGCACGGGGCACCCAGTGAGTTGTTCAAACGCGCTCAGAATGCTGTGGAGCTTTGCATTGGAATGAGCGTCAACGGTTTGGATTCGAGCAGTGCCGTCTACGTGAGTAACGGCCGGTAAGGGTGAGTCGACTTGGTCGAGACGTGCAGCTAGGTCCATCAGATCTGAAGGTGTCGGATTGGCAGTTCCCTGCCTCCTAGGGATGCGCGCACCACGCACCGGAGCGACAAAGGACATATAGGGCGAGGGTCCGTCTAGCTCGAAGAACTCAGTTGATCGTTCCTCAAGGACAATCGGAGCAAATGGTCTGAAGGATTCACGATTCTTGATGCTCAGATTGAGACGCCGTTGCATGTCAGGGGATCGTGGGTCGGCCAAAATCGAGCGATTACCAAGTGCCCGCGGACCAAACTCCATACGCCCTGAGCACAGTCCAAGAATTGCTCCATCAGCGAGGAGTGCAGCCACACGAGTTGCAAGTTCCACCGGGTCGGAAAGTTGCTCATATGGCCGCCCAACTGCGGCAAAGGTTTCACTGGGGCTCGAACTAGCTGGCAAGGGGCCGAGCAGCGACCCCATCATGGTGTCTGTGCCTGCCGGGTCTTCTCGCTCGCCTCCGCACACCTCATGCCAGGCCCAGAGTGCGCAACCAACAGCCGATCCAGCGTCGCCCGCTGCGGGCTGCACCCAGATCTGCTCAAACGGGCCTTCACGAAGGAGTCGCCCGTTCGCCACACAATTCAGCGCTACGCCCCCGCCAAGCACGGCGTGGTTTGAGCCGGTGAGTGTGTGTGCGTGCCGGGCAACCCGCAGTACCACCTCTTCTAATGCCGCCTGGATAGAGCGTGCGAGGTCGCATTCCCGGCGCGTAATCGGCGCCTCGGGTAGTCGAGGAGGTCCGTCAAAGAGTTGATCAAACTTCTTGCTGGTCATGCGTCTACCAGCCAGATAATCGAAGTACTCCAAGTTGACGGTAAAGGAGCCGTCCTCTCGCAGATCGATGACCTGATCCAGGATTCGCTTGAGGTATCGAGGTTCGCCAAACGGAGCGAGTCCCATCAACTTGTACTCGCCACTGTTCACGCCAAACCCGCATGCAGAAGTGAACGCCGAGTACAACAGTCCGAGCGAGGAGGGAAACCGCATTTCTTGCAGCAGATCAATCTTCGATCCGCTACCCAAGCCGATCGAGGATGTGGCCCACTCTCCGACCCCATCAAAGGTGAGCACAGCTGCGGAGTCGAAAGGGGAGGGGTAGAAGGCTGCTGCGGCGTGGCTCACATGGTGCTCAGCGAAAAGTGTTTGCTGAGCAGTGGCGAACCCCAGCTGCTTGAGGGCCCGATCAATTCCGTAGGAGACCCAGAGTTTTCGACGCAGCGACTCTTCCATTGCATGAGGAAAGGTTCTGATTCCCTTGGTCCCAATTGCGCTAAAAGTCTTGAGTACCCGAACAAAAGAACTCAGCGGCTTCTCGTAGTAGGCCACGGTGATTTTTGCATCGCTAGCCACGTTGCCCGCCTGTAGGCAGTATTCGATTGCGTGAACGGGCAGAGTCGGGTCGTTTTTGATTCTGGTAAAGCGTTCTTCCTGCGCAGCTGCCACGAGTTGGCCATCGCACAAAAGCGCCGCAGCTGCATCGTGATAGAGCCCACTGACACCTAGGACAAACTCATGGCCCATCGAACTAGTAGCTCATCAGATCAGAAGAAGGTGTACACCGCGTAGGGGACGACTGCCTGAGTAGCAGTGCCGAGTGCGATTGCAACAATAAGAAGTGCAGCTGCCGGCAGGAGCCACCAAGCTTTGTTGAGCCTGGCGTAGAGCAGAAAATCTGCGGCCAAACGAACTGCGTGGCGAACGAGGAGCACGTCAAAAACACCGGCTCTCAGGGTTGAGCGGGCATCGCTGCGGTGTAGCAAGCACCGCTATGCAGGCCAAGAGGACCAAGTGGTCTGCAGCCCCTCGTTCAGAGAGGTTTGAGGCTTCCAGTCCAGCAGTTCGGCAGCGAGAACGCCTGTTGCGCTGCGGCGGTGAGGCTCCTCGGAGGTCAGACCCAAAGCAGCAGGAAGGGCAATCCTCTGCACCGTTGAGTTTGAACTCGTGGTGCTCAAAATCTGCTCGGCCAAATCGGAGATGCTTGTCTCTTGCGGGCCACCGAGATTGACCACAGCGCCTGAGCCGCGTTCACAAGCGGCAATGGTTCCGTCCACGGCATCTTGAACGAACACAAAGCTGCGAGTTTGGGAGCCGTCGCCATAGATGACTAGGTCCTGTCCGGCCTGGGCTGCGTCCAAAAAGACAGTGATCACCGACGGGTCAACCGAGCGCGGCATGCGCGGCCCAAACACGTTGAAGTAACGGATGACTGATGCCGGACGCCTACTTGTTGATCCTGTAGCTAGTGCCAGGTGCTCCATGCAGGCCTTGGCGTGGGCATAGCTCCATCGCGCTGCCTGTGGTGGCCCGAGTAGGCCGGGAGTTTGCTCGTCGAAAGGTGTTGCAACGCTGCGACCATAAATCTCAGAACTTGAGGCGACTAAAAACGCGGCATCGGGCGCTGCAGCCCGAATCAGGTTTGCAGTCCCAGTGACGGCGACCTCGATAACCTGTGCAGGATTGGCAATCGTCGATCGAACCCCGACCACCGATGCAAGATGATAGATAGCGTCAAACTCAGGTGCGAGATCCTCTACTAAGTCCTGATCCGTGACGGAACCCTCGATCAGTGTGACTCGATCCGTCAGGTGCGCAAGGTTGTCCCGGGAGCCGCGAGAGAGGTCATCAAGCACCGTGCAGTCTTCGCCGCGAGCAACCAAGGCATCGACAAGGTGAGACCCTATAAAGCCTGCCCCTCCCGTGATGAGTACTCGCATCCTCTCAGGCTACCAAAAAGCATCGGAAATCGATGATGGCTGCGTATCTTCGACGCAGTAGTACCTTCTGTAGCTGTGAGTGACACATCTCGGAGTCTGAGCTTTGTACTCCCTTTCTGGAACGAGGTTGAAGGCGCCGAGCGCACTATCACGGTGGTCAGCCAAGCGGCGACCGAATTGATCAACAAGTCTGTGGTTGCGAAGGTCGAGATTCTGGCAGTCAACGACGGCAGCACAGATGAAACCCCTCAGGTTCTTGATGACCTCGCCAGTCAGAACGCTTACCTCAGAGTGGTGCATCACTCTGCCAATCAGGGTCTAGGGGGAGCGCTACGTACAGGGTTTCTCGAGGCAAGTTCGGATTGGATTTTTTACACCGACTCCGACCTGCCCGTTGACCCAATGGTGTGCGAACGGGCTTTTCGAGCCACTGAGTTGCACGATGCCGACATCGTCTCCTGCTATCGGCTTGACCGCACGGGTGAGGGTCTCCGGCGAGAGGTCTTGTCTTCCGTGTACAACACCGCGGTGCGAGCGATTACGGGATTGAACGTGCGAGACGTGAACTTTGCGGCAAAGCTGCTGCGTCGAGCAGCGGTGACGGATTGCCTACCGCAGAGCAACTCCTTGTTCTTTGATGCCGAGCTACTTGCCCGTGCCATGCGCGCAGGAGCAACTCTGCAGCAGATAGGTGTGGATTACTTCCCTCGGTCGGTAGGAACCTCGACGTTGTCCTCAATGCAGTCAATTCGAGATACTGCCCGAGATCTTGGTCGCCT
>CAMDLX010000122.1 GCA_945901935.1 Bifidobacterium breve | reverse complement strand
AAACATCTGCCGAATGGCTGTGGGCCACAGCGATGGATGGCCCAGCACGACCCGAATCATCGGCCATGTGATTTGGGTTGATGATTTGGTCACAGTCCTAGCTGCTCTCTGAAGTTTCTCAAGGTCTTGAACCAAGAGTAGCGGGACTGCATGTTGGCGGACCGGTAGCCCAGCGCACTGCGAGCAGGGATGCTCTTCAACTCTGCGCAGCCAATCCAGCTAGGCCCACAGACGCTGCCCCCAGCAACGGTCCACGATCCTCACAGCCGGATGGAACAATCCGCAGCCCAGAAGAGAAAGCTAGGCGGGCACTGCGATCAGCCTCTTGTTGAGCAGCCTGAAAGAATTCTTGCCCAAAGCCCAGAGCAACCGAGCCCGCAACAACTGCAAGTCGCAAGTCCAACAGGTTTGCTACCGAGGACACTGCTCGGCCGACGAGCAGTCCAGATCTGCGCCGGATTTCGGTGGATGCATACATGGCCGGCTCGCCAGTGAATGCTGCGATGGCCGCTCCCGAGACTTCAGCCTCTAGGCACCCTTGCGCCCCGCACACACAGTCACGGCCCAGAGGTTCAACAATGACGTGACCAATGTGACCAGCGTTACCGCTGCCCCCATCGAGAAGCGTTCCGTTCAGAACGATGCCTCCACCAACCCCGGTGGAAACCACCATCGCCATGTAGTTGGACTCTCCGCGGGCGGCTCCTAGCCAACCCTCTGCTAGTGCGAGCGCCTTGGCGTCGTTGTCGATATAGGCGGGGATCGGATAGGTCCGCTGCAGACGCTCAAGCAGGGGAAAATCCTGCCATTGTGGAATGTTGAGCGGCGATACAGTCTGCCCGTGCAGCGTCATAGGTCCGCCGCAGCCAACACCAATCACATCGGGCGCCAGACATGCTTCGGCTACGACAGAATCCATCAACGCCGTCAGCCGGTCGAAGAGGTCAACACCAGCATCCTCCTGAGTCGCAATCTGCGAGCGGGCTTGCAGCTGTCCCTGAGTATCGAGGATTGCAGCGGCAATCTTGGTTCCACCAATGTCTACGGCCAGCACTACCGAGTCTTGGGCAGGCAACTCCGGAGTTCCCTGCTGACCCATAAGAAGAAAACTACCAGTTACAGCACCTCTCAGCCGAGGAAGCTCTGACAGACTGAACTCATTCGAACCTTGAAGGGACCCCGGTGAGCAGTACCCCGAGCAGTGCACAAGGCTCAACAACTTTTGCGGAACGCTTTGACTCGATCTGCGCCAATATCGGACTCGCAGTGCGGGGCAAGGAGCAGGTTGTTCGCCTGACCGTTACCAGCCTGGTTGCTCACGGCCACCTCCTGTTGGAGGACGTACCAGGAGTCGGAAAGACCTCGCTTGCAAAAGCAGTTGCTCGATCCGTGGATGGCGAGTTTGCCCGGGTGCAGTGCACCCCAGACCTGCTCCCCTCAGATCTCGTCGGAACCTCGGTCTGGAATCAACAGGACGGCAGCTTTGCATTTCGCAGAGGACCTGTTTTTGCCAACCTGCTGCTAGCCGATGAGATCAATCGGGCATCGCCAAAGACTCAATCAGCGTTGCTCGAATCCATGGCGGAAGAACAAGTCACCGCAGATGGGACGACGTACCACCTCCCGAAACCATTCATGGTGATCGCCACCGAGAACCCGCTCGAGCATCATGGGACGTTTCCGCTTCCCGAAAGTCAGCTCGACAGATTCCTGATGAAGCTGTCTATTGGCTACCCAGGCAAAGAAGCGGAGCGGGCGCTGCTTCGCGAGCCGGACCACGACGCAGTCCTGAGTTCCTTAGCGGCAGTTACGACCTCTGCGGAGATCCTCGCCATGGGTGCTGCCGCTCAACAGTTGTACGTTGCCGACTCGCTGACGCAGTACCTAGTTGAGCTAGCGGATCAGTCTCGTAACAGCGCGCTGTTTGAACTTGGAATTTCGCCACGCGCAACACTTGGCCTGCTGCGCGCGGCGCGAGTCTGGGCGGCTGCAGAGGGCCGCAACTTTGTGACACCAGACGACTTCAAAAATCTTGCTGTGCCCGTGCTAGCGCACCGAGTCATCCTGAGTTCCGAAGCCCGCCACAAGGGACTCACTCCGGCCAGTGCTATTGAGGAATTGATCCGTTCAACCCCGATTACGCACTGAGATGCGCCTCACGCAGCGCGGTGCGGCTGTGCTCGCAACATCACCGGTCCTAGCGCTTGCAGCATGGCTGCTCGGATTACCAGAGGCTGCGGTGCTCTCGGCTTGCGCTGCGCTCCTTGTACTCCTCGCTGCATTCTGGACCAAAGCCAGTGCAGCAGTTGTAGACATTCAGCGTTCGATCCTGCCAACTCGACCACGGGTGGGAGAACCCTGCCTAGTTCAACTCCAGATCCACAATACCGGTAGCCGATCCACCGCTCCGCTCCTTCTGACTGAGCGCATCGAAGCTGTTGACTCGCTTCGCCTACAACTCGCTCCCGTTCCATCTGGCGAGCAGAGCATGACTAGCTACAACTTCCCCACTCATGTTCGAGGACGCCAAGTTGTTCTCCCAACGACAGTTCAGGTTGAAGACCCATTCGGCCTGCTGCGCTCCACCCACCCCACAGGGACTGAGACCCAGGTTCTAGTCCTGCCGAAGCTCTGGCCGCTCTCACCGCTTCTGGCAGTCCTCGGGCAAGAGAACATGACCCCATCGCACGCAGCCGCTTTCATCTCGAGGCCTGCAGAGGAGTTCGCCGGCCTACGCGAGTACTTACCCGGTGATGATTTGCGGCGAATCCATTGGCCAACCACGGCACGGACTGGCCGGCCGGTGATGCGACAGTTTGAACTGCCGCTACAACACCGAACCACAGTGCTGCTTGACCTGATGAGTTCGGCTTCCTTCGAGCGCAGCGTGTCCGCGGCAGCGAGTGTGGTTGCCCTTGAGGCAGAACAAGGTGGTCTCATTCGCTTGGTGACCACGGCAGCTCAATCGGTTGCACTCAGCGGAACCGAGTTCGTCAATGCTGCGGATCAGTTCGATCAACTTCAGGACCGCCTAGCTCAGGTCGAGCAGTCCCCCAAAGCTGTTTCTATTCCGAGTCTGCTGCAACTTCTTGACGCTCAAGATGGTGGCCGCCTAGTCATCTGTGCGGGCTCATTGACCTCGACAGACCGAGACGTGATCCAGAGAGGTAGCCGTCAGTTTTCTTCGCGAGTACTGCTCACCTCGAGCGGATCAGAGCAGAAACAAAGCACGAGCGATCAGGCCCCTCAGCAGCAGGGCTGGTTGCATATCGATTGGCCTGACGGCTCGGCGCTGAATCGAGTCTGGGATGAAGCGACTCGCTCTGCCGCCGGAGCGAAACAGTGAGGCCGCGGTCCTCACCGGGTGAGCCCGCAGCACGAGGGGACGGTTCTAGTCGCAGACCCGATTCCGTTCCGGCCTTTGCCGCTGAACTCGGTCTATTGGCATTGGCCCTCGGCACCGCAGCCAGCTTTCTACGTCTGTTTGACACTTGGAGCTTTCTGTCGGAGTTTGCCATTGCACTTGTTACCCCATGGCTGCTTGCTCTGACCCTTCGCAGATTACGGGTTGGCTTGGCTGCCGCTTTGGCTGCGCAACTGCTTGCGGCGGTGGTACTTCTCACGGCGCTTTTCGCTCCCGGAAGCAGCAGATTCTTGCTTCCGACTCCCGCAACAGCGCGCCTATTGAGCAGCAGTATCTCGACCTCGTTCACCGAATTTTCACAGCTCGTCGCGCCCGTGCCTGCAACCAAAGGCTTCATAATCGTCATTGCTGTCGGGTTCTGGCTGTTCATTAGTTTTGCCGATGCTGCTGCATTTCGATTCGCAGGTCCCGCTCAGGCAGCTACCCCATTCCTAACCACCTTTCTTGCCGTTGGCCTCCTCTCAAGAGACTCTGCGCGTATCAGTTCAACAGCATGTTTTTTGGCGGGTCTTTTACTCTTTACGGTCACACAGCTCACACTGAAAGCGGCTAGAACTCGCTGGGATGGGTTACCGCACAGAAGCGCAACTGCTGGGGTGGCGCGCTCGGCCGTCCTTGTAGGTAGCCTCGCTGTCATTGGGGGACTACTTCTTGGACCTGCCGTAGCAGGAGCCACAGACCCGGTACTCAACCTGCGACAGCTTGGTCGCAGTCCCGAACCCCGAACTGTTGTGAGTCCGTTTGTTGGAATCGGATCGCTACTCGGAGAGCGCAGCAATACAGAATTGTTCACAGTCCGAGCAGATGCTCCGGCTTATTGGAGACTGACTGCATTAGAGGAATTTGATTCGGATCGCGACATTTGGATCTCTCGTGGCACCTATCAACGCAGCGATGGTGAACTTCCATCCAACCTTGGCCCAACGGTTTCGGGAACCACCCTGCGCCAAGAGATTCAGATTTCAGAACTGACTGGCCTATGGCTTCCGGGGGCCTACCAGCCAGCGCAGATCACAACAGATACTGAGGTCAGCTTTGACCGAGAGTCCTCCTCAATCATCTTGGTTTCACCGGATTCCAAACTCACACCGAAATATCAGCTGGACTCGCTCATCCCAGACTTTGCTGCCGCAGCCCAAGCTCAGGCGGGCACCAAGCAGGAACTCGACCCGATCTACTTTGAGAAGAGCCAAAGTCCTGCGATTACCCCAGAGTTGCTGGCGCAGATTACGGCAAACGCCACAACACCCTTTGAGCAAGCCATTGCCCTTCAGAACTGGTTCCGCAGCCAGTTCCGTTATGACGACACTGTCGACTTCAGCCAATCCGCCGACCCGCTAGCCGAGTTCTTGCAGACTGCTGCAGGTTTTTGCCAGCAGTTCTCCTCTGCCTTTGCGCTCTTTGCGCGAGCTCTAGGACTTGGGAGTCGCGTCGCAGTCGGGTTCACCCCAGGAGACCCCGTCGGGGCTGCGAATCAGCCTGAGCAGTCAGGTGCAGGTACCCGTGAGTACCAGGTGCGAGGCCGACATGCCCATGCTTGGCCCGAGATTTATTTCGCTGATCTTGGATGGGTTCCATTTGAGCCAACTCCCGGCCGAGGTGACCCTCAGACTGCGCCGTATACCGGGGTGAGTGCTGCACAAGCTGTCCCGCCCGCCGCCACTGCAGTCGGTTCCACTGTGCCCGATAACAGTGGCGTTACTACGGTTGCTCCCACCCCAACTGAGGGGAGTTCCTCTCTGCCTACCCCGAAGCCAAACCCAGAGGCAGATACCAGTTCCTCAACCCCGAAGAACAGCGGCACTGCTCTCAAACGTTTCGCCTTCAGTCTGCTGTTACTCATCTTGGGCCTAGGAATCTTGTCTGGGTTGATCATCTGGGCTGCACGCCTACTCAAACAGCAAAAACGCCGTCAAGGGTTGCAGGACTTACAAGAAGCATCAGATGAAGAACAGTCTTTGCTCGATGCGCTCTTGGTTGAGGACGCTTGGAAGCGAGCTCTGCTGTGGCTCTCCCTCGTTGACATTCGTCCTACTACCTTCGAAACGCCAGCGGAGTTTGCAAGCCGAGCCTCAAACTTGATTCCTGCCACCGAGGGGAACCCACAGGCCACGGTGCTAGCTAGAACATCATTGCGCAGTTTGGCCAACTCAGAGACTGCTCGCCGGTACGGCCAGATTGGCGAGTCTTCACATCTGGGAATCGAGGCGCAACAGGCAGCCGACTCAGTAGAAAAGCTGATCCGCTATTCGTCCTCGGGACGACGCAGCCGGTCTTTTGCCTTTGTGCTGGCATCGTTGAAGTAGTCCTTCAGGCTTCCGCTGCCGTTATTACGCAGGGCTTGGGTGGCCTCGTTCATGCCAGCGCGCCCGAGTTGACGGGCATGAGACTCAATAAAGATGGCCAGAGCAAAGACGACAAGAAAACCAGCGAAGGCAGCCAGATAGCTAACCGCTAGCAAGAGCACCGAAGCGATCAGCGCTAGAACAAAACCAAACACGCCCCACTTGAGACGCCGCATGGACTCGGTATACACAGTTGTGGAACCGACCTGACGAGCAAGGTCTGGGTCGCTGGCGCGCAAATTCTGTTCTATCTCGCCCAGGATTCGCTGTTCGTCCTCAGAGAGCGGCATATCTGATCACCCGATTGTCACGATAAGTGTTCTGCGTTCCTTCAAAGATACTTCCTTGAATGGTTTAAAGATACTGCCAATTTCACCCGTTCGCGGGGTCGGGTCGTTTTTGATTCCTCACCCGGCATCCGCAGGCGGAAGCACAACCGGCTTGCTCGCCGTATCCGCATCAGGCTCTGCAGCTGGTCCCCATTGCTGGCCCTGAGTCTGTTTGGCTTGCCCAGCAAGGCGAGCAGGACCAATCAGTTCCGCTCCAAATTTGTTCCGAATGGCGTCCACGGCAGAGTTCGTGGCATCCCACTCGGAGTCAGATGCGTCAAGGGCCGCTCGGCTTGGGTTGCGTCGCCCCGGGTCGTCTCGCAGGCCAGCAAGAGCGTCATCGAAGGAGAGTTGCTGTTGCAACTCGCCACGCAGAAGATTCGCCACTCCCACTCCAAGCAATCTCACGCCTCGTTCAACTGGCAACCGCAACAAGAGTGACCAAGCAGTTCGCACTAGGTCAGTGCCGCGATCTGTTGGAGCCTCGAGGGTCTGCGAACGAGTGACCGTAGTGAAATCTCGGTACCGAACCTTGAGTTGCACGGTTCTGCCTCGGTACCCGTGATGACGCAGGCGGCTCGCAACTGCTTCGCTCTGACGAACGAGTTCTGATCGGAGCGCATCCATCGAGGAAATGTCTTGAGCGAAGGTCTGTTCCTGGCTCATGGACTTGGGTTCGGAGTTCGCCACGACCGGGCGGTTATCGCGGCCCAGAGATAGTTGATGAAGATGCGCCCCAGCCCCGGGGCCAAGAACAACCAACAGCAGCTCCTGCGGAACCTCTGACAAGTCCCCAATGGTGACGACTCCAAGGGGGGCGAGCTTTGCCAACGTGGCGGGGCCCACGCCCCAGAGTCGCTCCACTGGTAGCGGGTGCAGAAACTCAAGCTCCTCACCGGGCGGCACCACAGCCACCCCTGGGCCTTCAATTGGGCCACCGCGGGAGGCAGTTGGTTT
>CAMDLX010000121.1 GCA_945901935.1 Bifidobacterium breve | reverse complement strand
AGCATTTATAACCTAGTTCTTCTTGAGTCGACCGGGCCAAGCACAGGCTTTACCCCGCACTCCCGGTAGTTTGGAAAGATGTTCGGAAGGATTCTTGGCGCTATCGGGAAGACGCTGATTATTGTGGGTCTCTTGGTCCTGGGATTCGTGGGCTATCAGCTCTGGGGAACTGCCTTGTCGCAGTCGAATGCGCAAGCCGAACTCACTAGAACGCTAGCTGGCGAGTCCGACGTAAAGACCACATCTGGCCCTGTTGTAATCAAGCAGCTTGCAGAGGAACTAGCCAGCGTTAACGCTGCGACCGCTCCTGCAACAGCACCTCCGCCAGAGGGCGACCCAGTGGGTGTGATCACAATTGCAAAGATTGGTTTGCAGCGCATGATTGTAGAGGGCGTTTCCAAACCTGATCTCAAGAAGGGGCCCGGTCATTACCCAGGGACTCCGCTGCCAGGTCAGGCCGGCAACTCGGCGATTGCGGGGCATCGCACCACCTATGGAGCCCCCTTCAATCGCATTGATGAACTCGTTGCGGGAGATGAGATTCAAGTAGCTACACCCCAGGGCGAGTTCACCTATGTCGTTATTCCTGCCCCCGGCCAAGCCACCCAGGCCTGGTACACAGTCAGCCCGGCGCAGGTTGAAGTTCTTGCAAACATGGGTGATAACCGCATCACGCTGACTGCATGTCACCCGAAGTACTCGGCAAAACAACGAATCATTGTGCACGGTGTACTCAAGACTCCCCCAGCGGCCGCTGCCGTTGTCGTCACCCCACCCAGCGAAACAGCCACTCCGGCAAAAGCCTCTGCTCAATTTGATGAGGGCCAAGCAGGCGACTCAAAGGCGCTGCAAACTGCATTGTTCTTTGGTGCAGCAGCCGCCGCTGTTGCCCTGCTTGCTTGGATACTCGGAAAGTTCGTACGGCGCTGGCCAATCTATGTGCTGGCCACCCCTGCGATTCTGGTCCTGATCTGGTACGCCTACGTCTACACAGACCGCTATATGCCATCGCTATGAGGCGTTCTTCGGGAGGTTTCGGCCAGCGCTCTCATAAGCCGCAGCGGCTGGCCAGTGCGGTCACAGCAGTAGCAGCGGTGACAGTGGTAGCAGCCTCGCTGCTGCTCGTTGCATGTGGTGGATCGAGTAGCGAAGGCGATGATTCATCTCAGGCCAGTGCAACCTCGCTAGAGGCCAGCCCGCAGACGGTGACTACCGCTACTCCGGGGCCGCCACCGGGAGCGACGCTTGAAGGCTTTCGGGACCTAGAAGTTGGGGACTGCTTTGAAGAGATCACCGACTCTCCTGCAGAGGATTCTGCCGTGTGGCTCCTTGATTGTGCTGACCCTCACGACTACGAGGCCTACTGGATTACTGATTACTTGGGTCCCGGCGCCGGTCGGGGAACCTCGTACCCAGGGACGGCCACGGTGCAGAATTTCTCGGAGCAGTCCTGCTTCGATCAATTTGAGACCTTTGTGGGCGTCAGATGGACACTGTCCGAGCTCGACATTCGTGCTTGGTGGCCATCAGAGGAATCTTGGGCCCGTGCCGACCGCAAAGTGATCTGCACGGTGTACTCAGAAAGCGGCGAGCAGCTCTCTGGAACACAGCGCGGGAGCGCCCAGTAAGTGAGCGCGGGAGCGCCCAGTAAGTCAGCGGCCTTTGAACTCGGGCTTGCGTCGCGCCCCAAAGGCGGATCGCCCCTCGACGAGGTCATCTGAAGCCCAAGCCGCATGAAACGCTGCCAAGTACTCACCATCTGAGTCGGTGCCTAATGCAGGCCGCTCAAGCAGATCTAGTCCGAGCTTGGATCCAGACAGAGCAAGGGGTGCTAGCTGTGCGATCTGCCCTGCAAGGTCCTCTGCCGAGGCCAGCACCGCCTCCCCGGGTGACGGCGCAGACTCAGCCTGGAACGTATCGGGGACAAGGTCTTGAATCAGGCCAACTTGGTAGGCCCGTTGAGCCGTAATGGGCTGAGCAGTCAGCATCATCCAACGAGCGGTTGAGTGCCCAGCAATGGCTACGAGGCGCTGCACGGTCCAGTGGTCAACCATCAGGCCCAGCTTTGCCACTGGCACTGCAAACATGGCCTCGGGAGTAGCGATGCGCAGATCGCAAGAGAGCGCCAGTTGCATCCCGAGTCCCATGCATGCCCCAGAAATCGCAGCGATAGTCGGAAACTCAAGGCCCGCAAGGTCATCGAGCATGAGCCGCAGCGCCCGTGTGAACTCCAGATCCTCAAGTTCTTTCAGATCGGCTCCGCTGCAGAATTGGTCTTCGGATCCTGTGAGGATCAGCACACGCACGAGGCCCTGCTCATGATCAGACCTGGCCCGAATGACTGCTTGATGCAGTTGATCGAGTGCCTCGTGGTTGAGCGCGTTGCGTCGCTCAGGTCGAGAGATTGTGATGCGAGCAACCCGCTGCTCGCAGAGATAACTCAAGCTCACCCAGGCGCTCCCGGCTGAAAGATCATTGCCCACAGGGCAACAATCAACAGAAGATGCATCACGCCGGTCAGGGCTTGGGCTGATTTCGCTCCGGCCTTCTGAGCACGAATCAGAAAGAACATGACCGCTGCCATGATGAGCCACAGTGTGAACGCAATCGAGATCCAAGTCTCTTTGAATACGTCGGGTCGCAGTTCGTAGGCGTTCAGGATTCCAGTAATCAGCAAGACCAGCAGGGCCGGGGCCTGGATATACATGGCCACCTTGGCGAACCCTGTGTTTGCTGCCGCATCGGCGTCAAGACCAGCAACGGAGCGAGTCACCATGGGTGCAGCAAAATACGCACCAAAGGCAATAACCGCAGAGAGCACATGAAGGAGTAGCCAGAAATTTGCCATGGCCAAGTGTTTAGCGCATTCCCGCCAATGGGCGAGCGATTCATTCATAGCGAGGAATCGAGTTCTAGAACCGCAGCCTGAACTACTGCTCAACTAGCCTTGAGTCGTGGCACTTCTTCCCACACTTCTGGCAATCGGCATCGGGGTTGGCCTCGGGTTGTATTGGGGCGGAAGCCTCGAGAACATGATGACCTGGCGTCCGCTTTACTGGCAGGCCCTTCTCGGCGGCATTGGTGTATCGCTACTACTTGACCTCTTCGGCATCGGGGGCTTCTTTGGTGCGCTGCTACTGATTCTTGCTACTGCTGCGATTCTGGGGTTTGCCATCGTCAATCTGCGCACTGGTGGCATGGTGCTCGTCGTTGCCGGGCTCGGACTAAATCTTTTTGTCACGCTGATCAATTGGGCCACTCCGGTGAGTGGATCTGCACTGGTTTCCGCAGGAATCCTGACGAGTAAGCAACTGCCAGAGGTCACGCTGACCGGCGGCCGAGAGCTAGCCGATGGCGCTCTGTTTGGGTTTCTTGGTGACGTAATTCCCTTGCCCTGGGGCCATGTGATCTCCATAGGTGACCTGCTCATTTTGGTAGGCATCACGTTGGTAACAGCAAGCGTGCTGCGTCAGTATCAGGTGGGCGGAGGTAGCCCCCGTTCGGGCATGCGTAACGCTCCGAACGATTACCGCAGCGCGCTAGATGCTCTTGGGCGAGGTCCCGCACCGAGGCGTGGACCCGGACTGCATCCTTCTCGGCGGGTTGTCCCTCCCGAGTCCAAGCTGGTGAAGAGACCGGGTTCAGATCCCCGCTGACAAATCCGCTCTGAGGATGTTCTCTGAAGAGGACCGGAACACTCCGGCACTCATCAGGAGGAAACCCACATGGCACAGCTCGGACTAGACCCAGAGCAGATGACTGCGTTGCAGAAGTCTCTACAGCGTGAGGCCAGCACCATTAGAACCTTGGCCCGGCAGCTGGACGGACAGCTGAAGGCCGCCTGGTGGAAAGGAACCGACTCAGATCGGTTTCGCTCCGAGTGGGACGGCACCCACAAATCCCAACTCGAACGTGTTTCAACGGCCCTAGAAGAAGCTGCCAAAAAAGTTGCTGCCAACGTGGCCCAGCAAACCCAAGCCAGTCAGGGATGAGTTCTGCCGGTGCCGTTGTTCAGCTCCCCCTTCGCATGGATGACGGCACGGGCACCTTCTTCGACTTGATGATTGAGCTAGCTCCCGATGCGCACATCGGTGAGCTAGCCGATCATCTCGCCGAACGCTTCGGTGCAGCAACGGGACAAACAATCTCGACGGGTGCTCTTTCCGAACATCGCAGTGGTTCAAAGTTTGTTCGCTCAGACTTGATCTCAACTAGCGGACCGCGAGCTGGCGACACGATTCACCTGACCACACAGGCAGGACTTGGTAACCACGAGACAATGAGCGCAAGTGGGAGTCCAGAAGATTGCGCAGTTGCTACTCCGCATCCAACAAAGCTTGCGCCGGTCTACCTTCGGAGTCCAAGCGGCAGCGCTGAAGTCAACTTGCAGCTCAGCTACGGCTTAAACCAAGTTCAGGGCGCCACCATCGAGGTGACCGAGCGAGTCGAGGTCCGTGCAACTGGCGCAGCAACCCCTGCAGTCAACGGTGCCCAGATCTTAGGAAGCTCGCGGCTGAGTTCCGGAGACCTCCTCAACATCAAGGGGCAGCTCAGCCTGCTCCAGATCACTGATCACCTTCGACCACCTCTGCTGCCTGGGCCCACTGAAAAGCACAAGATCACCAGCTCGGCCGGCATCTTGCAGCCTGCACACACGGTGAGCCTTCCAACTCCTCCAGCACAGCAGCGCCTTCCGGGCTTTCCCGTGTTGTCGGCGATGGTTCCACTGTTGATGGGAGCCGCTCTGTGGATGGCAACAAAGTCGTTGGCTTCTGCGCTGTTCGTGCTGTTTAGTTTCGTGTTTGTCCTTGCCTCAGGCCTTGAGGCGCGCCGCGAATCACGCGCCGAGCAAAAGTTTCGCGTGGCCGAGTTTCGGTCCGATCTCGCCGAGGCCGACCACAGAATCTCACAGCTCCACCAGCAGGAGGCTGCTCGACTTGATCAGCAGATTCCCTCCTCGCACACGTTAGGAAGGATCCTCAGCGAGCGCTCCGATCAGCTCTGGACGCGCAGCTTCAACGCTGCTCAGTCCCTGCCGCTTCGGGTTCGGCTAGGGACGGCTCAGATCACCCCTCAAGTGAAGCTTCAAATACCCACTCAAGGCAGACGAGATCTGCGCGAAGAGCTCTCGCTAACGGCAAAGCAGTACGCACTTGCCAAACTCCCCAGCATCGTCGACCTTGATCAGACAGGCGGGATCGGGATCGTTGGTCGCGATGAACTCGCAACAGCCCTTGCACGGAGTTTGCTGCTGCAGTTGGCAGTGGCACTTCCCCCGGAGGAGCTAGAGATTTGTGTTCTTGCTCAGCAGGACCGACTTGATATCTGGAGGTGGTGCGCTTGGCTACCCCACTGTCGCGTTCAGGGAGGCAGTGCGAGAACCCTCTTAGTGATCGACGGGACTGATGATGACCTAATCCGAGAGGCCATCGAGCATCACGGTAGGGCCACTACTCGGGTGCTCTGGCTGAGTGCACGCAGAGCGGGACTTCCGCCAGAGTTGCAGGCCATCGTCGAACTGGGTCAGCCACATAGGCTGATTCTTCATTCGGTTCCTCGCGATGACCCCGTTTTAGAAGACTCCGAGGAGCACCGAGTGGTGAACCTATTCCTTGAGGATCTCACCGAGGATGAGGCAGTTCCACTCGCTCGAAGCTTGGCACCTTTGCAGGCCGAGCAGTCCTCTGTTGTCCTAAGCAGCAACTCCGGCTCTGAAGGCGAGTCACCTCTTCCTCAGCGCCTGCCCACCTCTCATTTGCCAGCTCAGGTGAACTTGCACGAGGTGCTCGCCAATCAAGAGATGCTGCTCGATCCCCGGGCGGTCATCGACCAATGGGCGCTCTCTGCCGACTCATCAAGTCTGGCCGCACCGCTTGGGAAGGTAGCGAATGGGGTCCTTCACCTTGACCTGCGCACCGATGGCCCGCACGCACTTATTGCTGGTACCACTGGCTCAGGCAAGAGCGAACTTCTGCGCAGTTTGGTCGCCTCGATGGCGCTGCATCACAGCCCAAAACGACTCAGCTTCTTGTTAGTTGACTACAAGGGTGGCGCAGCATTTCGCACCCTCACCTCGCTCCCACACACGGTAGGCCTCATTACAGACCTGTCCCCACAACTCGCCAAGCGGGCGCTTGTATCGCTGCGCGCAGAACTGCACTACCGAGAAGCCCAGCTAGCTCGATTAGAAATCTCTGAGATAACTGAAACCCCCAAGAACTGCTCTGCTGAAGTTCCGCCTGCACTCATCGTGGTCGTGGACGAGTTCGCAACCTTGGCCCGCGAACTCCCCGAGTTTGTTGACGGTCTGGTGGACCTCTCACAACGTGGACGCAGCCTAGGTATGCACCTAGTGCTTGCAACTCAGCGCCCAGCGGGGGTCATCACTGACGCGATTCGAGCAAATACGGGTTTGCGGATTGCTCTGCGAGTTGCAGATGAGGATGACAGTCGCGATGTGGTTGAAATCGCCGAGGCTGCGCTGCTCCCCCGTGAGGTTCCGGGCAGGGCAATCCTGCGCAGCGGACCCGGGCAGTGCGCCGCAGTGCAGTTGGCATACAGCGGTTCCTCGGGCTCACCTGCATCTCGCGTGCAGTCTCGGCCGCTCGGTGACCCCCCGCCACGCAACCCGTTCGCCAGTGCGGCTGTGTCACCAACGGAATTGGATTTAGCAGTGAGTTCCGCCATCAGGGCGGCTGCCGCCGAGCAACTTGGGCGCCCACGGCCTCCTTGGCTTGAGGCGTTACCTGAGCAGCTCAAGCTGTCCCAAGTGCAGAGCAGCGGAGACGCACTCGCAATTGGGTGGACTGATCGCCCCGATCAGCAGCGTCGTGAACTGCTCGAGGTGAATCTGTCTCGAGATGGCGGCCTGCTCCTGCTCGGAGCGAGTGGATCTGGTCGAAGTACAGCGCTGCAGGCTGGCGCCATGGCTGCAATAACTCAGCTCCAAGGGCGCGTACAGATTTACGGAATAGATGCTGGAACAGCGCTCGGAGCACTGCAGGCGTTTTCACAAGTGGGAGCAATCATCTCGGTCGAGGACTCAGAACGGGTCCTTCGACTACTGCG
>CAMDLX010000120.1 GCA_945901935.1 Bifidobacterium breve | reverse complement strand
TGGCACCGAGAAACTGCAATGAGTTGTAACACGGGATCACCACAGAGACCTGCACGACCGTCAATAGTACGGGTTGTTGTCAACAAGTACCGTGTGGGCTAAGCCGCAACTACTACGAACGCACTGGAGACCCCCATGCATCAACTTGTCCTGCTCCGACATGGTGAAAGCGAGTGGAACAAACTCAACTTGTTTACTGGCTGGTACGACTGCGATCTGACTGACCATGGCCGCACTGAGGCCGCCGCAGCGGGTGAGATGATGGCCGAGGCCGGCTTCTCTCCCGACCTCTTGCATACCTCTTTGCAGGTGCGTGCAATTCGAACTGCAAACATTGCGCTCGACTCCATGCAACGGCTTTGGGTTCCAGTTCGGCGGAGTTGGAGACTCAACGAGCGTCACTACGGCGAACTCACTGGCGCAAATAAGGCGGAGACCACAGCGAAGTACGGGGCAGAGAAGGTCAAGGTCTGGCGGCGTAGTTACGATGTGCCGCCGCCCGAGATCACAGCAGAGAATCAGTTCAACCCAAATGATGATTCTCGCTATAGCGAGCTGCCACCGGAGTTGTTGCCCACCTCGGAGTGCCTTGCAGATGTTGTTGCGCGCATGATGCCCTACTGGTTTGATGCAATTATCCCGGACCTTGCAGCGGGTAAGCGCGTGCTCGTGGTCGCCCACGGAAACTCTCTGCGGGCTCTCGTGAAGCACCTCGAAGGCATCTCTGATGATGAGATCTCTGAAGTCAACATCCCAACCGGGGTGCCACTGCATTATGAGCTTGACCAGGCCTTTCATCCCGCTGAGTCCAAGCCACTCGAGCAGCGGTACCTGCTTGATGCAGAAGCAGTCAGACTTCGTGCCGAGGCCGTAGCGAAACAGGCATCTGCGAAGTAACCGGCACGCTGCCTTAAGGCAGCTGAGGCTCTAGGTCAATGCGCTCTTCAACCTCTGCCCACAATCTGCGGTACGCGACTGCGGCCAGGTTGTTGGGCGAGGCGAGCACAGCTGGAATCTGCTCCAGTCCCATGCGCTCAACCGAAGAGGATGACGGGACGGCTGCAAGTGCAAACCGTCGATCCCCGCGTACTTGAGAAACGAGCTGGCGATGCAGGACTTTGCGCTCATCCAGCATCGAGAGAAACGCCAAAAACGGTAATCCCGGCCGATGGGCGTGAGTGAACTCCTCGAGCTGATCCAAACTTCGGACTGCTAACGGAGCAGGAATAATAGGGGCCAGAATCAGATCCGAGGCCGCAATCACGGACTCGGTGACGATCCCCAAACCAGGGGCGCAGTCCAGAATCACGACGTCATACTTGCGGTCGAGTGGCCGAAGAAGCTTTCGCAGCACTCGGTCTGGCCATCTCCTCGTTGACAGCACCGTGTCGACGACTCGAAAGGACGGGTCAGCTGGCAAAAGGTCAAGGCGCTGATACTCGGTGGCCCGAATAAAGGCCGCCAGATCTCGTTTGCCGCCAAGCAGTCGAGTTGCTCCACCCTTGACCTTGGCCTGAGCTCGGTAACAATGCGTGGCCGCACCCTGAGGGTCTAAGTCCCACAGCAGGGTTCGGTGACCCGAACGGGCCGACAGGATCGCCAAGTTCACCGCAGCGGCAGTCTTTCCTACGCCACCTTTGGCCCCAGCAACTGCAACCACCCTCATGTTTCGAACGCTCCTAGGAAACTAGATCCCTGCTATTCAACCTCAGATAGAGCCCACCTGCACGGAACTGCACTACTCAACTGCTTCGCGCTGCATTGATGGTGGCAAGCTTCTACTGTTGACGCCCATGACAAAGTTCGTGGATGAGATTGCAAATATTCCGCTGTTCTCGGCTTGTTCCAAGAAGGACTTGCAACGCCTCTCCCGAGCAGCGGACGAACTCTCGATCTCTGCGGGTACTGACCTGACAGTGGAGGGAACCATTGGGCGCGAGGCCTTTGTGATTCTCTCGGGCAGGGCCTCTGTCCTCAAAGCAGGAGAGAAGGTTGCCACCTTGGGGCCGGGCGATCACTTCGGTGAACTGTCGCTTCTTGATGGCGGTCTGCGCACGGCAACCGTCACGGCTACCACCGATGTCACCGTGCTGGTGCTATCAAAACCTGCGTTTAACGGGGTGCTCGACGAGATCCCCACACTGGCGCACAAGCTGCTGGTTTCTGTGGCCCATCGGCTTCGCGAGTCCGAGCAATCGCTCAATCACTGAAACCCGCGATAAGTTCAATTCTGTTATGACTGTGACTGAATCGAAACAAGCCCAAGACGCAGAAGACACGATCCCTGGACCGGCCCGATTGCGGCCGAATCAGATCGCAATCCTCGTCGGCGTTGCCATTGCACTCGTGGTTGCTCTCTCTGGAGTTGCAGCAACGGTTTTCCAGTTCCATGACGAGAGCGCTATACAGCGCGAGGTCTTCGACAACATCCCAGGTCCTCTCAAGCTGGCCTTCTACACCATCATCCCGATGATGTTTGTCTATGGCGCCGTCATGTTCTCGTACCGAGTGCGCAACTGGGAACGAGGCGGACCAGACAAACGAGACATCACGCCGAAGAACGCCAAAGCACGCATGGGTCGCCTACGCGCAGGCCTCTACATGCAGACCCTGCTCCGCGATCCTGCTGCAGGAATCATGCACTCCATGATCTACTTCGGTTTCTTGGTACTGCTCGCAGTCACCTCGGTACTCGAGATCAACCACCAACTTCCCGAGTCGCTCAAGTTCCTCCACGGGACCGTCTACGAGGGTTATGCGTTTATTGGCGACCTAGCTGGGGCAGTGTTCCTCGGCGGAATCATCTGGGCGATTCTTCGCCGCTATGTGCAACGGCCATACCGCATCCGCATCAAGTCCAAGCCAGAGCACGCAATCATTCTGGGCACCCTCTTTGCAATTGGTGTGACGGGCTATCTCGCTGAGATGTTCCGTATTGCTCTGGACGGTCGGCCAAGCTTTGAGAAGTGGTCCTTCATTGGTTACCCACTCTCTGGACTAGTTGAAAATATGAGCTCCCTGTCGGGATGGCATCAGGCAATGTGGATTCTGCATGTGCTCACATTTATTGCCTTCCTCGTGATTCTGCCCACCACGATGCTGCGCCACATCTTCACCTCTCCGCTCAACATGTATCTATCGGTCAAAGATCGCCCGAAGGGCGCAATGAAGCCGATGCCAAACCTGATGGAAACCGAGCTCGAGACATTCGGAGCCTCAGTGGTAGAGGACTTCACTTGGAAACAACTCCTCGACACTGACGCCTGCACCATGTGTGGACGTTGCACCTCTGTCTGCCCTGCTCATGCAACAGGAAAGCCACTTGACCCACGCGAGATCGTGCTCAAGTCGGGTGCAGTGATGGCTGCCTCTGGATCACCCGCTGTATCGCCTCCAATCGGCGAAGACCCCCAGATTGTGATCGCCGCCAACTCATTGTTTGAACGCATCACTGCCGAGGAAGTCTGGGCATGCACCACCTGCAAGGCCTGCGACGAGAACTGCCCCGTCAACATCGAGATCCTCGACAAGATCCTAGATATGCGTCGGTACCTCACCTTGATGGAATCAGACTTCCCGACCGAACTCGGTAACGCCTACCGGGGCATGGAGAATTCGGGCAACCCGTGGGGGATGTCACAGACTGACCGTGGCAACTGGGCAAAGAACCTAGATGGGATCACCATCCTTGATGGTGGGGACCCATTCACCGCCGAGTACCTGTATTGGGTGGGCTGCGCTGGGTCATTTGATGACAAGAATCAAAAAGTCACCCAGTCAATGGCCAAGCTGTTGCAGCGGGCCGGAGTCAGCTTCGCCATTCTCGGCCCATCCGAGAACTGCACCGGCGACCCTGCTCGGCGTTCTGGAAACGAGTACATCTTCCAGATGCTCGCCACCCAAAACATCGAGACCCTCGACGGCATGGGTGTTCGCAAAATCATCACTCAGTGCCCGCACTGCTTTAACACGTTAGAAAACGAGTACCCACAACTCGGCGGCAACTACGAGGTGCTACACCACAGCCAGTTCCTGGAAGAACTCATTGATACAGGCAAGCTCGACATGACTGGTGCCAAGCTCGAAGAGCGGATGGTTTACCACGACTCCTGTTACTTGGGACGGCACAACGATGTCTACATGGCACCGCGCAAAGTCCTCGGTTCGCTCAAGGGAATTGAGATTGTCGAAGCTGAGCGCAACGGCACCAAGGGAATGTGCTGTGGCGCCGGCGGCGCGCGCATGTGGATGGAAGAGAGCACAGGCAAGCAAGTCAACGTTGAGCGTTCCCAGGAACTCATCGCAACGGGTGCGACTCGCATCGCGACGGCCTGCCCCTTCTGTTACATCATGATCGACGACGGCGTGAAGGCCCAAGGCATGGAAGAGGACCAGGTCAAGGTTGGCGACCTTGCCATGCATGTTCTTGAGGCCCTCGAGAACGCTGATCCCCTCGGAGACCGTGGTCTGCAACTCGAGGCCTGAGTGAGCGCCAGGGTGCTCGTCTGTGAAGATCAGCCCCACGTAGCCGACATACTGCTCGCTGTGCTGCGGACTGCCGGGTTCGAGGCAGAATCTTTGGCTCGCCCGGCGGAAGTACCAGAGGTGCTGCTGCGGGAATCTGTCGCAGTTCTGCTGCTCTCGCTCAGTGGTTGCGAACCTGCAGCAACTACAGAACTGCTTGCTCAGCTGCGCGGCCGCCCCGAGCCAGTCCTCAACCAAGCTGCGATTCTGGTCATGAGCGATCAGCCGTTAGCAGCAGACTGCGGGGCTGATGCATCGCTGCAGCGACCCGTGGAGGCTCAGCGACTCGTGGACGCCGTAACTGAAATCGCAGCAACAGGTTCCCTCGCACGGGAACTCAGAAGAAATACGGCTCGATAACCGGACTTAGCTGTCTGAGAAGTTCTCGGAGTACTTCGAGGCAACTGCTCCGCTCTGACCCTGATATTTCGAACCAAGATCCGGGTGGCCATAGGGACGCTCAGCGGCGCGATCCATCTGTTCAAAAACCATCTGCGCAATCTTCATTCCCGGACGAAGCAGAATCGGCAGGTTTGCGACGTTAGACAACTCCAACACGATGACACCCGAGAATCCCGGGTCTACAAAACCTGCAGTGGCGTGAACTTGCAGACCCATGCGGCCAAGACTGCTCTTGCCGTTGACGATGCCAACAAGATCATCGGGAAGGCCAAACCTTTCGGCCGTATGACCCAAGGCAAACTCGCCCGGGTGCAGAACGAACGGCTCACCTACGGCAACCTCGACGACTTCCATCAAGTTCTCGTCGTGCACCATGGGGTCAATATGGGTGAGGCGACTGTTGCGCATGACCCGAAACTGCGTGCCAAGACGCACGTCTACAGAGGCGGGCTGCACAAGGTCAGGGTCATATGGCTCGATTTCCAGGCGGGCCTGGTCTACGAGAGCTCGAATAGAAGCGTCAGCAAGAATCATCGCCTCGCACCGTAGTGCGAGTTCGGCAGCCCTCCTGCAGCGAGAAAGGAATTTCTAGGGCCTAGTCCTGGTTGCTCGCGAGCTCCTCTGCACCCTCTTGCCACCAGGTTCCAGCCGAGGGCCCACCGTTACACTCCCCGTCACTCTCGCCGGGCTGCTTAACCCACAACTCCCCAACCATGTTGATGCTCGGCGTATCAAAGGTTGGCTCGGTTCCAATACGCGCCCCCGATGGGTTGCACCATTCCCCTGCGGGAACCGTCCCACCAGAGCGAGAGATGTCAACCACATAGTCCTTGCCGAGCACGTTCGATAGGTCGTCGCCGTAGACCTGCACCTCGTCGAGGTGGACAAAGTTCGACACGTTGAGCGCAAATCCATCGGCCTTTTCCACGCCAGCAGCACGCAGTCGTGCGGCCTGATCACTTACCGATTTCCAACCCGGATGGCCTCCGTCTACGTACACATAGGTCGAGGGATTGACCTTCAGTGCCTGAACTGCAGAAGCAATCAGTTCAGGATCGCCACAGTCCTGGGAACTGGCATCAGGCTCGGCTACCACAATCGCTGGGGTGTCACCGAGTCGTGATGCAAGGTCCTGCACAGCGCCTAGATACGCCGCTGACTCATTCGAACTGCTGCTGCTCGAGGAGTCCGAGTTTGCGGAAAAACCACCGCAATCTCGCTGTGGCCGCAGGTACAGCACGAAGACCGGTACGGAATCGTTACTCTCCGCCTCGCTCAGCGCAGACTCAACGGCACCTGGAGCAGTATCAGCATCAGTGAGCCACACTGCAGTGGGCGTAGTGGAAATGGACTTAGGAGCGATTGCGGGTGCGGAACTCGTGTCCGTGATCTGCATGCCAATAAACGGCCGCGTTGTGTCGCTCAAGTGATCAACGTCAAGGACGCAACCGGATGGATCGACCGTCACCTCTTGCGCCGAGTCACTCAGCACAAGGCTGCTCCATTCGGTATTTACCGGGACCTCGGAACTCTTTCCATCTGTGGTCACCTTGATGCCATTGGCGCAATCGCCCTGGCTCTTCCAGCGCACCCACAGCCGGTTTCCACCCCAGTTGAAACTGAATGGCTGGTCGATGCCGGACTGATAGGTGCCCGAGGTGGATTCTGAGCCTTTGGACTCAACGCCCGCCGGCGCAGCCACCTCTGGCCCAGCAATGTCTGAACTGCTGCAACCCAAGGTGATGCCGCTAGCAAGAAGCAACATTGCGAGAACAAGCACAGGAAGCCTGTTCTGGGTTGATCGAGTTTGGGTTGATCGGGTTTGGGTTGATCGGGTCAGTCGAAAAGGTGCCATGAGTGGTTTTTGGTGTTTTTGGGTTGTGTCAGTTTGTGTGTCAGTGGGTGGGGTTTTGGGTGGGGTTTTGTTTGTACTGATTTGTCGGGGTGGTGTCAAGTGTTTGTGGTTTGTGTAGGCCGTTTGGCCTAGTTGGCTGTTGTTGTGGGTGTTTTTACCCGGTTGTGTTGTGTCACAGCTTGGCCATAATGGTGTCTGCGTTACGGCTTTTGAAGCCGCACCCCACAGGGTTGTGTTTTGACAGATTGTCGGCACAATGTCTCTGTGAGTGGTTTTTGTTTGTTGTTTCTTATGTTGTTGAGGAGTAAAGATGTTTCGTAACCCTGAGGTAAA
>CAMDLX010000119.1 GCA_945901935.1 Bifidobacterium breve | reverse complement strand
TACAGGGTGACGGCTGTTCCAAGCTCAGCGTTCTCACCCGGCTGAACAACTGCAGTCACGCCAGGCACGCGGTCAATCATGATCCGCTCAATTCCTGCCTTCATCGTGACGGTAGAAGCGGGGCAACTCACACAGGCACCCGAAAGTTCAACAATCACAATGCCTGATTCCTGATCGACATCAATCAAGGTGATGTCTCCGCCATCAGCCTGAATGGCTGGTCGGATGATCTCGATGACTACTTCAACTTCAGCCTGCACGATGCCTACTTCACTCGGGGGAACAGAGATTTGTGCACAAGCACACGTTCCACGATCTAGATGATGGTTCTTCGTTGCCTCTATAACAACCCCGCGCACTAGGTTTGTGTTCCAGATGCTTGATTCCGTGCTGTTGGCTCACCAAGGTGGTTGGGACGAAATCCTGATGGTGCTCGTTCCAGTAGGCGTGTTTGCTGCGCTGCTTTTTCTGGCAAACCAGCGTGCCGCCAAACTCGGTAAACAGACCGAAGCTGAAGATGAAGCAGCGCCGGTGCTGCCGCCAAAGAACCCCCGCGGCGGACCCCGATAAACGAGGACAGCTAGTCGAGCCGTTCGATCTGCACCCCGATCGCACTGAGGCGATCAGTCAAGCCCTCGTAGCCGCGATCCAAGTGATGGGCGTCAGCAATCACCGTCTCGCCATCGGCGCCAAGAGCGGCAACTACGAGTGCCGCACCAGCGCGAATATCTAACGCTCGAACTGGCGCCCCAGAGAGCCGCGCTACCCCATCGATGACGAGATGGTGACCATCCACGCGCACCTGCGCGCCCATTCGAGCCAACTCTCCCACGTATCGGAACCGTCCCGAAAAGACATTCTCGGTGGCGTAGCTCGTACCGGTGTTGAAGCACTGGAGGGCCACCAATAAGGGCAGATAGTCAGTTGCTAAACCGGGGTAGGGCAATGTGGCCACGTTGGTTGGCCGGGGACGCCCACTGGCCATCGCCCACAGGCCGTCAGGCTCCGGAGAAATCCGGATTCCCATTGCCCCTAGCTTCTCGACGAGCAAGTCCAAATGATCGGGTCGCACATGATGCAGAGTGAGTTCACCACCTGCGACGCCAAGGACACTCAGGAACGTTGCGACCTCGATGCGATCAGGAATCACCGTGTGTTCCACCGCTCGCAAATCACTCACGCCGTCAATGGTCACCACCGAACTGCCCGCACCAAGGATCTGACCACCCATGCGGTTCAGAAATGCCCCTAGGTCTGCAATCTCGGGCTCGCGCGCAGCATTACGCACCGTGGTACGACCCTCGGCGAGCACTGCCGCCATCAGCAGGTTCTCTGTCGCACCAACACTCGGGTAGTCGAGCACAACTTCGGTACCAACTAGTCGTTCTGCCCGTGCGTGAATCATCCCGTGGCTCAGAGTGAACTCAGCCCCCAGCGCTTCGAGGCCCTGAAGGTGCATATCAATCGGGCGGGCGCCAAAGTCGTCTCCGCCAGGCATCGCAACTCGAGCCTCGCCCATTGCCGCCAGCAGCGGGCCTAACACGGCGCTCGACGCACGCATGCGTTCAACAAGTTCGTAGGGAGCTTCGGGAATGACCTGCGAGCCGCGAATAATCTCTAGAGCTCCGTCCTCTCTGCGGCGAGTCTGCATTCCCATTGCCTCAAGCAACGCGCACATGTACTCCACGTCAGAGATCACTGGAACGTTGCGCAGGACATAGCGGCCCTCGGCAAGCACACATGCAGCCATCAGCTTGAGGGCGGAGTTCTTTGCACCGCTGATGGTGACCTCACCAGAAAGCGGGGCGGAGGGCCGAACAATGAGTCGAGACACTTCTTCAGTATTGCCTGATTCTGATCACTAAGATCTGATCTGCGCCAAGATCGCTCGGCTGCTGACCATGGGGACCGTATGGCGAGGATCAACAATCTCTTTGAATGCGCAGAGTCCGAACTGCGAGATCGATTGGAACCTCGCGATGATGTGCTGCTGTTGGAGTCAGAGCCCAACGATGTGGCTGACCTGAGCAGCTCGGGCTCCTTGACCCTGACCGGTGAGTCCGGACCGTTTGTGACCTGTGAGCGAACAGTGCGCTGGCAGCCATGCACAACAGACTCTTCCGAAGACTCAGGCACCGTCCCGCAACAGCGATTTCAGCTGCAGCAAACAATTGATTACCAACTCGCTGTCCCCTACTGGCGCTGGCTCTACTCAATTCCTATTCGAAGGGCACTCCCGGATGGTCTTGCTCATGGCCGCCGGCCTTGGTGGGCTACCCCTGATCGCCTCTCTGCTCGCCAGGCGACTCTGGTCGCCTCGGTCACCTTGCTCAACATGGTTGGAGGGATGCTCTATGGACTCCTGTCCCAGGTTCTGACCTTCGTTGCAGAAGATCTTGGAGACGGGTCACGTTCGCAACAAACCACCCTGCTAGCAGTAGTACGTATCGGGGTTGTAGTCACCCTGGTAGTCATGGTGTTCGCTGATCGAATCGGCAGGCGCAAAGTGGCCCTTGGCTCTTTTCTGGTTGCCGCAGCGCTCACGCTGATCACAGCGCTAGCCCCAAGCTTGTGGGCTGTGGGCGCACTGCAGTTCTTCTCTCGGAACTTGGCGATAGCTGGTTTGCTCTGCGCTGACACCATCGCTGTGGAAGAGATGCCACCTGGATCACGGGCCATGGTTGCTGGCCTCGGCACCCTGGCCTACGGCTTGGGCGCCGGAATCATCGTCATGACCCTGCCGCTAGCCGACCTTGGCAATTGGGGATGGCGCCTGACCTTTGTGGTTGCTGGAATGTCGCTTCCGCTCATCTGGAATGTTCGCAAACACCTGCCCGAAAGTCGGCGCTTTCAGAAACTCGCTCAGGATCGCGAGACGGTTGCGCTTGCCGCTCTAGGCACAGAAATCGCCGCTGAACCGCTCGCCCCACTCATGGCAGCCTCGGGGCCACAATCTGATCCGGCTTCCGGCTCGGCAGTTAGCTCTGGTTTGCGACGCATCCATCTCTGGCGCTTTGTGCTGGTTGCGGGAATCTTCTTTCTGCTCAACGTTTTCTTTGCACCAGCCTCGCAACTCCAGAATGACTACCTGCGAACCGAAGTTGGATTCACTGCTCTGATGATCACGCTATTTGTGATTGCCACATCAACCCCTGGCGCAATTGGCGTGCTGCTCGGTGGTCGCTTTGCCGATAAGCACGGCAGAAAAAGAACGATCGTCCCTGGGCTGCTTGCGATTGGAATCTTCAACGCAGTTTTCTTCTCGGTGGTAGGCGTACCAATGTGGTTTGCTTCCTTGCTCGGCTCAATCATCGGCGGTATGGCAGCCCCAGCCTTGGCAGTTATTTCGCCTGAACTTTTCCCTACCTCACACAGGGGAACAGTTCGCGGCGCAGTGGCTGCAGTTGCTGTTGCCGGGTCGGTAATTGGGCTGTTGTTTGCCGGGAACTTGATTGACGCTCAGGGATACGGGTTCACGTTTACGTTGCTAGCCATCGCGCCAATTGCTGCTGCGTTTGTGGCTCTGGCACTGCCAGAAACGCGGGGTAAGGAACTCGAAGCAATCAACCCGTCAGCCGCAGACTTCAGACCCGAGCAGGACGAGGCATAGCCGAGCGCTAGCCCAGCAAAATCCGACGCGCCTCAGTCAACTCAGTGATTCTCGCCGCTGCGGAGTCGTCCGCTGCTCCATGGTCGGGGTGCGCTGCACGCAGACGAGTCCGGAAAGCACGTTGCACATCTTTTCTAGAGGGTGAAGCGGACTGGGGGTCACGCAGGTCGAGCATCGCAAGTGCCCAAGAGACCGGATCACCCACGGAACTGATTGCAACTACGCCGCTTCGTCCCGAGAGATACGCCAGCAGCGCCGACTCGCTTCCCCCCTGCCACATCAGGCCCTTATGAACAGTTGACATCACAGCAGGAACGACATCCCATGGCACACGCGCCGCTGCGTAGGCGGCACACAAAACATGTTGTGCAGGCGTTCCTTGATCTTCCTCGAACTGAAACTCCAGATGTTCCCCCTCACCAATCACCCGGTGAACGCAGCGCTGCAACCCAACTGTGTCCTCTTGCAGGCGATGGCGCAGCTTGGGTTGAGGAATGCTGTTTCCAGCCTCTAGTTGAGACATCAACTGCAAAATTTCGGCATGCATATCGGAGTCGATCTCGGGGGCAAACCGTGCCGCAATCGCACCCAGCAGAATCCCCCCAAACCCAGGCGCTGGGTCCACGGGCAGCTCAAGGCGGCCGATCGCAACGCGTCGCGTCGGGGCAATCGGCCTCGAAAGAAAGGTCTCCACCTCCGCAAGCATCATCACGCTTCAAAGTTACCCGTTGCGGCGGGGAGTTTTGCAGTCGGCTGCCTAGTCTTGGACGAAGGCCAACCCGGTCACCGGTCCTCGGACCTGAGTCAACAAGGGATCAAGGCGGTAACCCGAAGGGTGCTCCCAGTGCTCAAGGCTTCTCGGCGTGGTTTCTGGATGCTCCAGCAGGTGGCGCAGCAGAGCGCCCTTGAGGAACTTGTTCCAATGAGACACTGCAACTAGCGAACCGTCTGGTCGACGCTCAAAGAATTTCACCGTGAGCTGAGGTAATTCGGATGCTGGAGTCCAAGCGGCGTTGTGCTCAATCGGCAACAAATTCCACAGCTGGCGACCCTGAGCGATGGACGCTATTTGAGGGGAAAGCACTGGCCGCCACCAGGTCGAGAGCTTGCCTAAACCTGGCAGGGACGCACCCATCTTGAGCTTGTAATCGGGAATCAGATCAGTTGGAGAAACCACGCCCCAGAGCCCAGAAAAAATCAGAATACTTCGGGCCATTCGGCGCCGAGCCGAGGCTGACAGAGTAGGGAGTTCAAGGGCCTCGTACAGCACACCTGTATAGCGCTCGATTGCGGGCAAAGTCGGCGAGACCAACACGGAACGATTAGCCAAGGTTGCCGCAGCCAAAGCCTCCCCTTTGACTCCGAGAAGCTTTCCTCGCTCAGCGCCATTTCGGGCCATGGCGGCATTTAAGGATTTGATCACAGCGATGCGAGCATCACCCCCGCGTGAGTCCTTAAGCGGCATGGCCATACCGTCTGGAAACCACACCGACTCTGAACCACCGGTGGCCTTTCCTTCTGATGGCGGTAAAAGAATGAGAGGCAACTTGGCAGGCACTGCATTGATGTTGGCAGAGCACGGGTGCGCACATGCAACTTTGCCGACCCCAGATCAGCAAATCCTTCTGGTAAATTCAGGTTATGACTCTGACTCTGGATGGGCCGGCAGCGGCAAGAAGCCTTCGTGAAATCAGCCAAATCGAAGCGGCCGCTAGCGAATCTCAGCGAACAATGTCTGCACCTCTAGTAGATGCGCTGTGGGACAGCGGACTGTTGTCATTTTTGAATACTCCCGAGGCAGGGGGTTGCGAGCCAACATTTACAGAGGTCATCGAAACTTGGATTGAGATGGCAATCCAAGATGGCGCCTTGGGGTGGATTGGTATTGCCAACATGCCTTCGGCGATGGCCGCATCGGCTTACCTTCCAGATGAAGGCTTTCAAGAACTCTTCGGCAATCCCCTCGACCGGGTAACTGTTGGTGGGCAGTTCTTTCCTAACGGTTCAGGGGAATCCACAGGTGACGGCTACATGCTGTCGGGTTCGTGGAATTTTGGTTCCGGAACGGCTCACTCAAAGTACATAGCCTGCGGCTTCTTCCCGGTGATCGACGGCGAAGCTATCTTTGAACTTACCGAGATTCGTGCGGCGCTCGTGCCAAGAGAGCAAGTGCAGTTCACTGATGGGTGGCATGTCCAAGGACTGCGCGGAACTGGCAGCTATGACTACGCAGTGACCGAGGTTTTTGTTCCGGAATCCAGATGCTTTCCGTTATTTACCCGCCAGCCAGAGCGGGGCGGAAGCCCACTGTTTCGTATGGGCCTGATGCCGATCACTGCGGCCGGCCATGCTGCCTGGGCTCTGGGAGTCTCCAAGAGCATGCTTGATGATGTCTCTGATTTGGCACTCAAGAAGGCACGCATGTCAGACATGCAGACCCTGGCGCTTCGAAACACCTTTCAGCGTAATCTTGCTCACTTCACGGGTATGTGGCGTGCAGCTCGCGCTGGCGTCATTGACACGTTTGGGTCTGCCGAACGAGCCGTAGCTGCTGGTGAGGAACTCACTCCAAGAATGCGTGCCGACATGCGAGTGGCTGCCACCTATGCAACCGAAGCCTCACGAGAGGTCGGGCAGTGGGCTCACCTAGCTGCGGGCACTACGGCAATCCGTGACGGTAGCCGCATGGAGAGAGCATTTCGCGACCTGTACACCGGGACGCAGCACGCATTCATCAGCGAGAAGACCTACATCGATGCGGCGCAGATTTGGCTGGGTCTAGAAGAAGACTTGCCCGGGATCTGAATCGGTTTCGGCACAGTTTCACGCCGTGCCCAACCCCAACGAGCTATCCAGTTTGGCTAGCTGAACTCAGTAGCCACATGGTACCCGCCAAATTTGAAGTGCCCTCGGTTGGATTCGAACCAACGACCGACGGATTAGAAGTCCGTTGCTCTATCCATCTGAGCTACGAGGGCGGCCGACAAGAGCGAACTCTTGTTATGTGAGCGTTGATCTTGTCACGCCGAGCACACCTTGCGTCAACACCAACTACAAACCCGACACGGGAGTAGTGGGCAGGCCAATCCCAGCCTTCATGGTTTCCACCATCAGCTTGGCGCCCAGCGTCTTCAGGTGAATGGCGTCATAGGTCAGCCCTGGAAGGTTTGATACAGCGGCCCAGTCGGCAAGAGCAATCAACGGGTCGCGAACAACAAGAGCGG
This sequence comes from Bifidobacterium breve, assembly GCA_945901935.1. Lineage (GTDB taxonomy): Bacteria > Actinomycetota > Acidimicrobiia > Acidimicrobiales > Microtrichaceae > IMCC26207. The sequence continues at coordinate 376 of CAMDLX010000119.1, read as the reverse complement.
CTAGCTGCTCGTTGACATAAGGAAAGTACCAGTTGTACTTCTGTGCCTGAGCTAGCGCCGCTGGGGGAATAAGCGAAGGGTTCGGGTCTCGCAGCGTGACAAAGACGATTTTCTTTGCACCCTTTCCCCGAAGTGTTGCTATGAGCGCGTCGGCCTCACGGTTGAACTGTGCTGCCCACGTATCGTACTGAGCGCGATCTTTTCCCCAGAGGGAGTTGTAGCCGAGCGCCACCACAACCACTGATCCAACTGGCACAGGGTCTGCTGCTAGTTCTGCATTGGCTGCCTTGAGCATGAGTGCGGGACGACCACGAACATCTACCTGCCAATCGGGCAGAGCTGCGGGCAGGGTGTCCTTGACTCCAAGGCCAACCGA
>CAMDLX010000118.1 GCA_945901935.1 Bifidobacterium breve | reverse complement strand
CCAGAATCGCCTCGCGGTTATCAGTACAAATATCTAGCCACATGCCCGGGTCACCCGCTGCAATGCGAGTCATATCTCGAAATCCGCCTGCAGCAAGTCTCAGCACCGCTGAATGCTCTTCTGCTTGTGTTGCTGCAAGGTCCATCAGGGTTGCAGCGGTCAGATGCGGAACATGAGACACCGTGGCTACAAGGTGATCATGCTGTGCGGCGTCAAGTGTCAGCACCTCGGCCCCAAAGGAGCGAACCACCGAATGAACCAGCGCCTGAGCAGCAGGGTCCGTGGCTGCAGTTGGGGTCAAGACCCACGTCGTTGCATCGAAGAGGTCGCCACGAGCGCCATCTACTCCAATGGCTTCGGAGCCGGCCATCGGGTGACCACCCACAAATTTCGCGTCTTGGATTGCGGCAACCAATGGTGCTTTCACGCTGCCAACGTCTGTGACCACACCGCCAGAGCGAAGCGCCTCGCGAGCCGCGTCTGCCACGCTGCTGACCGGGACCGCTAGAAACGTAATCTCGGCATCTGGATCACTTCCGACGGAGTTGATAACCCCGAGCTGCAATGCTCGTTCAGCACGAGCAGGGTCAATATCTGATCCCGTGACATGCCACCCGGCCGCCTGAAGTGCCAGCGCAACAGAACCGCCAATCAATCCGGTTCCAACTACTGCAGCGCGACGCTGTTCGCCCTGCGCCGTCATCCGGGGAGGTCATCTCGAAGGGTGCGAGCCTCTTCTAGGTAGACATGACGCAATTCACTTCGGGTTAATTCAGTATTTGTGTGCATCAACACGCGTACGCACAGGGGCATCGAATCATCAATGCTGAGTTCCTGCGCACAGATCAGCGGTACATCGCCCAGACCCATCTGTCTCGCTGCAACAGCGGGAAACACAGAGTGAATATCGGGAGTGGCAGTAAAGAGAATTGAGATCAGGTCGTCCGAAGAGAGTGAGTTGCGCTCAATCATCTCGGTCAGGAGCCGCTCGACTCTCTCCAGAAGATGGTCACGGTCATCACGTTCCAGAGTGATTGCTCCTCGAAGTGCGAGAACCTGTGTCGACATCAACGACAGGTTAGCTGTCCTCGGCAGTTGCATCAGAACTTGAAGCCTCGGCTGCGGTTTCATCGAGAAGCTGAACCGATCGTTCAAGCTCACGCAGTTCGTCTTGAGTGAGTTCGCGCCAGCTACCTGGCCCAAGTTGTGTATCGCGCAGGCTACCGATTCGCGTCCGGATCAAGCGGGTAACGGGGTGACCAACTGCTTCACACATCCGACGAACTTGCCGGTTACGACCCTCGTGAATCACGATTCGCACCAATCCCGGGGCCTGAGCCGAGACTTTGGCTGGGGCAGTTACCCCATCTTCGAGTTCGACTCCTTCTCGGAGCGAGCGCAGTGCTCCGCGACCAGGGTCGCCCTCCACCTCGGCTAGGTATTCCTTCTCTACTCCAAAGCTCGGGTGAGTCAGGCGATGAGTCAGTTGCCCATCGTTCGTTAGAAGCAACAACCCCTCTGTCTCTAGATCCAGTCTGCCCACCGAATGGACTCTCGGTTCCAAGGGGACAAAGGACAAAGCAGTGGTTCGGCCCTGCGGGTCGTCTGCTGTGGTGACCACTCCAGCAGGCTTGTTCAAGAGGTAATACACCGAGTCAGGTTGAATGCCGATCGGGACTCCGTCGACTTGCACAACATCTCGGTCAACTTCGACTCGAGCGCCCAGCACAATCTCTTCGCCGTTCACCGTGACTCTGCCGTCGGCTATGAGATCCTCACAGACCCGCCGGCTACCGAAGCCTGCTCTTGCTAGCACCTTCTGTAGGCGCTCCCCTGTCGCGTCGGTTCCCAAAAAACTCAGTCGGTCTCGAAGTCAGTTGGCTCTGTCATCTCGGCCTGTGTGAGCCCATCCTGCTGGTCTGGTTCTGCCACTGGCTCTGGCTGTGGCTCTGGATCTGGCTCTGGCTCGTCGAGTTCGGGAGCAAGCTCAGGCAGGCCAATCAGGCTTTGTTCAAGAAGTTCAACGACATCTGCACCTGGGATCAAATCACCCAAGGACGGCAACTCATCAAGTGAGTTCAATCCAAGTCGCTCCAAGAAAAGTGCAGTGGTTCCAAAGAGCGAAGCCTGACCAGGGCCCACGTCCCTGCCGGTCTCGTCGATGTAGCCCCGCTGCTGCAAGGTCCGCATGACACCATCCACATTGACACCACGAATTGCCGCCACTTGTGCACGTGAGGTGGGTTGCTTGTAGGCCACGATTGCCAACGTTTCTAGGGCAGCAGCCGACAGTCGTGCAGTTTGGCCAGTGAGCACAAACTGCTCAACATAGGCAGAGCAGTCCTCGTGGCTCTGGTACCGCCAACCACCGGCAACTTTGACCAAACGGAAGCCACGGTTTTCTTGCTCATAGGACTCGGCGACCTGCACCAAGATCTCTTCTACAGCAGCCGGAGAGAGTTCTACGAGTTGTGCCAGCACGGCGGGGTCGGCTGGATGATCGGCCACCATGATGATTGCCTCAAGGGCCCTACGTGATTCATCTTGCATCTGATCTTCGCCGCCCTACTTAACCCTCGTAGGCATCGACCAGTTCGAGTGCCTCCGACTCAGACAATGCCCCACCTTGCCAGCAGATGACGATGTCTCCGAATGCTTGTGGCTGCGAGAGTTCAACAAGACCCTGTTTAAAGAGTTCAAGTACAGCCAAGAAATGCACCACGACTTCGAGGCGCTCACCAAAAGAAGCAGTCAGTTCCCTGAATGAGACTCGACCTCGGCCAGGTAGCTCAACACACAAATCAGCTACGGCATCGACCACACTTGCCCGGATTGGAGCAACGTGGAAGAGGTCGATTCGAACTTGTGCCTTGGGCTGCATTGCTCGCACAAAGGCATCGCGAATCCGAACTGCAGTAACTCCCTCAAGCAGATCTGGCGCAAGGTCGAAATAGCGCTCATCCGGGCCGACCCGGCGTGCAATGCATCGAGCCGCCGCCGTATGCCGTGCTTCAAGGATGATGGCAGCGTCTTTAAAGGTCTTACATGCGAGGAGCCGAGAGAGCAGCATGTCTCGCTCTTCCCACAACGAGAGGTCATCGTCGAGGTCTACGTCTTCGTCTCCTGGAAGGAGCCTCTTTGTTTTTAGTTCGATCAGAGTCGCAGCAATAAGCAGAAACTCGGTGGCGACCTCTAGATCGAGATGCTCCATGCGAGCGAGTTCCGCGATGTACGCATCGACGATCACCGAAAGGTCGATCTCGTACAGATCTACCTGTTCACGAAGAATCAGGTGCAACAACAGATCAAAGGGACCTTCGAACACTGGGGTTTGCACTGCGTATGCCACTTCACCATGTTAGCCGCGATTTGGAATCCATATCACACTGATGTCATTTGCACCTTTTACCCGCTGGTACCGCCCAATCGGTAGCATCACCGGCCATGCCCCGAGTCTTATCTGGTATCCAACCTACAGGCGACCTTCATCTTGGCAATCTGCTGGGAGCGGTTCTGAACTGGGTGCAAGACCAGCAGCAAGCAGACAGCTTGTACTGCATTGTCGACATGCATGCCCTTACAGTCCCGAAACAACCTGGCGAGATTGGGGAACGGACCCTAGAGCTGGCACAAGGCCTGCTGGCATGTGGTCTTGACCCCGAACAGTGCACACTCTTTGTTCAAAGCCACGTTCCCGAACACACCGAACTGGGTTGGATCATTCAATGCGTCACATCGATGGGCGAATTACGCCGCATGACGCAATTTAAAGACAAGTCCGAACAGCAAGAGTTCATATCAGCAGGCCTGTTCACCTACCCCGCTCTGCAAGCGGCCGACATTTTGTTATACGACACTGACAAGGTGCCAGTGGGTGAAGACCAGCGCCAGCACATCGAGCTGACACGGGATGTAGCCGAGCGGTTCAACAAACGATTCGGCGAGACCTTTGTCATTCCTCAAGCTTCAATTCCGCGTATTGGTGCTCGTGTGATGGACCTTCAGAACCCCACAAACAAGATGTCTAAGTCTTCTGATGGCGGTGCTGGCACTGTCTACCTGAGCGACGACCTTGGAGCGATTGCAAAGAAGTTCTCACGTGCAGTTACTGACTCAGACAGCGAGGTCAGGTTCGACGTTGCAGAGAAACCCGGAGTATCAAATCTGCTCTCTATCCTGAGCGCACTCACCCAACGCACCCCCGAAGAAACTGCCGCCGAGTACACGCAATACGGCCCTCTCAAAAAAGACACCGCTGAAGCTGTGGTGGAACTAATCCGTCCGATTCAGGCCCGGATGGCTGAGCTCAAAGCCGACCCGAACGCCACCCTTGCGCTGTTGGCTGTGGGCGCAGAAAAGGCAGGATCGATTGCAAGCGCTGTAGTTGAGCGGGCCAAGAACAACATCGGCCTCCTCCCCCGCCGTTAGGTCTTTGCTAGGCGGCCATCGTCTGCCTGCTGCAGTAACAGCGCGCAGTTTTTATCAAGGGTCCACTGCTCCTGTGGAAGGTGATGCTCAAGCGCCCAGGCAACGACGCGCTCGTCGGATTCGGCCAAGGCCAACAGATCTGCGCCGAGTTGTGGGTACTGCATGTAGAGACCAACTTTTCGGGTCATCCCGCTGCGCTCTGCCCAATGAGCACCCATTTCAGAGCCTCCCAACGCCTCGGAGACGGTGGCCACTACCCGGCCGTAGGTGCCAAGACCGCTGACAGACTTTCCGACATCGTGTAATAAAGCAGCGGCAATCAGCCATCTGGCATCGGGATCCGAATCCTCGAGACCAACCTGATCAAGGTGTGCCGCAACTGCACGCGCTACTGCAATGGAATGCGACTGATCCACTGAGTGCATCCGCAGAAAAAGTCGCTGTTCCGGTTCAGTCAAAAAACTTGAAGCCCACTCGACCTTCTCGGGAGCAGGCGCCACTGAAAACACTGATCGCACAAACCGCTCTGCGCGATGCACCGGTCGCAGACTCATGATTTTGCATCCGAGGGTCGAGCAAGGGCTCGGGGGTGAGCATCACGGTATGCCTGCCAGAGCCGCTCGGTTGCAACCTTGGTATATATCTGCGTCGTACTCACAGACGCGTGCCCAAGCATCTCTTGGACTGTTCGTATATCGGCACCGTTATCGAGCAGATGCGTTGCGCAAGAATGGCGCAGCACATGCGGGCTAATCAGAGATGTCGACAATCCCGCTGCCAGAGCACGCTTCTGCAGCACCAGATAGACGCCCTGCCGGGTCAGGCGCGACCCCTTTGATCCCAGGAACACGGCGTCGGCATCGTCGCGAGTTCGCCAGTGTCGAGGCACAAGCTGTGACCGACCCTCATCTAACCAAGCAGCCACGGTTCTGACAGCGTGCCGACCCAAGGGAACGATCCGTTCCTTGGAGCGCTTACCCATTACCCGAAGCAGCGCGCCCTCTAGGTCAATGTCGCCGAACCCAATGCCGCAGACCTCGGATACGCGAGTTCCTGTTCCGTAGAGCACCTCAAGCAATGCTCGATCACGCAGAGCGAATGGGTCGCTCTCTTCAGTAACCACGGCCTGCTCAACTGAGTCCAGTAACAACATGACTTGTTCCTCCGACAGCGCCTTTGGAAGGGGCTCCGGCAGGCGGGGTGACTCAACCGTCAAAGCGGGGTCCCCCGAGTAGATTCCCTCAGCGGCCAGCCAACGATGCGAAGATCGAACTGATGCCAGCATCCTCGTCACGGAGGAAGCCGCAAGTCCCGCCTGACGTAATGATCCCGCATATGCAGCAACCTCCGCTGGGGTGGCTGAGGACATGGAACACCCACGTTCCGTCAAGAAGGCGGAGTAGCGCAACAAATCTCTGCGGTAGGCGCTAATCGTGAGCGGAGACCTGCCTTTTTCAACCTGTAGATGAGTCAGGAAGTCTTCTACATCTAACGGCAGGGCAGCCTGCTCTGGGTTGTCTGACGGTTGAGCACTGTCGGCTGCAACAGGCAGCATTGACTCAAGCCCCGCGCAAGAGAGCGATAGCCAAACTCAGGCCGATGACAGTCTTTGCATCCGTGATCTCACCCGAGCCAATCATCGCCGGAGTTTGTTCGAGCGGCACCAGAACCACGTCCATAAAGTTCTCTTCGATGCCTTGGCGATCCATTTGCCGCTCAGTTAGATCGCGGCCGAGGTAGACAAAGCTTTCTTCGTCGCTGAAACCAATGGAATTATGAAACCGAGAGAGCAAGTCAAGCCTTCCGGCGGCAAACCCGACCTCTTCGATGAGTTCTCGCTGGGCAGTCACTTCGGTAGGTTCCCCGGGCACATCTCGCTTGCCTGCAGGAATCTCGAGCACCATCTGATCAATAGCAGCACGGTACTGACGCACCAGAACAACCTCGCCGGACTCAAGGAGTGGCACTACCGAAACGGCACCAGGGTGGCGAACAACATCTCGCTCAAACAGGGTGCCATCGGGGGCTTGGAACTGTGACCGGCTAAGGGAAATTACGTAACCCGTGTGCAGGACCGTGTCGCCAAGATGGCTGAATCCGCTCACGCGTCTCTCAGAACAGCCGACTCCGCTGCTAGGTCAATATTCACATCGGGCAACTGGGGATTGCGCCCACGTGCGCGCTCGGCCGCAGCGCCAATCAGTTCTCTAAAGAGCGGCGCAGGGTTTGTAGGCCGGCTCTTGAACTCTGGGTGGGCCTGCGTTGCCACCCAGAACGGATGATTTTCGAGCTCGATAAACTCGACAAGACGCCCATCTGGAGATGTTCCAGAGAACTTAAAGTCACTGCCTTCAAACCTGCGGCGATACGCAGGGTTGAACTCGTAGCGGTGGCGATGCCGCTCCGAGACCACGGTGCTGCCATAGGCCTGAGCCACCTGCGATCCTGGCTCGAGTTGAGCAACGTAGGCACCAAGTCGCATGGTGCCTCCCTTGTTGGTTATCTCTCGCTGTGAGTCCATTAAGTCGATCACTGGATGCGGGGTTGCTGGGTCAAACTCAGTGGAGTTCGCACCTGCCAAGCCCAGAACATTTCGTGCGAATTCAACCGTCATGACCTGCATCCCCAAGCACAGACCAAGGCATGGAATCTGGTGTTCGCGTGCGAAACCAGCAGCTGCGATCTTGCCTTCAATCCCCCGCTCGCCAAAGCCGCCGGGAATCACAATGCCGTCCAACCCGCTCAGGCGGCCAGCAGTCAACAGACCCTCCACCTCTTCGGCTTGGATCCACTCAATCTCGACATCGACTCCGTGAGCGAATCCAGCGTGCTTGAGGGATTCAACTACAGAGAGATAGGCATCGGGCAAGCTGACGTACTTGCCAATAAT
>CAMDLX010000117.1 GCA_945901935.1 Bifidobacterium breve | reverse complement strand
GGCGGTCACGGCGGGGGTGGCGGCGGTCACGATTCCACAACCACCACCGAAGAAACCACAACCACCACCGAAGAAACCACAACCACCACCGAAGAAACCACAACCACTACCGAAGAAACCACAACCACCGTGCCTACTTCGGTGCTTGGCGCAACCACAGTGCCTACCACCGCAGTTCCGCCAGCTTCGGTTCTTGGCGTGACCACCGAGCGGGTCATTGTCGTTGATGCTGCGCCGATTGCGTTTACCGGCTAGTCCTTCTGACCCCCAGAAGGTGGAGGCTTGCTGCTTCGCACTGCTAGTGGACCGCTAGGTGCGGAGCGGCGAGACCCTCCCCCTTTAAGTACCCTCTCGCTTCCCAAGGACCCCCTATTTCCCCTACACGCGTAGGAGAAATAGACTGAACTCATGAGCGCAGAGTCATCACCCCTCTTTCAGATCACTGACCTTCGGGTCGCACCCACTGCTCAGCCCACCACAGAGATCCTCAAAGGACTCTCGCTGAGCGTTGGCCGAGGTGAAGTCCATGCGCTGATGGGTCCAAACGGGTCAGGTAAGTCAACCTTGGCCAGCACCCTTATGGGATCACCGGAATACACCACAGTCTCGGGAACCGTCTTGTACAAGGGCGAGGACATCACCGACTGGGGAGCTGACGTACGCGGCAAGTCCGGCATGTTTCTTGCTTTCCAATACCCCCAAGAGATCGCCGGCGTCTCGGTCCGGCAGTTCCTGCGCCAAGCGCTCTCAGAACGTAAGGGCATCGACTTGTCGGTGCTAGAGATTCGCCTAGCAATAATGGAGTGGATGGACCGCCTCGATATGGACCCTGCCTTTGCGGACAGGTTCCTCAACGAGGGCTTTTCAGGTGGCGAGAAGAAGCGCAACGAAATCCTGCAGATGGCAATCCTCGAACCGGAACTCGCCATTTTGGACGAAACCGATTCCGGCCTCGATATTGACGCTCTTCGCGTAGTTGCGAGCGGCGTGAATGCCGTGCGAGCAGACCGACCCGAAATCGGCGTTCTCGTCATTACGCATTATCAGCGTCTCTTGGACTACTTGACCCCCGACTTTGTACACATCATCGTTGACGGGCAGATTGTTGATTCTGGTGGTCCAGACTTGGCAAAGCGACTCGAGGCTGAAGGGTTTGAGGCATGGCGATAGATCAGTCCGAGGTTGAACAGCATGCGCCGGGGGAACTCGACGTTCTGCGCATCAAGAGCGACTTTCCGATCTTGTCTCGCACAGTGCACGACAAGCCACTTGTGTTCTTGGACTCGGCTGCCTCTTCCCAAAAGCCGCGCTCCGTGCTCCAGGCCATGGACACCTACTACGAGACCATCAACGCAAATGTGCATCGTGCGGCGTACACCTTGGCCGAGGAAGCCACCAACGCAATGGAGGCCGCTCGCTCGAAGGTCGCAGCGTTCATCGGTGCTACTGACGCCAACGAGGTGGTATTCACCAAGAACGCAACGGAATCCATCAACCTGATCGCCCGGTCTTGGGGTGTTGCAAATCTTGAACCCGGGGACGCCATCCTGCTGACCCATCTTGAGCACCACGCCAACATCGTTCCCTGGCAACAGCTCGCCGCACAGCGCGAACTAGAGATCCGCTGGATCCCGCTCACCGCAGACTGCCAACTAGACCTGAGCAACCTCGACTCGTTGCTTGACGGAGTCAAGATTGTCTCTCTGACATCAATGTCCAATGTTGTTGGAACCATTACGCCGGTGCGAGCCATTGCAGACGCGGCCCATGCTGCGGGTGCAGTTGTTGCCGTGGACGCGTGCCAATCGGTGCCTCACCTGCCCACCGACGTGCACCAACTTGGAGCCGACTTCCTGTCCTTCTCGGGGCATAAATTGCTCGGGCCCACGGGCATCGGTGTGCTCTGGGCGCGCAAGGAACTCCTCGCAGCCATGCCACCTTTCCTTGGCGGTGGAGGGATGATTCTTGACGTTCGCCTAGATGGCTTTGTGGCAGCCGAAGCACCGCATAAGTTCGAAGCGGGTACTCCCCCAATCGCAGAGATCATTGGTCTCGGAGCCGCTATCGATTATCTGAACAACCTTGGCATGGAGGCAGTCCGCCAACACGAGATGGCACTGACCGCCTTTGCCCTCGAGCACTTGTCCAACCGATTCGGAGATCGAATCTCTTTGTACGGCCCCCAATCTGCCGAGCTGCGCGGTGGGGCAATGAGCTTTGCCTTCGACGAGATTCACCCTCACGATCTCTCACAAGTACTCGACCAGCATGGAGTTTGTGTTCGGCCAGGACACCACTGTGCCAAACCGCTGATGCGCCTTTTAGGCGTGGGCGCAACGGCGAGAGCAAGTTGGTACGTCTACAACAACGAGGCCGACATCACCGCACTCGGCGATGCCCTCGAAGCTGCAGGCGAGTTCTTTAGCTTCTAGTCACTACTCTTTCCCTAGCATTAGCTCTACCGTTACCTCTACCCACCGAAACTCACTACACGGAGATCACCGCATGTCGGGCCTTGAAGACCTCTATAGAGAGATCATCCTTGATCACTATCGCAGCCCACGTAATCGCGGGGAGCTCGACTCGCCCCCTGCCGTTCGGGTCGAGGGATTCAATCCGCTGTGCGGCGATGAGATTGTGGTCTACATAGATGTCGATGATGCAGCCAGCGGTGATGCCGCAGTTGTAACGGACATCCGCATTGGTGGACAAGGATGCTCCATTTCTCAGTCCTCAGCCTCGATGATGTCCGCCGCCGTCAAGGGCCGCAGCATCGGCGAGATCCGAGATCTCACCAAATCCTTCAAGTCGATGATGTCAATTCACGAAGAGGGCCTTGATGCCGAGACTGAACCCCAAGAAGATTCGGCCGGGGCGGAGTTGAAGCTCGGCGACCTTGAAGCGTTACGCGGTGTCGTGAAGTTTCCAGTGCGGATTAAGTGCGCCACGCTCGGCTGGAACACACTGCAGCAAGGCATCGACGAAGCCCTCAGTTCATAGCGGCGGCTAGCCCCCAAGTCATAGAGGCGCCTAGCCCCCAAGTCAGAGCGGCGATTAGCCCCCGGATTAAAGCCTCAGCCTGCGGGAATATTCCACCGGAAGGTTGTAACCACCGGGGGGTGATCGCTCAGCGCTTCACCTGTAGTGGCAGTAAAGCGCTCTGCAGGAAACTCAATTCCTGTAGCTGCTAACTGCACGCTGCTATTACTGCGATACGCGAACTTATCAATGCTGCCGGGCGTACCGCAGGCAAGTTCGACGCATACATCGGTCATGCCAGTTGAGGCCAAGAACCGCTCCCAGATCACGCGATCAACCTCACCCGTATTTGATTCTGGGTACCCCTCGTCTATGTGAAGGTTCGTATCTCCACCAAGAATGATCGCTCGATCATCTCCTCGGGACTGAATAAAGAGTGAGAGTTCTTCAAAGTCCTTCGCCTGAAGTGCCTGATCAAGAGCGCCACTCCCCGCCTCGGCATGCAAGCTGTACACGTCCACTTCGCGACCATCGCCCAGAGTCATACTCACTACTCGGAACCCCTTCATGGCTAAGCAGTCGCCGGCGCCTGTGAACGCATCGCCGTAACACCCAGTCCACGCACCATGCGCTTCAGCAGTTAGGGGGAAACGCGATATGACTCCGATACCGTCTCCAACAAGTAACGGTCGGGCCGCAGGGTTGATTCCTACTGCTGCAGGTCCGGGGTGACGGTCAGTGCGGTAGGGGTGAGTGGCTTGGGCCCGTAGGCGAGTGTGGTAATTCGTGAAATCCAGTAACCCTGCTGCAGGTTGCCACCAATCAAAATCTTCTTGCGTGAGCACCACGTCATACGCATTCAGTAAGGGACTAATCAAAGGAAGGTGTTTCTTTGGATTCTCTTTCGAGACTTCTTGAGGTAGGCCCGCCACGTTGTAACTCAAAACGCTGAACTCTGCGGGTGGGTTCGGGAGCGGAAACAGAGTGGTGGGTGGGCTCCCTGGGTCAGAAGGTGGTGCCGTGCAGGCCATAAGTGCCAAGGTGAGTAGTAAGGCGCCGAACATCGACGCGACAGCACCTGCTGTCCCTGAACCGCTTCGGCCCTGATGAACCTGATGAACCCTACGAACACCTGAACTCAACATGAACTACAGGTTACACAGAGGCGTCAATGAGGGCCTAGAAAGTCACTCGCAGCGGGGTTCATGCATACTTGTAGAGGACCTCTCCACTAGCGGTTCGTGATTGCCAGAACGCCAAGGACTATGAACACGCTCCCAACTACGCCCGATGAGTTTGGAATATTCCTGCCCGATCAACACGGTCAGGCAGAGGAGTTCTTCCGCGCTTATGGATTTGCTGCACTTCGCGGGGTGTTCTCAGAGGCCGAACTTGTGGCCATGGAGCAAGAATGCGTGGCTGCGCAAGAGGAACTCACTGCTGGAAGGCTGCACGAACGCCACGGAACAGAAATCCTCATTGAAGGCGATGCAGGCGACAAGGCAAACCAGTTCGCAAATTACGTCACCTATATGACTGAGTTGTCCCCGGCAGTGACTGCTGGCGTGCATCACCAAGACGTACTTGATCTGATGAGCAGGTTGCTGCATGAGGACTACTGGCTCCTAGATGAGCAGCGATTCGGCGTTGTCTATCAAGATGCCCGCCCCGGCCCTGAGTCGAGCTACACGCGAATCGGTTGGCATAGCGACTGGCAGAGTGGACCACATTTGGACATCTGGCCCGCAGTGGCTTTCACCTTTCACCTAGACGCGACGAGCCCCGCTAACGGGTTCTTGAGGGTGGTGCCGGGTAGTCATCATTGGAATACGCCAGCACCGTTCCTCAACATCAATGATGCGCTCGTGCCTGCCGGTTCGGCTGAAGCAGCCGGCCATACGAGTCAGCCCCCTCCGTCTCAGATGCCGCTTCGATTTGAGAGAGTCCCGGGCGAGATTGCCCTGTATTGCGATCGCGGAGACATCTTGTTTCACGATGCCTACCTATGGCATTCGGCTGCTCGTGGAACCGATGATGAGACCAGGCGGCGACATATCCGCGGAAGCTTCCACAGCGGAGCGGAAGAACTCCAAGGTGAACACCTTGCTGATTTCGTGAAGAACGCCGCCCGCTAACACTCCCTGTTGGGGAATTTGAGCCTCACGAATTTTACGCTGAGCCTTAGACAGTCAATTCGGCAAGAGCCTCGGCCAGGCCTGCGTAGGTTGAGTCCTCAGCCAGGATTCGCTCAAGGTCCTTACGTGCCAGCGAGCGTTTCCCTTCTCGCTCATAGCAACGTGCCCGTTCAAGCCAGGCACGGTGCCGAATCAGAGGAGTTCGCTGCTTTGTTTTCAGCGCTTCTTGGAATGCGGCCCGGGCAGCATCGTAGTAACCAAGTTCGCGCAAGGCCACCCCTCGAAACACACACAGCAGCGCAGTCAGGTCGTCTTGGTTGGTGATCTCGTCGGTGAGTTCAACCACATCGGCCCACCGGGCGAGTTCGGCGTACAGCTCTGCTAACGAGATTGCGCTCGCTGCAGTTGGCTCAAGTTGCTCCACAATATCGACTGCTTCAACCCTGCGGTTCTGCACTTGCAGTAGCTCCGCTAGAGCGAGTCCAACGGTGTTTCGGCTGAGTGATAGCGGAGCGCTCACGCCGGGGGCAAGAATCAAGTCGAAACTCACCGACACGTATTTCTGAATAAAGGGATCACTAGCTGGGTCTTGGCCAGATGACCACACCGCCATGAGCAGGTCGAGTGCTAGTTGAACCTGTTCGGCTTGCATCCGTAGCAACCCGGCCAGGCTTCCAGCTGCAACTGCATAACGCTGCTGTTCGCGAGCCACCTGCTCAATGCGAGCCACATCGCTTGTGGCCATAGCTGCGTACAAATCTTTCTCTGGCCTAGGCGCAAACCAACCTGGCTTCTTTCGACGCGGCGCAGGTTGAGCCTGTGCTGGACTCGAAGCAGTTCGAGGCCCAGTTGATCGAGACGGAGTTGATCTAGACGGAGCGGACTTGCCGCCGTCGAGTCGCTCGACATGGGACAACCCTGTCCCTGGTATCGAGACAGTTCGCTGCAGGGTTCCATCGGCTCGCTGCGTAACGCGAAACCCTTTTACCCCAGCTGAGATTCCCAAACCGCTTCGGGACATATTCAGCCGAACTCCAGGCATCAACTGAATCGACTTTCTCATGCGAAATCCCATATGGTCCCCTTCCTTGACACCTTGGCACTCTCAGAGCCTGTCACTTTGGTTTGGCACGTTGCTACCCGGCCTAGATAGCTACTTCGCTACTGAACCAGCTAGCTCTGACATTCTGCGTGCCAGTTGCACATCAAGCTCAGTCAGGCCGCCAGCATCATGGGTAGTGAGTTCTACTACGACTGTTGAGTAAACATTCGACCATTCAGGGTGATGGTCCAGTTTCTCTGCAACGGTGGCGCTTGCAGCCATAAAGCCAAAAGCCGCGCTGAAGTCGGCAAAGTGAAATTCCCGGCGAAGCTTCCCAGCCTCTACCTGCCAACCTGCAAGCCCTTCTAGGGCTGCTGCAAGTTCATCATCAGTCAAGAGATCCGGTCGAGCCATAGCGTCAGCCTAGATTGCTCAGCAAGCCCTGACTGACTGAGCTAGAGCGGGCTACAAAAGGCCATCCGAGAAGAACGGGTCATCGACTACTGGACGCGCCGCTGCAATTGGAGCTGCTTGCTCCTCCTCTTCAACCCAAGCCGCATAGCCAGTCTCTTCTAGGCGAGTCGCTATTTCGGGGCCGCCCGACTCAAGAATCTGACCATTGGCAAAGATATGAACAACATCCGGATGCAACTCTTCTAACAGGCGGTTGTAGTGAGTAATGGCAAGCACGCCAAGTCGCTCTCCGCCACTGAATCCCTCGGTGGTAGCGAGTTCGATTCGCCTTGACACGGCACGCAAGGCATCCACATCTAGCCCAGAATCCAACTCATCCAAGATTGCGATCTTTGGCCCCAACACGGCCATCTGCACGGTTTCGTTTCGCTTCTTCTCACCTCCAGAGAGGTCGACATTCAGAGGGCGATCAAGGAACTCGCGCTCAAATCCGATCAGGTCTGCCTCGGTGGCCATGAGTGTTGGCACCAACTGCCGGTCGCGATGAGATGCCGCATAGGCCTCGGCTAGAACGTCCTTGACGCTGATTCCGGGAACCTCGACTGGGTACTGCATCGCAAGATACAGCCCTGCTTGCGCTCGTTCCCAGGTGGCCATCGCCAACAGGTCAACCCCGTCCAGAGTGACCGACCCTCCTGTCACCACATAGCCGGGCTTGCCCATCAACACGTTGGAAAGTGTTGATTTCCCTGAGCCGTTTGGACCCATCACTGCGTGGACTTCTCCCGAGCGAACCGTCAAGGTAACGCCCTTCAGGATGTCCTTGCCGTCAACTGTCGCCCGAAGGTCGCTGATCACCAACTCACTCATGACAGTTCCACCATGACTTCACCCTCCACAATTGCGGTTGCATAGCTCGGCACTGCCCGGACTGCGGGAAGCGAGAGCGGTTGTCCAGTTCGTAAATCAAATGCGCTGCCGTGCTTCGGGCATTCAATCGCGCAGTCCTCAACTTCGCCTTCGCTCAGCGACACATCTGCATGACTGCAACGGTCGCCAATCGCGAAGACCTCCGAGTCAAGGCGAACGAC
>CAMDLX010000116.1 GCA_945901935.1 Bifidobacterium breve | reverse complement strand
GAACAGATGGCAACCGAACTGGCTCAGAACAATGGCTCACTGCGTCTGCTGATTGCTCATGGGGCTCTCCCGCAGGGCGACCCTGCAGTGCTCGAACCGCTAGCTGAGGTCTCTGGCGAAGACATGCCAGACCCAGGCTGGATATTTTTCACTTCTGGTACTGAAGGTCAGTGCAAAGGAGTCATCCACAGTGACTTCTCTCTGATTGCCGCAGCACGAGCCGTATCGCTGCGCTTTGGTTTGATTGGCAGAGATCGCAATGCTCTGGTCGGAGAGGTTTCGCAGACCAGCGGAATGCTCTGGCTCTTTGCGAGTCTGCTTTCGGGGTGTTCCAATATTTTGGTCGACTCCTTTCATCCTCAGGAGTCCATTGAGGTGCTCGCACGGGAGAACGTCACGCTTGCGGGGTCGGGTTCTGAATTTCATCAGGCCTACGTTGATGCTCAGAAGTCAGTCCTGCATCCCATTTTTGGCGACGTTCGTGCGTTCATCGGCTCGGATTCGAATAAATCAGCTGAGCTAGTCGAAGAGGTGCGAGCCTTATTCGATGTGCCGGTACTCGGCGGCTACGGATTAGTTGAAGCACCCATGCTGACGGTGGCTGACCTGAGTGATTCCCCTAGCGAGCTTGCCTGCACCGATGGAAAGCCGGCAACTGGGGTCGAGGTGCGCTTATTTCGATCCGACAACACAATCGTGGCTGATGATTCCGAAGGGGAGCTTCGAGTTCGCGCTCCGCAAATGATGCTGGGCTATGTGGATAGCACTCACACGGCCGCCGCATTTGATTCCGATGGGTTCTTGCGGACGGGGGATGTGGGCTGCATGGATGATCGCGGCAACCTACGAATAACTGGGCGAGGAGTCCAGGCTGAGATCAAATCTTCGCTGACCTAGCCCCGGAAGCATTTTTTGTTAGAGGCTCCGCGAGTCGGCTGAAGCAGCCAACTACATTTTGGAGCGCCGCGTGACTGTTTTATGTGGCGTAGTGCCTACCCAATCTGTCACTGAAGAGGAGACATATGTTGGCAAAAAAGCTTGGTGCTGAGTTTCTCGGCACGTTCCTACTCGTACTCGGAGGTTGCGGTTCCGCAATTTTCGCCGCTCGGGCACTCGCCCCTACCACCGGCAAGGTTGGCATTGGCGGCGTCGATATTGGTGTGACCACGGTGACTGACTTTGGCATTGGCTACCTAGGTGTGAGCTTTGCCTTCGGCCTTACTGTGTTGTGTGGCGCCTATGCATTCGGCCATGTTTCTGGTGGTCACTTCAACCCGGCAGTCTCCTTTGGCCTTGCAACCGCAAAGCGCTTTGAGTGGAAAGACGTTCCCGCCTACGTGATCGTGCAGTCCCTTGGTGCCATTGCTGCTGTTGCAGTGTTGTGGTCAATCCAGACATCTAAGCCAGGTGGGTTCAAGATCGACCAAGGGGCATTTGCCTCAAATGCATATGGTCAGCAGAACGGTCGAATCTTTTACAACCTGGCAGGTGCCGCAATTGCAGAAGTGGTCCTCACAGCGTTGTTCGTCATCGTGATTCTTGGTGTCACCACCAAGGCAGCATCAAAGGCTCAGGCAGCTATTGGCATCGGTCTGATGCTGACGCTGATCCACCTGATCAGCATTCCCATCACCAACACAAGCGTCAACCCCGCTCGCTCGCTCGGCCCAGCCCTATTCGAGGGTGGAACCGCTCTTGGACAACTCTGGCTGTTCATTGTGGCCCCCATCGCAGGCGGTGTGATTGGTGCTTTGATCTGGAAGCTCGCAACCGGTGGCGACGAAGCGCAGACCGGTGAGTCAGAGGCTGAGGGCGTAGAGGTCGCGTAGCATTTTCGTGAATAACCCAGGTGCCCTCTAAGATCTCCTTTCCCGCCAGATCTCAGAGGGCACCGTTTCGGGTGCTCAGCCTCTGACGGGTGTTGGACCGTACGGAGGAGAGAACTCATGGGTATGTTGGACGGCAAAGTTGCCATCGTTACTGGAGCGGGTCACGGCATCGGCCGAGGCCATGCGCTCGAACTCGCCAAGCACGGCGCAAAGGTCGTCATCAACGATCTTGGTGGATCTGTCAAGGGTGAAGGCGTTGGTCGCGACGCAGACCTGACTGTCGAGATCATCAAAGCGCGCGGCGGCGAGGCCGTTGCGAACTATGGCGATGTCTCCGACTATGAGGCCTCGGGAGAGATGATTGCCCAGGCTGTTAACGAGTTCGGCCGCCTAGACATTCTGGTCAACAACGCCGGAATCGTGCGCGACGGATCAATCTTCAACATGACTCCCGAAGATTTTGACGCCGTCATCAAGGTGCACCTTCGCGGTACTTGGGCACCTTGCAAGCACGCTGCTGTTCATTGGCGCACCGTCAACAAAGAGACAGGTGCAAAAGTCAACGGCCGAATCATCAACACCGTCTCAGGTGCTGGCCTGACCGGCAACTTTGGCCAGACCAATTACGCCCCAGCTAAGGCGGCAATTGCCAGCCTGACCCAAACCCTGAGCTTGGAACTGTACAAAATGGGCGTGACTGTTAATGCTGTCGGCCCTGCCGCTGCAACGCGAATCACAGGAACCATGCCGAATGCCCCAGCGGTTATCGAAGCCGATGAGGTACCCGAGGATGAGTGGAACCGGATGGACCCATCGGTGTCCTCACCACTCGTTGCCTGGCTTGCTTCGGATGAGGCGGATCATGTGACCGGACAGATCATTCGTGCAGTGGCAGAAAACATCATTCTCATGAAGGGCTGGGCGGACGGTCCAACCATCAATAACAACTCCAAGCGTTGGGATGCCACAAAGCTTGGACAACAGCTCGCCACCGATGTGTTCTTCACGAGAACTCCAGGCCTGCGTTACTAGATCAAGCGAGCCCTGCAACGGCCCCGTAAAGTCAAGGTGATCTGAACGGGAGTCGTTGTGGCACGAGCCGATGAATCTGAGCCAAAAAAGCGGAGGTCTACGTCGACCTCCGAGTTTGGCGTTGGTAAGCGCGAGGGCCATGACGCAACCGATTTTTATGCAAGGTTTGCTGCTCCGCAGGTCTCGGATGAGGATCAGGTTTCAGATGACGATTCGCTCCGCGCTATCGACCAGATTTTTGTTGGTTCCGCAGCCAAGATGTCCCAGGTTGCGGACGGTTCAGTTGCCCTCGTAGTCACCTCGCCGCCGTACTTTGCCGGCAAGGCCTATGAGACCGAACTGCAAGCCGACCATGTTCCCGCGACCTATCTGGAGTATCTGCAGATGCTCCGTGAAGTCTTTGCCGAGTGTGTTCGTACCCTCGAACCGGGTGGGCGCATCGCTGTCAATGTGGCCAATCTGGGCAGGCGGCCCTACCGGTCTTTGTCGGGTGACATCACCGCTATTTTGCAAGACGATCTACGCCTCCTTCTTCGTGGCGAAGTTGTCTGGGTCAAGCAGCGTGGTGCTTCGGGTTCATGTGCTTGGGGCAGCTTTCAGCGAGCAACGAATCCAGTCCTTCGAGATCTAACGGAGCGAGTGATCATTGCCTCGAAGGGCCGCTTTGATCGACCGTTGTCGGCCGAAATACGTAAGGGTCGAGGATTGCCGTATGAATCCACGATGTATCGAGATGAGTTCATGGATGCCACCTTGGACATGTGGGAGATCCCACCCGAGTCAGCAAAGCGCGTGGGCCATCCGGCACCGTTCCCTGTTGCGTTACCGGAGCGTCTCATCAATTTGTATTCCTATAAGGGGGATCTGATCCTTGACCCCTTTATGGGTTCTGGGACGACTGCTATTGCGGCACTGCAAACACAGCGCCACTACGTCGGATACGACACCGATTCGGGGTATGTCCGCCAAGCTCGAGAGCGGATTTCAACAGCCCAGATGGTCGAGCCGCTCCACGAGAGTGGCCCGCAGGTTCCATCATCAGCGGATACTCAGCACGATGAGTTTGAGCAGGCCCGTCGCCAAGGTCTAGCGGCAAAAGAAGTAGCAAGGCGCATGTTGGTTCAGGCCGGGTTCGAACAGTTCGGTCCCATCCTCGAAGGAGTCAAGGTAGCAGGAGTCGAGTTCAGCTACTCGGTGATGGATGCCGCTGGGAACCGCCTCCTAGTTGATTTTTCTGGTGCGTTTAGTGCCGCTCGGCCAGGATTGAAGCGCGGCGAGACACTCTTTCGGGCGTTGGGCAAAGCTTCCGCGGTGTCGTTACTGCTTGCTGATCAGGCCGGGGAGGAACTGCTCACGCAGGTACTCCTGATGAGCACCGATGCTCCCGGCAGGAAGTCAGCGCTCGGTCGGGCGATTACTGCTGCAGCAGACCCAGTGAACGGAACCATTACCGAGGTTGCTCTGCTTGATGAGCCCGGTCTGCAGACCCTGTGTCAGCTAGCCCGTGGGTTGCGCCCCGGATCTGCCGGCTGGGATGGAAGCGAATGGACGGTTTCGTATGGATGACGACATCCTCGCTGACCGCAGCGTTGGAGGACTGTCGGGTGCGAAACGTCTTTCGCAGAGCTACCGGCAGCTTCCGGCTAAACCCGATCTGATGCTGGTGCATCGCTCGACTCAGCTGCGGGGCAGACTGCTCAAGTTCACGGACCAACTCGTGGTGATTCAAGACCGCTCGGGTGGACGGCACACCTTTGAGAATCACGCAGGATCCTTTTCCCATAACGGAGAGACCGTCACGCTCGTGCGGCCCGGGCGTCGCCCTGCAGAGTCAGAGCCTGCCACGCGACGCTCCGCCGCTGGGGGAGTGGTTGCTGCTGAGCAGGTGGCGCGAGTTGCTCAGGCTTCTCGGCTCTGGGTCGAGGGAGATCACGATGCGCGCTTTCTTGAACGTGTCTGGGGTGACGAACTGCGAGAACTTGGCATTGTGGTTGAACCTATGCGCGGAATCGACGATCTCGTCGCAGCAGTGGCAGCGTTTGCGCCCCGAGCAGATGCCCGGCTGGCAATTCTTGTTGATCACCTCGTGCCGGGCTCGAAAGAGACCCGTATTACTCAACAGGTTCGCGACCCCAACGTGTTGATTCTGGGTCACCCGTATGTGGACATCTGGCAATGTGTGCGCCCTCGCTCCCTAGGAATCGACTCTTGGCCAGAGGTCCCAAAGGGAGAAGAGTTCAAAGCGGGGATCTGCAAGCGACTGGGTTGGGGGTCAACGACTGAGGGGTGGAAGCGGGTGCTATCGGCAGTGAACACATTTGCCGACTTGGAACCCGAGTTGGTAGGCGCAGTAGAACAGGCGCTCGATATGCTCGCACCCCCACTAGAGGACTCCCCATGACTCGCACAATCGCTGATGCCCTTGAAGAACGCCTCCGGTCGTTGGGTGTGCAACGTGTCTATGGCCAGCCGCTAGCCAATCTTCAGCAGGTACCGGTAAGCAATCCGGACTTGGCAGTGTTGTTGGCCGATGCCGATGGTCGACTCGGCCATCACGACGGCAGCGGCCGCCTAGGCGCAGCGCTACTTGATGGGCCGATCCTTCATCTCTCTTCAAGTCCCGGAGGCCTCGCCCCGCTTCAGCGAGTCAGCAGTGCCGTTGAGCTACTCGATGCGCTAGTTGATCCTCCCGGAATGCTGTTGCCCGGGACACTTGCATTGCATCTTGATCTAGATCTGAACGAAGTAGTTCCAGAAGGCCTTGCGCCTACCAGGCAGGTTGAGCGAGTGCCTGTGCTGACGCTCGACCCGTCTTTGGCAGCTCTCAACATGTTGGTCTTGGTTGGCCCCGGAGTGATCCGTGCCAATGCCCTTGATGGGGTCCGCGACTTTGCGAGGAGCGCTGGCTGCGGGATCGTGACGAGTTGGGGAGCAAAGGGGGTGGAGCGGTGGGATAGTCCCTTCCACTTTGGAACCTTTGGTTTGCAGCAACGCGATGCCGAGTGCACGGGTATCGATCAGGCAGAGATCCTCATATTGAGTGGTATCGACCCCGCGGAGACTCCGCCGCATTTGCTCGATGGCTTTGTTGCCCAAGAGGTCCCACCTGGCCAACTTCATGCTCTAACAACGGACTGGCCACCAAGCAGATCACTACCTCAACGCCCCGGTGCCTATGAACTACTGCGATCCGTGATTACTCCGCTCTATGAGTCTGAGGTAGTTCCGCTCACGCCTCCCCGTGCCGCACTACACATGGCCGGCTTGTTACCCGAGGGTGGCACAGTTGTTGCAGACCCCGGTGCGGCCGGGTTCTGGCTGGCCCGCAGCTTTCCTACCTCGTTTCCCGGAAACATCTGCATTCCGGCCAGTTTCACCCCGGGGTTTGCCGCCGCAGCTGCATTGGTCTGCAGCCTTGAGGCTCGCCCCTACTTTGCTGTGAGCGATCAGATCGGCGGAATAGACGGACTCGATGATGTCACCGCAGAGTTGCTCGAATTGGCCGAAGAACTCAACCAGCCAGTTTCCCTGCAACTGTGGGGCCCAGAGGGAACCCTGTCGAACTCCGCTGCGCATATTGAGGTTCTTCAGGCCCAACTCGCCGCTGAACATGTGCGAATCGACGAGGTGCCCGTCAACCTTGACGCCATCGAAGACATCGAGCGAGTAGCCGGTGAGTTGATTGCTTGGCCAATTGAGAGCTTGGAGTGAACTGCTTCTCGTATGATCAAGGCCGAATCGCAATGGGGTGGGGGAACAGGTGTCATCAGACGCAACAACTTTGACGCAGTCGCAGAATGCCCGGCTGACGCGCATGCTCGAGGTCACTGCACAGCTAGCACTCGAAGGTGGGTGGGATGCCGTGCAGATGCGAGAGGTTGCCCAGCGGGCAGAGGTGGCCTTGGGAACCTTGTACCGCTACTTCCCATCAAAGGAGTATCTGCTCGTCTCGGTCATGATTGCCGATATTGAGGGCCTTGCTGATCGCTTAGCAGTACGTCCGGCAGAGGGAACAGATCCAGTTCAGCGGGTGATTGATGTGCTTCGTCGATCAAATCGGGCACTGCAGCGCCAACCACAAATAACCATCGCAATGATTCGTGCATTGGTATCTGGCAACCAAGAGATCGCACCGGCCGTTGCAGAGACTCGGGTTCTGATGCGTCGAATTATTAGTGATGCTTTGGGCCCAGAGGGAATGGCAAACGGCGAGGACCATGAGCGGGAACTTATGAGGATCGACCTGCTGAGCGATGTGTGGCTCGCTGCCCTCGTCAGCTGGATTTCTGGGGTAGAGCCCGATACCTCGGTGATGCCAAAGTTAGAGCGAGCCAGTCAGTTGCTGCTGACCTAGTGCAATCAGTTCACCAATCTGAGCTGTTGAAAGCCGCCATCTGCAGAGACTCCAAGGCCGATGCCTGCTCCAACGTTGGCCCCAAAAATGCCGGTGTGTTCGCTCACCGCAAACTCCGCTGATCTGCTCAGGGATTCGCCAACCGGAGTTTCAAGCTCGGACAGTGTGTGCATCGCTGCGTCAACATCTCCCTGTCGAAGCTGATCCACTGCAGCTCTCACGTGCTCAACATAACCAATAGTCCCCGCCTCAGATAAGTCCAAGTTGCTCAGGCTGCGAAATTCCCGATGACCGTCGGTTCTCGTGGTGCTCACAATGACATCAGCACCATGACGTGCCTGATCAGGAATCTCGATTCGCAGGCGAGACAACCGAACCTCGGTGCCCCCGTCTCCGACAGAAGCCAAGCGAAAACGTTGGAGCAACTGTGCCGATAGGAGCGAGGCCGTCGTGCCCTCGAGTTCAAGAACCTGCGAGTGCTCGCTGCGTCCGAACCTAAAACTTCCGCCGCCCCGAACTGCT
>CAMDLX010000115.1 GCA_945901935.1 Bifidobacterium breve | reverse complement strand
GGTGACTGCTGTTGGGTTGCGAACAGTCAGACTGGCCTGATGGCCTGTCACCCAGGAGTTCTCTCGGGTGTACGAGGAAGTCATCGGTGCTGCGCCGGAAACGCCTGTCAGAACTACAGCTGTTGCGAGCGCCGTGATGGTAGCTAGCACCGACATGTGTGTTCGAATCTTTGACTTAGGCATGCGCCGTCTCCTGCATCTGGGGTTGGATTTGTGGACCCGTTAAGAGCCCGCCGAGCTGTATCTTCGGTAGCTTCCTGCCGCACCCTTAGCCTCTGAGCCAAAAATTCACTTAGGCGTTGTCTTCGAGTTCTAGGGTGAGAGCTAGTACGAGAACGAGGAGCTCCAACAGGATGCGGAAATCACTGAAGATCAGAGGCATTCAGAATCGAGCAGTGCTTGCGTCGTTGTTGGCAGCATTCCTGCTGAGCCCGGTCCTGGCGGGCTGTGGAGAGGAGTCCAGTACCAAGGATTCGACCACTACGACTTCGGCCAAGAGCAGCGACTGGCAGGGCACCGCACTGCTGTGCAGTGGGTACGTTCCAGATTCTGGTGAAGCCATCTCTCCACTGGCGCAGGAGTTGAATGACCTAGCCCCGGGGGCAGTCATGAGCCTGGGCGATGACCCAGCGGCCTTGGTAGCAGCGGCTGGCTGTACAGAGGCTGAAGGTGTCGATCAGACAGTGCCTAGCCTGAGTCCGGGGTCAAGCTATTTTGCAGTTGGCACTGGAGTCGATCGATTTGAGGTCGAACTGACTGGGGTGGAGGAGGTCAAGGAGACCACGACCCTGCAAGTAAAACTGACAGTTCCTGGCGACAACTGCATGACCACGATGGAGTATCGAGGTCGCCTCACGCTGCTCGTCCAAGCGCCCAAAGCTGCACCAACGCCACAGATTAATTTTGTTACTGAGAAAACTGTTTGCTGAGTCCGTAGGAGCGCCCGGGGGTTAGCCTCGCTGGAATGGAACGAGAGATACCCAGGTTCAGTGCGTCAGTTTCTGTGGACGAGGTGGTGACTGCACTGAGCACCCACGGAGCGGTGATTGTCGAGGAACTTGTCTCGGCTGAGACCTGTGACCGAATCCAAGCTGAGATGGAGCCGCACCTAGCGGCAACTCGCCCGGGCCGTGACGGCTTCGAAGGCTCCCACACGCGTCGGCCTGGTGCGCTGTTGGCCAGATCCTCGAGTTCGGCCGAGATGATTGCTCATGACTTAGTGCTCGCAGTTGTTGACAAGGTGCTGTGGTCACAAAAGACAACCTTTCAACTTCACCTGACGCAGGCAATCTGTATTGGCCCGGGAGAGAGTGCTCAGTTGCTGCATCGGGATCAGTGGTCCTTTGACTTCTTTGAGTTCCCCTCCGATATGGAGGTTGAGGTATCGACTATGTGGGCGCTCACTGAGTTCACCGAGGCCAACGGAGCAACCCGAGTAGCTGTTGGCAAGAACGGCCTGAGTGATGCTGAGGTTGGAGCGCTGACTCAGGAAGACACAGTTGCGGCCTCGATGCCGCGCGGCTCGGTGGTTATCTACACCGGCAGAACGGTTCACGGTGGGGGAGCGAACACAACTGATGCGGACCGTGTGGGAATCAACGTTGACTATGTGCTGGGTTGGCTCCGCCAAGAAGAGAATCAGTACTTGTCAGTGCCCAAGGAAATTGCGGCAGCTTTGCCTGAGAAGGTGCAACGGCTGATGGGGTATCAGATGGGTGCGTACGCCTTGGGTTATATGGACGACCTGCGTGATCCGATCCGCTTCCTGCGCGAGGCCGATCCTGGTGCAGACGACACACCCACCTTTGATACCCATCGGTGAGCGTTCTGTTCTGGATCTGCTCGGGTTCTGCTCTGGTTCTACTCGGTGCCGCTCGACAGTTAGGAAGTGCTTTCATTCTGCGGGGATTACGTATGAATGTTGCATGCATGGCTCAGGTATGGTGTACTTCCCAAACGCATAATGTTAGGCAACCCTAATACTCTCGCATGAAATGGAGATCTACATGATGAACCTCCGGTTAGGTACAAGAAATCAGGTATCTACTCGAGTCGTTGCACTCGCTAGTTTTGCAGTACTTCTGTTTGCAACTGCTGCTTGTGGAGGCGGGACCGATGACTCTGCAGAGAGCACAACCACTGCGGCCGCCGGCGGAGAGAAGCAAGAGATCACGGTGTACACCGGACGGAAAGAGGAGCTCATCGGCGACCTCGTCAAGCAATTTACTGAGGAGACTGGCATCAAGGTCAATCTTCGGCCCGGTGACAGCGGCGAGCTAGCTGCTCAGATCATCACCGAAGGTGATGCGTCACCCGCTGATGCATTTTTCTCTCAAGATGCGGGGGCGCTCGGTGCGCTCTCGAAGGCGGGCCTGCTTTCAGAACTTGATGCCGTCTCGGTGGATGCAGTTCCAGCGGAGTATCGAGCCGCCGATGGAACTTGGGTAGGTACCAGTGGTCGAGTCCGCGTCATTATTTACAACCCAAACACTGTCAGTGATCCGCCCAAATCGGTTGATGATCTTCTAGATCCCAAGTACAAAGGGAAGATCGGCTTTGCTCCATCGAATGCCTCGTTCCAATCCTTCGTTACGGCCCTGCGTGTACTGCGCGGAGAAGACGAGGCGAAGGCATGGTTGGAAGCCTTCGCAGCACAAGATCCAGTGGCTTACGAGGGCAACTCCCAGGTGCGTGATGCAGTGGATTCCGGTGAGATCGATCTCGGTCTGGTCAACCACTACTACCTGCTTGAAAAACAAGAAGAGGTGGGCGCGGACAAAGTTGTAGCAAAGAATCAATTTGTCCTTGGAGGAGATCCCGCCGGTTTAGTGAATGTTGCCGGAATTGGGATTCTGAAGTCTGCAAAGAACCCCGCTGGGGCTCAGGAGTTCGTTGACTTTTTGTTGTCGGAGACAGGTCAGAAATATTTCGCCGAGACTACCTTTGAGTACCCCCTGACTTCTGAAGCTACAGCCGACGAGTCGTTGCCAGCGCTTGCAGAGCTTGACCCGCCAAAGATTGATCTTTCGGATCTTGACACGGTGGGCGAGTCACAAGAGTTGCTCGTCGAGACCGGTCTACTTCAGCGCTAATCCATGCAACCGCGAGCGCTCGGCGCACCACGCTGGGCGCTCGCCGTTGCCTTTGCAGCAACTGCTCTAGCGATCGTTCCGTTGGTCTACCTGCTGGTTCAGGCGATCGAAGCTGGATGGCAACGTGTTGTAGAAATTCTGGTGCGGTCAGACGTGGCTCAGCTTGCGATTCGAAGCGTTTGCTTGGCAGTTCTTGTCGGCCTTCTTGCAGGCGTCGTGGGTACTGCAACTGCATGGCTGGTGGAACGCTCGGATTTGCCGATTCCCGGTTTTTTCCATGTGCTAGTTGTGATCCCGCTTGCGGTTCCGTCATATGTCGCTGCCTACGCGTGGGTGTCTTGGGAGCCTGCAACGGCGTCGTTTGCTGGAGCGGTAGCGGTACTCACGTTCACCACCATCCCGCTGGTGCACCTCTACGTCACGGCTGTTCTGCGTGGTCTTGATCCTGCTCAAGAAGAAGTTGCCCGATCGCTTGGAAAGAGCCCATGGCATGTGCTGATTCGTCTCACTGTGCCTCAGGCACGTCGGGGTGTGGCGGCGGGCATGCTGCTTGCTTCGCTCTATGCGCTTGCAGACTTTGGCGCCGTGGCAATCATGAGGGTTCCGGTATTCACCTGGGTGATCCTCGGTGCCTATCGGGCTGGATTCGATCCCTCTCGGGCAGCAGTTCTAGCAGTTGCCCTTGTCGGGATTTCATTGGTGTTTGTTTTGGGTGAGTCACTAGTTCGTGGCACTCGAGACGCAGCCCGGGTCGGGGGCGGCGCTGCGAGAGCAACATTGGCAGTGCCCTTAGGCCGAGGAAAATGGGTGGCAATTACGTTCTTGTCATTGCTCGCAGCGGTCTCGGTTGGGTTTCCCGTGGCCTCGTACCTTTTCTGGTGGTCCCGGGGTGGAACCGAGGTGGAACTCTGGGAATTTGTCAGTGCACTGATAACTACGTTGCTACTCGGGGCGGTTGTGGCCTTAGTCGCAGTGGCAGTTGCGTTACCACTTGCTTGGCTCGTGGCAAGGTTCCGCAGTGTTGCTTCGCTCGGTGCCGAACGTGCAGTGATGCTGGCTCATAGTTTGCCGGGCATCGTGGTGGCCTTGTCATTTGTATATATCGGGGTTCGAGTGCTGCAACCGATCTATCAACGCTGGCCAATCGTGGTGCTCGCAGAGGTTGCACTGACCCTGTCTTTGGCGCTTGGCGCGCTTCGCGTTGCGTTTGAGCAACAGCCCGAAGTGTTGACAGATGTAGGGCGATCAACTGGAAGGTCCCGAACGGAAGTTTTCTTGCGAGTAACTCTGCCGTCGGTGTTACCAGCCATCGCAGTGAGCGTTGCTGTCGTGGCGTTAACAACTGCGAAGGAACTCCCTGCACTGCTGTTGCTGCGGCCAGCGGGTACTGACACATTGGCAACCCGATTATGGGCTTGGGCAGGAGTGTCGGACGATGCCTCGGTGGCACCTTTCGCACTCACCCTCATAGCGTTTTCGATTATCCCGGCACTTGTCGCCGCTAGGCTCGGGCGACCAAAACGTGGTGCCGCGCAGAGCAGCGCCAGGAGCCTTGTATGACCCGGATCACTCCTGACTCAGAACACCTCGTAGCTCAGGTCACTAGATGAGCACGCCGCGCTTGTCCGTTGAGGGTGTGACTCATGGATTTGGTGACGTCCAAGTTCTGAAGGGTATTGACCTATCAGTAGACCCCGGGCAAGTTGTCGCTCTGATGGGCGAATCGGGAAGTGGAAAGACAACGTTGGGACGAATCATTGCGGGATTCGTTTCTCCAGATGTCGGTTGTGTAGAACTCGATGGCGAGCTCGTGGCTGGAGGGGGAGTGTTTGTTGCACCAGAGCGCCGTGGCGTTGGAGTTGTGCCCCAAGAGGGAGCATTGTTTCCACACCTCTCAGTTGCAGCGAATGTTGCCTTTGGCCTGCCGCGTGGATCGCAACGACCAGCGCGAGTAGCGCAATGCCTCGAACTAGTCGGACTTGTTGGTTTTGAACAGCGCCGCCCGCATGAGTTATCGGGGGGTCAGCAGCAGCGTGTGGCATTGGCCAGAGCGCTTGCCCCATCGCCACGGTTAGTAGTGCTTGACGAGCCGTTTTCCGCTCTTGATGCTTCATTGCGTGGCGAGGTAAGCAGACACGTTTCGGATGCGCTCGAAGCTGCCGGGGCAACTGCGCTACTCATCACCCATGATGCGGGCGAGGCATTCCGGATGGCAGACCAGGTTGCAGTTCTTGACAGTGGACACATTGTGCAACAGGGAGCGCCAGCAGATCTGTACGACCGTCCCGCTACTCTGGCGGTTGCTCGAGCAACGGGGCCAGTTGTTGAACTCCCTGCGAAGCGTCATGGGGATGCGTTCCAAACCGTCTGTGGATCGCTGCCGATTCAAGATGTGGGCCATGACGCCGGCGGAAGTGAGGGGCTCTTAGCGATTCGCCCCAGACAATTCGCAGTGAGCCATGACGAGCAAGGCTTATTCGAAGTAGCGACTTCGCGCATTGAGGGAGAGCTCATCAGGCTGACTCTTTTGGGGTCGGATGGGCAGCGTATCGAGATAGCTTCGCTGCGGCCGAGCGGGAGATCCGATGTGACTGCCGTAGGGACTCGGGTGCAACTGCGGGTTTCGGCGGCGGCTGCATTTCTTGCAGATAACCACAAGAGCTAGCGCTGGGTTCCGGAGGCTCGAAAACAAATCAAGGCGCCTATTCAGGCGCCAGACTTTGCTTATTGGTTAGGAATTGTTGAGTCCCCTCGGACGCATTCGAACAGTGAACCCTAGGCCGATGTTGTACATCGCGGCACGGAGACTTCCCTTTAATAAGAGTTAGCTTCCTATCAGCTAAATGTTTACATAGGTTGACAGTGTGGGTAGGAAAGTTCATTCAAGTTTGACGTTACCTTTCGTCGAAAGAGTAGATCAGCAAGACAGAACCCGACGAAAGGCAACCATGAGACAAGCTAGAACCCCTATTCGAATAATCGCTGCACTCTCCATTTCGGCCGTACTCGCAGCGGTTGGTGTTGTAGCCACCGAATCTAGTGTTTCGGCGCACGGATCGAGCATGGCGCCTGCCTCGCGCATCTACAACTGCAGGTTCCTGACTCCCGAGAATGAGGTATGTAAACAAGCCTGGGCTGCAAACACTCAGGCGCTCTACGACTGGAACGGAATCAGGATTGGCACCGCAGCGGGGCAGCACGAGTCAATCATTCCCGACGGGAAACTCTGCTCGGCTGGGAACGAGCAGTACGCCACTTTCGATACTGCGAGTGACAAATGGCCGGTCACGAACTTGACCCCCGCATCGGACGGTAAGTACGAGCTGAAGTGGGACAACAGTGCACCCCACGCCACGCTCTACTACCGCGTATACATCACCAAGCCAGGCTTTGACGTGAAGGCTGCACCATTGAAGTGGAGCGATCTTGAATTGGTTCACCAGTCCGGTCAGACCGCATCAGAGGCATTCACCGTCTTGCGTATGAACCTGCCAAACCGTGCAACGCATTCGATGATCTACATGATCTGGCAGCGCAGCGACAGCCCGGAAGCTTTCTATTCCTGTAACGACGTGACGGTGAACGCGTCGGGACAACCAACCCCTACGCCGACCACGGTCCCTGCAGCGCCAACCACGACCGTTCCTGCAGCCCCGACAACGACTGTTCCTTCTGGGCCGACCACGACCGTTCCGGGAGCGGGCGTTCAGTTTGCTCTGACGAAAACTGACGAATGGGGAAGTGGGCGCAACTTTGCTGCGACGGTGAAAAATGCAACCGGTGCAGCGGCAAGCGCATGGACGGTTACTTTGCCTTGGACTTCGCCCGTGGAGCCTTGGGATGCTTCGGCGACCGCTGCTGACGGAAAGGTGTCCTTTTCGAATGTTGCGTGGAATGGTTCGATCGCCAGCGGCGGCTCGACGGCATTCGGATTCACCGACCGTGGTTTAGGGTTCACCGATCTTGGTTACGCGACTCCGAACCCGTCTACGTGTTCGGCGACTCTCAATGGCGTTGTCGTTAGCTGCTCGATTGTCAGCTCCTCAACACCAACACCAACGCCGACTACCACAACGCCTCCTACCACGACGACTACAGCGCCGACTACAACAACGACTACCACGCCCACTACACCTGCAACCGTGAATCGGACCATCAAAGTCACGAGCGATTGGGGAACGGGTTACTGCGCAGACGTGACGGTGTCGACAACGAGCCAAACAGCCGTCACTTGGACAGTCAAGGTGCCGATCACGAAAGGCAAGGTCACCAGTGTTTGGGAAGCGAACTACAAGATCGTGGGCACGACTATGACGGCGCAAGGAACGCCGTTGAACGCCGTGGTGAAAGCCGGTGCTCCCAAGACCTTCGGGTTCTGCGCCGGGTAGGTCGAATCGGTCTGCGAGGTTACCTGCCTACTCAGCCTGGCTCGGTAGGTAACCTCGGAGCATTATTTCGTCCTATGAACCGATCAAGTAAATGGGTTTCGAAAAAGAATAAAGGCGCCTCTACAGGCGCCAGAATCCAGGTATTTGCTTGGAATTGTATTGTGGTCGGGCGGGGCGTCGATCCCCGGACCTACCGCTTTTCAGGCGGTCGCTCTGCCAACTGAGCTACCCGACCGGACAGCGGCCCGACTCGGGGTTTCCCCCGTGACACACCTCTGATCGGTTGCTACTTCCCACCGGAATAAACC
>CAMDLX010000114.1 GCA_945901935.1 Bifidobacterium breve | reverse complement strand
TATGCGCATTACGACGTGGTGGCCTATGAGAGCACCGACATGAAAACGCTCATCATCAGCTACGGGTTTACGGACTTGGCTATGAAAGACGGTTCGCTGATGGCTACTGAGTCCTTCTGCCATGCAGAACACCGCGGTGACCAACCGATAGAAACCACCATCTCGGATGCTGCAACCAGTGCGATCAAGCCAATCGCCGCAAAGGTGGATGTGAGCCTGCGTAACGGAAAGTTGCATCTTGAGCGGCCGCCGACTCCAACGGGTATTGGGATTGAGTTCGCTGACCCCGCTAACGATGCGCTGCCGACTGATCCGAACGACCCCCGCACGGTTGACGATGACGGCGATGGCAACCCAGGCATAACGGTGCACATCAAGGTGACCGAGGAACTGCAGGGTGATATTTACATTGCTCGTCGGGAGATCTTTCAGTATGAGGTGACCCAGCAAAAGAACCTGTCGCTGATTGGCACCGTTACTGATAACTCGGAGCAACTCATCATTGGGGCCTCAAATCCGATGTTCATTACGCGCGCCGAGTGGATCCAAGTGCCCGATCTGAACAAGAGCCCGATCGTGCTGGTGCCCGTTGAGCAGAGTTGGGATTGTGCCAAGTTGATGGAGCAAAGCCCACAGATCTTCCCAGCAGTGCCGGTTGTGGACTGGTAGAGCTAACTCGTTTCAGTCTGGTGGGGGTGCTGCGGCTAGCCTCGCTGCGTGCTCAAGCTCGTACTGCCCAAAGGTTCCTTAGAAAAAGCCACCATGGAATTGTTCGAGGCTGCTGACTTGTCAGTGCATCGAAGTTCCTCGGTGGCCTACAAAGCAACCATTGACGACCCTCGCATCGAAAGCGTCCGAATCCTGCGTCCCCAAGAGATTGCAGGCTACGTAGCCGATGGCTTGTTTGACCTAGGTATCACTGGCCGCGACTGGATTGAAGAGACTGGCTCCGATGTGGTCAGCCTGGGTGAACTTCGTTATTCAAAGGCGACGAGTAAGCCAATCAAGGTTGTGCTCGCTGTTCCCGAGGATTCTGCATACCAGAGTGCCGAGGACTTGCCAGTGGGTGTGCGAGTGTCCACTGAGTACATGGGAATCACGCAGCGTTACTTCGAGTCCAAGGGAGTGCAGGCCGATATCCGGCTCTCCTACGGCGCAACCGAGGCCAAGGTTCCCGACATTGTTGATTGCATCGTCGAGATCACCGAGACAGGAAACGCCCTGCGTGCCGCTGGGTTGCGCATCATCGACGAGGTGCTGATTTCCTACACCGAACTCGTCGCCAACCGTGCAGCCTATGAGGACCCAGAGAAGCGCCATGCAATGGAGCAGGTCCTGACCTTGCTACTTGGGGTGATGGAGGCTCGTGGAAAGGTTCTGGTCAAGTTGAACTGTGCAAAGTCTCGCCTTGAAGAGGTCATTGCGGTGCTCCCTGCCATGAAGACCCCGACCGTCAACGAGCTCTATGGTGGCGCTGGGTATGCAGTAGAGACTGTGGTTCCCAAGAATCAGATCAACTTGCTCATTCCTGCGCTAAAAGATGCCGGGGCCACGGATTTGATCGAGCTTTCGCTGAGTAAAATCGTTCACTGAGTTTATGGTTCACGAGTTTCGCTGAAGCAGTAAGGGAGCACACCGATGGCAACTCGAGCGACTCAGTCAGGCACAGTTCAGAGCTTTGATGAGTTCGTTGGCCTTGGAACAGTTGTTGACGCTCAGGGCACTGCGTTCAACTTCCATTGCACTGCAATCGCAGACGGCTCTCGCAACATCGCAGTTGGAACCGCAGTCACCTTTGTACTGAAGCAGGGGACACTCGGCAGGGTAGAAGCCGTGCAGATTACCTCCTAGGTAGCTGAGGAGTCAGGTGAGGCGTTTTCAGTGCCCTGCTTCACCTGTACGAACACCATCTGCAATTGACCAAGTGCTTCGGTCAACATTGGACGGTGCTCACCGAGTCGATCACCGAGGCCATCCAATACAGACCGGAACGCCTCGATGACTGTTGCAGCCTCGGCAAATGCCGGTGGCTCGCCCTCTAGGTAGATCGTGGCCAAGTCAAAGAACCGCATCAGATAGTTGGCCAGCATCTCTGCTGCCGGAGTAGCTGCGACCTCTCTGCGTACTCGCATCATCTCATTGAGCTCGATTTGAAGCTGGTTTCTTTCTTCCTCAGTGAGGGAATCCAAATCCACGCCAATTGC
The DNA here is from genome assembly GCA_945901935.1 of Bifidobacterium breve. Classification (GTDB taxonomy): domain Bacteria; phylum Actinomycetota; class Acidimicrobiia; order Acidimicrobiales; family Microtrichaceae; genus IMCC26207. The sequence goes on along the minus strand of CAMDLX010000114.1, from coordinate 5,640 downwards.
TGCAGCAGCGGCCCGAAGTGGGTCACCACTGAGTCCTTCTTCCACCTCTGCGGCCGGGCTAGCAGCTCGCTGAACTGGTCGTTCGCCGTCGGGTGTCCAGAGCGAGCTCATGGTGATTCTCCAAAGTCTTGGTTGCCGGTTATGCGTATGGGGATTTCTAAGATCCAAACTCAATGCTGTTCGGAGCTAAGCAGGCTGTTACAGTACTAGCTACAACTGAGCAAGAGGGCTCCCGCCCCTCCTGGCCACAGCACGAAATCCCACTTGTGGGAGTCCGTCAGGTGCGATCAGGATCTGATATGCCCACGATAGCCGTGCCAAACAGCACTGCGATTGCCGGTCATTGGCGGGTGCTCGCGCACTCGCCCCTTTCGTTTTTGGGCCGCCGTTCTTGAGCAGTCGTGCTAAATCCAATGCGATCCCTGCAGAATGGACGTGATGTTGAGGAGTAACCAGTCATAGCTGCTTCACCTGGAGACGAAACTCGGACCAATGACAGGATCCGAGCCCGCGAGGTTCGATTAATCGATCCCGACGGACAGCAACTCGGAATCAAATCTTTGCCCGAGGCACTGTCTATCGCTCGATCGATGGATCTTGATCTTGTGGAAGTGGCCCCAGAGGCCAGACCTCCTGTTTGCCGAATCATGAACTTCACCAAGTTCAAGTACGAGGCACAGCAACGAGCAAAAGAGTCGCGTAAGAAGGCCACAAACATCATCGTCAAGGAGATGAAGTATCGCCCCAAGATTGGGAGCGGAGACTTCGAAACCAAGACGAGGAAAGTTGCTCAGTTCTTAACTGAGGGCCACAAAGTCAAAGTCACGATCATGTTTCGAGGCCGAGAGATGCAGCACCCAGAACTTGGGCGACGCATCCTTGACCGAGTAGCAGCAGAGGTAGTCAATGTCGGCAAGGTCGAAATCATGGCCAAGCAAGACGGACGCAATATGACCATGGTCCTTGGGCCAGACAAAAAAGCCCAAGACATGGTGAAAGCTCAGGAAAAGAAGGCAAGTGAGGCTGCAGCAGCAGCGGAACATGCTGAAGAACGTATGGACGCCATCATGGCGGATGCCACACCAGAGGCACCCGAACTAGTGGGAATCAGCGCCGATGGGCACACAGCTCAAGAAGCGCAAGAAGTAGAAGCCGCAGAAGAAGTCGAAACCGCTGAAGCAGTTGAGGAAGTCCTCGAAGCCGAAGCAGAGATCGAACTAGAAGCAGAGATCGAGGCTGTAGCCGAGGTCGAAGAAGCAGTTGAAACAGAAGAAGTTATTGAAGAAGCAGAAAACGAAGCAGAGCCGGCCGTTGTCGGTGAAGCCAACTGATCCGCATCAGACAGAGGAAAAACAATGCCAAAGATGAAGACACATTCCGGAGCCAAGAAGCGTTACAAGGTCACCGGCACAGGAAAGATCACCCGCCGCAAGGCCGGACTGAATCACATCCTTGAAAAGAAGTCCCCAAAACGCAAGCGTCGCCTTGCTGGCTCTAGCGAGTTGTCCCCTGGTGATGCCCGTCGTGCTCGCCGGTTGCTGGGTCTCTAGTCCAGCAGAGTCTGTAAGCCAACAGGGTCTCTAGTCCAACAGGGTTTGTAGACCAACCGGATCGCTGATCCGGAGCTGATTTTTCGTCACATCTAGTAGAAGGAGCGCCCAGTGGCACGTGTCAAGGGTGGAGTTCACGCAAAGAAGAAACGTCGCGCCGTACTCGGCAAGGCAAAGGGTTATTACGGAAACCGGAGCCGCAGCTTCCGGTCCGCAAACGAAGCCGTCATGCACGCAGGGCAGTACGCCTTCCGTGACCGTCGCGCACGCAAGGGCGAGATGCGTCGGCTCTGGATTCAGCGCATCAACGCAGCATGCCGAATTCATGGCATGAGCTATAGCCGCTTCATCAACGGGCTGAACTTGGCCGAGGTTGAAGTTGACCGCAAGGTGCTTGCAGACCTAGCCGTTCGTGACGATGACGCTTTTGCGGCGCTCGTGAAGGTGGCGCAGGACGCTCTTGCCGCCGCCCCGCAGTCCGCTGACGATAGTGAGCCTGCAGGAGCCGAGAGCTGAGCGCTCTCAGTCCGACCAACCCAGAACTTCAACGGCTGCGGCGCCTTTCTCGGCGCCGCAGTACGCGTTCCGAGGAAGGTGCTTATCTCATTGACGGTCCGATCTTGCTCGCCGAGGCGTTAGCGGCAGAAGCAGAGATCGAGTCGATTTACGTTGAGCCCGAAGCTCTCAACCATGAGGCAATCTGGGCTGCACGTGCAGCACAGGTTCGGGTAAAGGAAGTCACCAGAGGTGCCCTCCGTAAGGTTCTCGAGGTTGCAGCACCGCAGGATATGGTGGCGGTCGCAAAGCAGCGACAAGCTGATGTTGCAGACTTGATTGCTCTGGCAGTGGCCACGAACAGGCCTCTCCTGGTGCTTGTGGAACTAGCTGATCCGGGAAACGCAGGCACCCTCATCCGCGTAGCCGAGGCGGCTGGTTGTGCCGGGGTCGTCATGACTGAACGGACCGTGGATCTCTACAACCCTAAGACGGTTCGAGCTACAGCCGGCGCGGTGTTCCGTGTGGCAGTAGCCGAGAACGTTGACGTCGAACAGTTGTTGACAGACTGTTCCTCGGCGGGACTTGCAACCTGGGCCACGGTGGTCGGTACGGGGATACTCGCTGAACAAGCACCTCTTCAAGCAGCTGGTGCGCTGTTGTTGGGTAGCGAGGCCCATGGCTTAGATCAGAATCTGGTTCAGCGGTGCACCCTTGCGGTCTCGATTCCGATGGAGGGTCAAGTTGAGTCGTTGAACGCTGCTGTCGCAGGGTCAGTATTTCTCTTTGAGGCTGCGCGTCAACGTCGAACAGCCGGAGTACATTTTGAATCCGCGGCCGGAACCTTGCCGCTGACTGAGAAACAAGAATGACTCCGAGGCCGAACACCAAGATGCAGGACACCTAGGAATGACAGTTGACCCACAACAGATAGCCGTTGAGGGTGCTGCCGCGTTTGTTGCTGCGGAATCGCTCGCCGAGATTCACGAATTAGAACTTCAGTACCTTGGGCCGCAATCTCTGTTGAGCGGCATGAAGGCTTCGTTCCGGGACCTCGAACCACAAGAGCGCAAAGCGCTTGGTTCGCAGATGAACGCCGCCCGGCAGCAGCTCGAACTTGCAGCGCAAGACTCAAGGTCGAAGCTCGAGTCAGCCGCTCGCGCAGCCCAGCTTGCCACTGAACGCGTCGACCTAACTGAGACGCTTGCGAAAGCAACCGTTGGTCATAGTCACGTGATTACCCAAACTTGGGAACGCCTTGAGGACGTGTTCTGCTCGATGGGGTTCACCGTTGCCGATGGTCCCGAGGTCGAAACCGATTGGTTCAACTTTGAGGCTCTGAATCTGCCTCCTGCGCACCCCGCTCGATCTCTCTGGGACACCCTCTATCTGGATTCATCGCAACTAGAAGGCCTTGGCGAGGAACAGCTTCTGCTCCGCACGCATACTTCTCCGGTGCAGATTCGATCCATGCTGCGCGCCGTGCGTGATGGTTCGGGTCCGCCGATCTATGTCGTGTGCCCCGGTCGGGTTTATCGGCGAGACACCGCCGATGCAACGCACCTTCCGGTTTTCCATCAGATCGAAGGGCTCGTTATCGACAGAGGCATCACGATGGGCGACCTAGCGGGAACTATCGAGAGCTTTGTGAAGGCCTATTTCGGTGATGAGATGACGAGTCGATTGCGGCCCTCTTATTTTCCATTCACTGAGCCCTCAGCGGAGTTCGATATTTCGGCAGCTGACGGGTCATGGCTCGAAGTCGGTGGCTGCGGGATGGTGCACCCCAATGTTCTGCGAGCTGGCGGCCTAGATCCACAGGAGTGGTCAGGGTTCGCCTTTGGTTTTGGCATCGACCGCCTAGCCAAGATTCGCTACGGGGTTGAAGACCTACGCGAGTTCGTAACCAATGATGTTCGCTTCCTCTCGCAATTCTGATACTGCGCTGATCCCACCCGATACCCGACTGAACTGACTCACCAATGGACCACACAACATGAAGGTGCTTCTCTCTTGGCTCCGCGAGTTTGCCCCCATCACGGGCACGACCGATGAGATTGCCATTCAACTCACTGACCTTGGTATGGAACTTGAGTCCATCCATCAGATTGGTACGTCCCTTGCTGGCATTGTCGTAGCTCAGGTACTCGAGATTCGCTCTCACCCCGACGCCGACAAGATCTGTTTGGTTGATGTCGATCTAGGCGATGGTGAAGCGCTGCAGATCTGTTGTGGGGCGACCAATATGGCTGTGGGTGACCGTGTCCCCCTCGCCACAATTGGTACCGAGATGCCCTCGGGAATGCTCATCGCACCGCGCAAGATGCGTGGCCAGGCGAGTAACGGCATGTTGTGTTCTGGCCGCGAGATGGAGATTGGCGATGACCACGAAGGCATTCTGATCCTTCCGCCGGACCTTGCTCTTGGTCTGCCCATAACCGAGGCACTCGATCTGCGTGAGGACGTCGTCTTTGAATTTGATGCACTTCCGAACAGGCCCGACACGCTGAGCGTTATGGGTGTCGCGAGGGACCTCGCAGCGCGCCAAGGTGTGCCATTCGCACTGACTGAGTTCAGCCCCCCGACAGCAGGGGAATCCGCAGCAGGGGAGTCCTCGACCGGGCTTTCCTCGGTGCAGATTCTTGCCCCTGAGCTGTGCGGACGGTTTGTCACCCGAGTGATCTCTGGTGTGCAGCTTGGGCAGTCGCCGCGCTGGATGGCTCAGCGACTCATCGCTGCTGGTATGCGTCCAATCAACAACGTGGTTGACGTATCGAATTACGTCATGCTCGAACTAGGACAGCCGAATCACACCTATGACCTTTCCAAACTTCCTTCGGGGGAATTGCGGGTGCGCTGGGCAACAGAGGGGGAGCAGATCCTGACTCTCGATGGCGTCACTCGCAGCCTGACAGCAGCAGATGGCGTGATTGCTGATGGATCAGATGCAGCAGTAGGAATCGCAGGGGTCATGGGTGGTGCCTCAACGGAAATCTCCGAAACCACCACAGATGTCTTGTTAGAACTCGCATGGTGGGACCCGGAGGCCGTTGCAGCCACCTCCACCCGACTCAACCTGCACTCCGAGGCATCGCTCCGATTCAAGCGCGGTGTGGACCCAGAGTTGGCACCGCTTGCGGGCCGTAGATTTGCCGAGCTGCTCTCTGCAATCTCCCCAGCTCAGCTCCATCCCGATCAAAACGATGTTGCGGGTAACCTTCCGCAGGCTGCAAGGATTCGAGTTCGCCTGAACAAGGTAAATGGCCTGCTTGGAACAGCCCTGAGCCGTGAACAGGTCCAGGGGTTGCTTGATCCAATTGGATTTGTTACCGAGCCTGTCCAAGATTCGGGCGATGGTGAAGAGCTACTAGTGCAGGTGCCAACTTGGCGGCCGGACTCGAGCATTGAAGTAGATGTCATCGAAGAGGTTGCCCGCCATTACGGCATGGCTCGAATCCCAAAGACCATTCCAACATCTCCGCATGCAGGAGAGCTCACCGAGCGGCAACTGGATCGACGTTGCTTGCGTCGCGCTCTTGTAGGTGCTGGCCTGACAGAGGCCATGCCGGTTCCATTCTTGGCACCCGGTGATTTG
>CAMDLX010000113.1 GCA_945901935.1 Bifidobacterium breve | reverse complement strand
CTCTGGCAACGGCTTTCATATCAGGCGCTACTGAGTCCTCGGTATCAAAGATGATCGCGTCCGTGGGAAGGGTCTTGGCCTTCTCTAGGGCTTTGTCATTCGCACCTGGCATGTAGAGGACGCTTCGGCGTGGACGGAACTCACTCATGGTATTTCTCGTTTCGTGTAGCAGGACAGGACAGGTCAGGTCAGTGCAGGACAGGAATCCTAGGGAGAGAACTAGAAGCCGTAACTAGCTGCCAGTTCAGGGTCGCGCTCGGACAATTGCCTGGCCAGTTCAACTACAACATGGCACTGCTTGACCGAGGCATCGTCTTCCATCTTTCCGTTCAGCATGATGGCACCTGTGCCGTCACCCATGGCTTCGATTACCTCGCGGGCATGGTCAACCTCGGAAGGTTCTGGCGAGAAGACCTTCTTCGCAATTGCAATCTGTACTGGGTGGAGCGACCAGGCTCCCACGCAGCCCAGCAAATAGGCGTTACGGAATTGATCCTCGCATGCAAGCACATCTTTGATGTCACCAAAGGGCCCGTAATAGGGAAGGATCCCATTCGCTGCGCAGGCATCAACCATGCGCGCAATGGTGTAATGCCACAGGTCCTGCTGATACGTGGTGCGAGGCCCTTCGTCTTCATGCGGGTCTTCACGAACTAGGTAACCCGGGTGACCGCCACCCACTCTGGTGGTTTTCATTCGACGATTCGCAGCCAAGTCCGCAGGCCCAAGTGACAGGCCCTGCATGCGTGGCGAAGCGGCGCAGATCTCTTCGACGTTGGCCACTCCACGCGCTGTCTCCAAAATTGCATGGACCATCAGCGGCTTCTTCAGGCCGGCCTTCGCTTCGAGCTGTGCCAATAGGCGATCCACATAATGGATGTCTTCGGGCCCTTCGACCTTGGGAATCATGATGACGTCAAGCTTGTCCCCCACTTCACCAACAAGTACCTCAAGGTCATCAAGTGCCCATGGCGAGTCCAAGCTGTTCACTCTGGTCCAGAGCTGGGTATCCCCCATTGGAACAGTTTTTGCTACACGAACCAGTCCCTCTCGGGCTGCCTCTTTGGCATCCATAGGGATTGCATCTTCCAAGTTGCCCAGAAGGACATCCACTGTGGGTGCAATCTCTGGCAGCTTCGCCGTGACCTTTTCTAGGTGAGGCGGAAAGAAATGAATCATGCGAGAGGGCCGAAAAGGGATCTCTCTGAGTGGCTCGGGGGCACCAGCGGCCAGCGGCTTGAAGAAGTCTTTGGGATTGCGCATTGGTATCTCCTAGGAAGCGAATAGCCAACGTGGCCAAGTAGGACAGTCTGACGTTACGGACCGAAAGCTAGGGTGAGCAATTCGCTGGCTTCCAAGAGACTGTAAGGGTTTAGCTATCGAATCCGAGCCCAAGGGCATCCAAGGTTCGCAGCCAAGCACCCCGCCGGCCTTGATGAGCATCGGCTCGGGCAATAGCCCGGCGCGTGTACTGGATCCCAGCAGTGCGAATTGGCTCCGGCGGAAACGGCAACATCTTCTTGCGTACCAGGTCAAGCTGCAGCAATTCCGATTGCGGTTGATACAGCAAGTCAAGACATACACGAGCACCAAACCGGGTGGCGCCTACCCCGAGGCCGGTATAGCCAACGGCATAAGCGACTCGGCCATCTAGCGCAGTACCAAAACCCACCGAAAACCTTGTCGAGGTGTCAATCACTCCACCCCAACGATGGCTGAACTGCAAACCCTCTAGCTGCGGAAATGTCCGAAAGAACTGTTCGGCCAGCAGTTGATGCGACTCAGGTCGTTGATCAAGCTTCGGATGCACTTTGCCCCAGTTGTAGAACACAGCGTCATAGCCGCCCCACAGGATTCGGTTGTCTTGGGTAAGGCGGTAGTAATGGAATTGATTGGATGTATCAGCTAGGCCTTGGCGACCCTTCCACCCAACCGAGTCCAACTGCTGCGAACTCAAAGGTTCGGTGGCAAGGACATAGTCGTACACCGGCACCACACGTCGATTGATGGCACGTAACGGGCTTGGGAATGCCCCCGTTCCGAGCACCACAGCATTCGCTCGAATTTCTCCGCCACCACCGCCTGTGTTCTGCGTGCGCAGCAAAACTCCTGCACCACTGCGCACCATGGTCACCATCCTGGTGTTGTCGAACATGCGCACCCCCAAGCCTCGGCAGGCAGCGGCAAGTCCCCAAGCAAGGCGAGCCGGGTCCACGAGGCCCTCGCCAGACTCAACTTGGGCCGCAGCAAGATAGGTCGGCGAGTGGACCTGAGCTCGAGCTTGTTCAGCCCCTAGGAATTCAGCCTGCTCGCCATACTCTTTGAGTAAGTCAACAAACTCAACAACCCCACTCACTTGCCATTCAGCATCGGCCACAATCAGGTTGCCAGTCAGTTCGAGAGCAGCGTCAATCTGGTGGGTCTGCAGGCTGGCTACTAGGCCATCAAAATTCTCTTGACCGAGCCGCACGAGTTCCCTGACCTGTTTCGGAAACCTAGCCACCCCGTTGGCTAGCCCATGAGTCAACGTGGCCGATAGAAACCCGCCGTTCCTAGAGGAAGCCTGCTCGCCGATTCTTCCGGAATCGATCAGGATGACTTCTCGGGATGGGTCCCGCTCTTTTGCCTGCAGTGCCGCCCAAAGTCCGGTGAAACCACCACCGACCACTGCAAGATCTGCCTCTACTGTGCCCTCGAGAGACTCATTTTCTGGCGGTCGGTCTGAACTATCGAGCCACAGGACTGATCCCTGCGAGTGCTGCAATGCTTTCCGGGCGTGTTCCTTCTCAATGTCCATCAGTTCCTACAGCCTAAGCTCATCTCATGCGTGCTGTGATGTGTCGAGAGCTAGGCGAGCCCGAATCCCTTGTTGTAGAGCAGCTTCCAACTGCACCATGTTCGGCACATCAGGTCAGAGTGCATATCTGGGCTAGCGGGCTCAATTATGTGGATGCACTATTCGTGCAAGGCAAGTACCAGATTCGGCCGCAACTGCCGTTCATCCCAGGGTCTGAGATTGCTGGCGAGATTACTGAGGTAGGCGAACAGGTTCAGGGCTTCAACGTCGGCGACCGGGTCTTTGCATCCATTGGACTCGGCGGATTTGCCGACGAAGCAGTTCTGAGCCCTTCTCAGATCGTTCCCATTCCTGACCGCCTGAGCTATGCCCAAGCTGCGACGATGACTCAGAGCTATGCAACAGCCTGGTACTCACTTACTCAACGAACTCAGCTTGCGCCAGAAGAATGGGTGGTCGTGCTTGGCGCCGCAGGCGGAGTCGGTCTGGCAATGATTGACGTTGCGAGGGCTCATGGAGCCAAGGTCATCGCCGTGGCATCGACAAGTGAGAAGCTTCGACTCTGTATCGAGCGAGGGGCTCACGGGGTGATTGATTCCTCGACTGAGGACCTGAAGACTCGGGTTCGAGAGTTGACCGGCGGCGGGGCCGACATCGTGGTTGACCCAGTGGGCGGCCCACTTGCAGAGTCTGCATTGCGGTCCCTCGGAAACAATGGCCGATACCTAGTGATCGGGTTTGCCTCGGGTGTCATTCCATCGCTTCCCGCTAATCAGATTCTGCTCCGCAACCGGCAGGTCATTGGCGTTGACTGGGGCGCCTGGGCAATGGAAAACCCTGCAGACAACGCCACGCTCCTTGGAGAGGTCATAGCGGCAATAGAAGAAGGAGCGATAACCCCGGTCGAGCCACAGTCCTATGCGCTGGCCGAGGCAGGCACTGCCCTTCGAGATCTGCTTGATCGCCGACTCGTGGGCAAGGCCTGCCTAAGTTCTTAGCCAAAAACAGCCTGAGCAGTTTGCCTTATGAGGCTGCCTGCTGAGATCCAAGTGCCGTTACAAGAGTCCCAAACTGATCAATTGGAACTTCACCAGAGGCACGCTGGGTGACTTTGCCTCCAGAGTCCATCATGACGAAGTAGGGAAATCCGGGCAGACCATATGCCTGAGCGGCAGTACCAGCAGGATCGTCGAGCATCACCTTGGGAGTAAAGCCCTCTTTGATTACCCATTTTGAGGGTGGATAATTTGGTTGATCTCGCTTGACCGATGTGCTCACGGCATAGAAGTCAACGTTTTCTGGCTGATTACCTTCGTCGATCCATTCCTGAATGAGCGGGACCTCTACCTGGCAGTGCGGGCACCAGTGCGCAACAAAGATCACGACCTTGGCTCGACCATCGGCTGGATCGATCTTGACGGGACTGCCATCGAAGCTGAACCCCTCAAGCACTGGCGGCGTTTGCCCAACGGCAGGGTCCTCGCCGGGCGGCACCACCATGGAACTCGTTTGTGGGTAAGCGGCTAGCGGTTCACCAATGACGGTGACCGAGGCTTGTTCCTGCTTTGCGTTCTGTGCGGCCTGCGCACCAGTGTCGTTCTCGATCGCTGCGGTGTCTGCGTTGTTCTCGCTACGGGTAACAAAGAACGCTACTGCGCCAAGAACAAGCACCACCGCCACGGTTGCGCCCACAATGATCAGACCAGTTTTTGGCCGGTTTCCTGTGGTGCGATTTGTGAGATTTGCGTAGGGGTCTGCACCCTCATGCTTCTGTTCGTTCATGCGTCCTCATTTTTGTTTGTGGGTTCAGCGCTATCAAGCTCTGAATTGTTTTGGGCAGATCGGTCAACGTTGCATGCCAGCAATGTCAGCACGGCTATCAGAGCAAATCCGATGCCGGCCATGGCAGGAATCGAGAGGAAGTGAAATTTCCAAACCCACACCGTTGAACATGGAACATCATCAGTGCAGGAGAACGAGACAGTAGAAGGAAAGCGTTCTATCAGATAATGGTAAATCGCAATGGCGAGACCAATGAGGACGAGCGGCACCGAATACCATTTGACCAGCACATCACGCCTGAGCGCTGCGATTCCCAAAATGATCACCTGGGGGTACATAACTATGCGCTGGTACCAGCAGAGTATGCAGGGCGGAAACTTGGCAACTTCAGAGAGATACAAGCTTCCTACCGTGCAAGTCAGTGCCACAAGAAATGCCAAAGGCAGCGCGACTTGGCCGATTCCCAAACGCAGCGGTTGCAGCGATGCCGGTAGCGCTGGTCGTTTGCTGGCAGTTCGCGAACCATGGATAACTGCAACTACAGAGAACACTAAGCAGACCAGTAAAAATCCGAGACCCAGAACCGCGAGCATCGCTAAAAACAGAGTGACGGTATCTACGTCCATAGCCTTATTGACTGTACCGGTGGCACTGAGCCCCACCACAACTCATTGGAAGTTGTCTGAGCAGTTTCTTGGAAACTTCTAAGTCGACTAAACTCGGCCTATGTCCCTGTACCAAACTGATCTTGCCGCCCTTGATGGAACCCCCGGAGTACTCGCCGGTCTAGACGGAAAGGTCACCCTTGTCGTCAATGTGGCCTCGAAATGTGGCCTGACCCCGCAGTACACACAGCTCGAAGAACTACAGGTTGCCTATGGCGATCAGGGTTTTAGCGTGTTGGGAGTTCCTTGTAATCAGTTCATGGAACAAGAACCTGGCACTGCTGAAGAGATCCAGACCTTCTGCTCCACCGAGTACGGCGTGACTTTTCCCCTGACCGAGAAGATCGAAGTGAACGGCGATGAGCGTCACCCGCTCTACACCGAACTCACCCAGGTAGCCGACGCTGAGGGTCGCGACGGCGACATTCAGTGGAACTTTGAGAAGTTTCTGATTGCCGGCGATGGCGAAGTGATTGCAAGGTTCGCACCTCAGGTTGAGCCCAACGACCCAAAGATTGTTTCGGCCATCACGTCAGCGCTGGCCTAACTCTGAGTTGAGTCCAGCTCAACGGAGCAGCTTGACCCTGTCCATCATCAAGACTGCCCATCATCAGGTCAGCTCATCACCAGAACTGTGCGTAGTCCCCTGCCGGCCTCTAGGTCTGCAAGCGCTTCGTTCACTTCTTCGAGTGGTCGACGTGCAGTCACCATTGCATCAAGGTCAAGCTTCCCTGTACGCCACAGGGCTACTAGGCGCGGAATGTCACGCGGGCCCCAGCAGGACCCAAGGAGCGATCCAACCAGTTTCTTCTCCGAAAACATTGCCATGACTGGGCTAAACGCGACGGTTTGATCAACTGGGGCTGCGCCCACCATCACGGTGGTGCCGCCACTACGGACCGCCGCGATGCCTACCTCGACGAGTGCAGCAGATCCGACTGCTTCGAATGCGACATCTGCGCCCACTCCGGTTAGTCCCATGGTCACCGAAACAACATCTTGCTCGTTCGGGTCGATCACATGGGTTGCTCCGAACCGCATGGCTTGTTCCCGCCGAGACTCCGAGGGATCAGAGACAATGATCTGCGCCGCACCTGCAATCGCCGCACCCTGAACAATGCAGATTCCAACGCCCCCAGCGCCAAGGACCAGCACCGAATCCCCCGGATCAATATCGGCAGTGTTGATAGCCGCGCCAACCCCTGTTTGCACGGCGCAGCCGATCACGCAGGCCACATCTAGGGGAAGGTCCTTGTCGATACGGATTGCACCGTTTGCGTGGACCACGATTTCATCTGCCCAAGCCGCTACGCCAAGACCGTGAAACACCGTCTCGCCGTTACGAGAGAGACGAGAAGTGCCGTCCGGCAACATTGAAGTTGCGATGACCATGGAGCTTGCGCAGACGCTCTGCAAACCCTTGATGCAATAGGCACAGGTTCCGCATGCTGCATTCGGAGTCAGGATGACGTGGTCCCCCACTTCTAGAGAGGTGACTCCGTCGCCCAGTTCCAAGACAATTCCAGCAGCCTCATGGCCGAGCACCGTTGGCCCCATTGCGGGGAAAGTCCCCGAGATCACGCTTAAGTCGGAATGACATACCCCACAGGCCACGACTTGGACGCGCACCTCGCCGGCACGCGGAGCATCAAGTTGCAGATCCTCAACTACTTCGAGCGGACTACCCACCTGGGTGAATAAAGCTGCACGCATCAGATTGCTCCTGTGGTCATCGGAAAGATAATCGGGACCCTACAGGCTCTAGACAAATCTATTTGTGGCTTCGATCTCTTGCTCTCGAAACGCCCTTGCGAATCTCTTCAGTCACCAGCAGCAACAGCGGAGTGACGAGCACCCAACCCCACTGCTGCAGGCTCAGTGGCACGGTTTCAAATACTCCCTGCAAGAAGGGCAATTGCACCACCATGATCTGCATGACGACTACTCCAGCGAGTGCATAGAGCAAGGGCCGATTCGACAAGCTATAGCGAGAGAACACTGTGTCGTTGCCGGTGCGCACACAGAACGAATTCACCAGTTGAAAAAAGACGAACGTGGTGAAGGCCATCGTCATTGCCTGCTCAGCGTCATTTTCTTTGAAACCGATATAGATGCCGAGTGTTCCAACAGTTATAACCACCGCCGACGCAACGATCCGCGTCAGTCTCGGGCCACTCAGAATGGCTTCTGCACGAGCCCGAGGATTGCGGCTCATGATGCCCGGCTTTGGTGGGTCCACTCCCAAAGCAATGGCCGGCGGGCCATCAGCGATGATGTTGACAAACAGAATCTGAATCGCATTGAACAGTGCGCCGAACCCTGCGAGTTGAGCCCCGAGGATGACGAAGATTGCCGAGATGTTTGTAGTCAGTTGAAAGCGCACGAAGGTCAAGATATTGTCGTAGATTGCCCTACCGCCCTCAACGGCGTGAACGATGGTTGCAAAGTTGTCATCAGTGAGGACCATGTCCCCCGCCTCTTTCGTGACCGCAGTGCCAGTGATTCCCATGGCCACGCCAATCTCAGCCTCCTTGAGCGACGCGGCATCGTTCACTCCGTCACCGGTCATCGCCACAATTTTGCCGGTTGACTGCAGCGCTTTCACTACCCGAACTTTGTGTTCTGCCGAGACCCGAGCACAGACGCCAATC
>CAMDLX010000112.1 GCA_945901935.1 Bifidobacterium breve | reverse complement strand
TACGGAACGCTTGCATCCTGGCTCGTCGAGGTGCTCAATATCGTCACAGGGAATCTTGATTCAGCCGGTGGGGCCATGTTCCCCGAGCCAGCCTTCGGTGCACCGACCACGGGTCGAACCCCTGGTGGTCGCGGATTTCAAACTGGTCGCTGGACTTCGAGAGTGTCGTCACACCCCGAGGTGCGCGGCGAGTTTCCTGTGGCAGCACTTGCCGAAGAGATCGACACACCCGGTCCGGGGCAGGTACGCGGTTTGCTAACAAGTGGTGGCAACCCCGTGCGATCCTGCCCGAACAGCGAGCGACTCGACGCAGCGTTTGCCCAGTTGGAATTCATGGTCTCGATCGATATTTACATCAACGAGACCACCCGTCACGCAGATGTCATCCTGCCCTCCCCTTCGGCGCTAGCGAAGCCTCACTTCGACTTTGCGTTCTACGGACTCTCGGTCCGCAACATTGCCAACTACAGCCCACCGCTTCACGATGCAGATGACGCAACCGAGCCCGGAATGGATGAGCACGAGATCTTTGCTCGGCTCACCCTGATTGCGAGCGGACTTGGCGCACAGGCCGACCCCGAGATGATGTATTCCATGATGCTGCAAACAGTCGCGGAGCGCGGCGGGTTGAATGCCGAAGAGGAACAAACTGCTGCGACCGCTGCCAACTACACCGGGGTTGAGGCAATCCTTGATCTGATGTTGCGGACCGGGCCCTATGAGGGTCTTGACCTTGCAGCACTACTCGCTGCGCCTCATGGGATTGATCTTGGTCCGCTCAAGCCGCGCCTGCCTGGGATGCTGCGAACTGCATCGGGGCATATAGAGATGGCGCACCCTTCGATCACGGCTGACGTACCGCGTTTGGTGCTTCTGTTGGACTCAGTTCCCGATGACCGTTTGTTGTTAGTTGGTCGCAGGCACCTGCGTTCCAATAACTCCTGGATGCATAACATTTCGGTCCTAGTGAAGGGCAAGCAACGCTGCACTCTGCAGCTCAATCCGGTTGATGCATCCGAGCTGGGGATACTTGATGGGCAAGATGCATCTCTACAGTCAGAGACTGGCAAGGTTGTCGCGCTGGTTGAGATCACAGATGAGGTTGCGATTGGAACTGTCAGCCTTCCGCACGGATGGGGCCACGATGCTCCGGGCACCGTGGGCTCTGTTGCTGCAGCAACCCCCGGGGTGAACAGCAACCTGCTCACTGGGGATCAGTTCATTGACCCGCTCTCGGGCAATGCTCGACTCAACGCCATTCCTGTAACGGTGGCGGCTATCTAATTCGGCAACTCTAGGTAAAAAGAGTTCTGCGCTGTGATTGCCGAGGCAACCACAGCGCAGAATCAAGCACCTGTGTTCAAGTCAAGAATGACTGATTAGCTGACCTTGCAGGGGGACACTGCTAGGACTGCTGCGGGGATGTCCTTATCAGCACAGGTTGCTTCATCGGTTGAGATGACTACCCACTGTCCGCTGTTGTCGTCGCCTGCTGCAAGCAGGAATGCCGAGTTATCGGGATCGGCAGCGTCTTTCTGTGAGCCGGCCGCGAAGTTGTTGCCGCAGATGTAGCTATTGACTGTGTTCGGAGCGATGGCTGCGCCAATGGCGGCAGCAGTACACGGCGGGTTGTTGCGAGGAACAGTCGTGGATGGCTTTGTAGTCACCGTGGTCGCCGTACAAACAACCTTCTTCGAGTTCGCAGCTGCAGTGAGTGCGGCGTCAGTCTTGGGGCCAAGCTCGCCGTCAACGGTCAGGCCGGAGGCAGTCTGGAACAAGACGATTGCCTCATCAGTCTGCTTTCCGATAATCCCATCGTCTTTGCCCTTGTAGCAGCCGACCACCGTGAGCTGAGCCTGAATCTCTTTGTCGAATAGAACGCGCTCTGCAGCGGCAGCAGCCGCGTCGACGGTAGTTGAAACGGCAGTGTCTACCGTGGTGGTCGTAGTGGTTGTGTCCTCAGTTGTGCTGTCTTTGGAACATCCTCCAAGAGTCACCGCAGCGACGGCAAGCAGGCAGGTTCCAAGGATGGATAGTCGGGTTCGAGATGAGTACCGCTGGTTGTTTGTCATGCAAAGACCCTAGAGGTGGGGAGAAGCAGACATGTGGATTTCCGGACGCGCCACCAAGTCCTCAGACAGTTCAGTACAGTGTGTGCTTCTAGAGATAAACAGTGTTTAGCTCTAGCTCGATGCGGGCCTCGCTCGCCGAGTCAAAACCAGTTCCGGGGAGTCACTATGGACGTTGCAGTTGAACAGACCATTCGTGAGCGCATTGAGATGGAAAAGGCCCGAACAGCCCCGCCCGCTGATGCAATTGCCGTGCCCCTGATTCCAGCGACTCGCTATACGAACCCAGAGTTCTTCGAGTTGGAAATGCAGCAGATTTTTCACCGTAATTGGCTCTTTGCCGGCCATGAGTCCGAGTGGGCCGAGCCGGGCGCGTACCAACTCTTTACTCGCTCCGGTGCACCGATCGTCATCGTGCGCGGACAAGACAATGTCTTGCGCGCCTTCTACAACTCTTGTCGTCATCGCGGGGCACCTGTGACGCGCGATGTCTGCGGGGTGGCGAAGCGGCTTACTTGCCAATATCACTCCTGGTCCTACGACACACAAGGCAGGCTCAAAGCCGTTCCCGATTCGCGAAGTTTTGTGGACTTAGACACAGGTGAGTTGGCTCTTGTGCCTGTGCGCTGCGAGGTCTGGCAGGGATGGGTGTTCGTCAACGAAGACTCTGAGGCGGACTCGTTGGTTGATTTTCTTGGGCCGATCTGTGAGCAGATGCTCGACATCAACGGCCCAGGGATGCGCCGCGTTGGTCGGCAAATTCACCGAGTCGAGGCCAACTGGAAGCTCATGGTCGACGCCTTCTTGGAGGTGTACCACATCAGAACTGTGCACCCAGATAACGCAGCACTGCTCTACGACGATCAGTCAGTCACGGTAACGATGCTGCCAAACGGTCACAGCCGCCTCACGACTGAGAAGCGAGAGGAGTTACGAGATTTTCCCATGGTGTCCGATCAGTACGACAACCCTTCGGTTGGTCTGCTGTGGCGTCAGACTTCTACCTCGTTTGGCATCTTTCCCAATTTGGTCGTGCCGATGGACACCGGAGCGTTCACCTTCTTGTCCATGTGGCCCGTAGACCAACGCACCACCGAACTTGAACTCAACTGGTTTGCCCCAGAATGGCAGGGGGACGAGGTGCCCGAGGAACACCTGCAACGCCTAGAACTCTTTGACACAGTCATGGCTCAGGACAAGGCCAACATGGCACCGATTCAAGCCTCGGTTGAATCTCCCGGAGCTCAGCCTTTCCAGATTGGGTGGCATGAAAGGCTCATTCATCACTTCCAACGAGCGGTTGATCTGAGCATTGGCCCGGACTTGTTGCCCGCGGGCACAGCAGTCAGCACAGCGCTCGATTCGTATGTGGAACGGTGAGTTGTGGCTAGCTCTGACTTAGTTCTACTCCAGGGCGGAACGCTCATTGATGGAACTGGCGCTGCGCCCAAGCCCAACACTGATTTGTTGTTCTCGGGGGATTGCATTCTTGGAGTCGGCGCCGAGGCCACACAAGGTGCCCAGACTGCAACTGCACAGGGTTCAGCGCTCAGGACTCTCGATGTCACTGGTCGAACGGTCATGCCCGGCCTGATCGACGCCCACTGTCACATCACATTTGGCGAACCCTCTAGCAACGATGAACTGTTCTTTCATCGGCAGCCATCCACTGCGATGCTGCTCGCCGCATTCAACGTACCCAAGCTGTTGCGTGCCGGGGTCACCGGATTCCTGGATGCAGATTGCATTTTTGATCTCGGGCCAGCCCTGCGAGATGGAATCAACGCAGGCATAGTTGAAGGCCCACGAATGGCCTCGGGCATGAATGCACTGCTTACTTCTGCGGGCGGAACTGCGGGCCGGCTGATTCCTGATTCGGGCACGCTCGGGTACGCACAAGTGGTCGGTAACAGAGACGAGATGGTTCGCCTAACGCGTCAGCAGATCAAATACGGAGCCGACTGGATCAAGATTCACGTCACGGGTTCGCTTCCCAATCAAACCGGCGAGGCCACGGTCTGGTCACTCGATGAACTCCGAGCAGTGACCGAGACTGCACACGCGCTCAACACTCCAGTGCTGGCACATTGTCGCAGCGCCTACTCAACGCGTTTGGCTGCTCAGGCTGGGGTCGATCTGATCCTGCATGGCAGCTTTATGGATGAACCTGCACTCGAGGCAGTGGTCGAGGCGGGAGCGGCTCTGGCACCTACCTTTACGTTCTTGGCAAACCTGGCGGATTATGGCGCCAAGGTTGGAGCGGGCACCACTCAAGTGGACCTGTTTCGTGGAGAGATTCAAGCCACTGCAGCCATGATGCTTCGGGCCCATCAGGCGGGTGTTCACCTGCTCTGCGGGTCAGAAAGCGGCTTCTCCCTGACTCCCTATGGGCATTGGCACGCAAGGGAACTCGAGCTATTCGTGTCACAGATCGGCCTGTCTCCACTCGAAGCGATCACCTGTGCAACGCGCAACGGTGCACTGGCTCTTCGCATGCAAGAGGGCTCAGTTGGAGTGCTCGCCAAGGGTGCCGCAGCCGACGTGTTAGTGGTCGACGCCAACCCGGCTGTTGACGTTTCGGTGCTCGGCAATCGAGCCAACCTTGACTACGTGTTTTCTCGAGGAGTTTCAGTTGACCTGACGGCACCATGGCCAACCCGAGACGCACTCCCTGGAGAGCAAGTCGGACTGTGGTCGGAGCAGTTGCTGACACGTGACCGTGCCGAGGCAAACGAGTCAGGCGCAACGCAGTGACTACACAAGGCGTCACCGTTCACAAGACGCTGATTGTGACTGGAGCTGGAAGCGGCCTAGGGGCGGCAATCGCTCAGGCAGCGGCCGTTGCAGGTTGGCGAGTTGGGGTGCTCGATCTTGATGGCAACGCAGCGCGGGATGTCGCGAAACGAATCGGTAATGAGTCGGTCGCACTGCAGGCAGACATTGCCCAAG
The DNA here is from genome assembly GCA_945901935.1 of Bifidobacterium breve. Classification (GTDB taxonomy): domain Bacteria; phylum Actinomycetota; class Acidimicrobiia; order Acidimicrobiales; family Microtrichaceae; genus IMCC26207. Next base: position 2,950 of record CAMDLX010000112.1, on the reverse strand, counting down.
AAACAAGTGTGCAAGAAGCGCTCGAGCAGTTTGCTCAGGCCACATCATCCGCAGCCCCGGATGCCCTTGTCTGTAACGCCGGGATTGTTCGGTTTGGGCCGCTTCTCGATGCAGCGTTGGAGGATTTTCGGGCTGTTGTTGACGTGAATCTGACTGGCACATTCATTACTGCACGCGCAGTTGCGCGCCGCATGATCGCAGCCGAGCAACCTGGATCAATCGTTACGGTGACATCTATGAATGGGGTTGCTCCGGGGCCAAATTCTGGTGCCTACGGTTCGACCAAAGCAGCAGTAGCGCTACTTACTCAGCAGATGGCACTTGAATGGGGTCCCTTTGGAATTCGTGCAAACGCGATTGCCCCGGGTCTCATCAACGCCGGCATGTCCGAGCCGATCTATGCAGATGATCAGATCCGCGCTCGGCGGGAGAGCAGTGTGCCCTTGCGGCGTCTGGGCGCTGCAGAAGAGGTAGCAGCAGCTGCACTCTTTTTGCTGTCCGATGCTGCGAGCTACATCTCGGGAACAGAACTGCTTGTTGATGGGGGAGTGACCATGAGCGTGATTGCTTCTCTGCCACGACCGCAGTCCGTTGATTCAGTTGGTGATGATCTCGCCGGGCAGCCAACCAACGCAGTGGACCTCGAGCGTGATCAGTAATGCGCAACCTTTTGCTCTCGGGTGGTCCAGGTCATGACTTTGACCTGACTTCGGCTGCGCTAGCCAAGATTCTGGCAAGTCCAGATATAGCCACCGAGATCGTCACCGATCCCGCCCACTTCTTTGATCTGTTGCGACTTGGGACGAACGGGCAGATTGAGCCATGGGACTTGCTGACAGTGAATGCTCTGCGCTGGCAGATGGGTCAGGATCGCTACGCCGAACAGCGCACGGAATGGGAATACGCAATCCAAGAGAATGATCTTGGGTTGATAACAGAGTTTGTGAATTCAGGAGGAGGTCTTCTGGCTCTTCACACTGCAGTGATTTGTTTTGATGCTCACCCCCTCTGGCAGCAGTTGACGGGCGCGAGCTGGAACTTCTCGACGTCTTCGCACCCGCCAGTAGGGGAGTTCGAAGTCTCAGTCACGCAAGACGGGCTCAAGCATCCATTGACTGCTGCTACGGAGAACTTCTCGATAGCCGACGAGCTCTATGGGTTCTTAGATCAAGTTCCCGGCCTCGCCCCGTTGCTGACCGCTCGCTATCTCGACAGAGATCAGCCGTTGTTGTGGGCTCGGTCGCTGGGTAAGGGGCGAGTGGTCACTGACCTCTTGGGCCACAGCGTTGAATCCTTGAGCAATGCAACCCATCAAGGCATCCTTGTTCGCGCTGCACACTGGGCGGCTGGAGAATCTGAGCCGTTGCAAAGTCATTCTGTTGGGAGTACCTGATGTCGGATTCAGGCCCAGAAAAGCAGCCAGAAATATTTACTGTCACTTCTTACGAGCGGGCCCGTGAAGTGTTCAGACAGAAGGACCTTCGCCAGGCTCTCTACGACGCAGGTGATGTAGTGATGGCCGACGTGTTGGTCAACCTGCACGGTGATGATCACCGAGCGCGTCGCAGGTTGGAGAACCGTCTGTTTAGAAAAGATACGCACCTTCGCTACGAACGAGAACTCTTCCCTCCGCTGCTGGAGTCAACATTGGCCCCTGCCGTTCTGGCCGGTCGGGGCGAACTCGTTACGTTGAGTCATCAGATCATGATGAATCTTGCGGCCCTAACTGCGGGAGTTGATCGCCCCGCAGGTACGCCCGAAGAAACCCTTCGCCTATACGCCTACCTCATGACTTTTATAGAGGGAGCGACGCTTGCGCATTACAGCGGAGATGTTCCTGCCAAAGAGGCCCAGGTGGCTCAGGCCCTAAAGGATTTCGATCAAGAGTTTTTGCAGCCATCAATTGCTCGGCGAACAGCGCTACTCAAGGACCTCGAAGGCAATCGGATTACAGAAGCTGACCTTCCCCAAGATGTCCTGACCACCCTGCTTCGCAACCAAGACCAGCTTGAATTGCCCGGCGATGTTCTGCTGCGAGAAGTGTGCTTCTTTTTGTTGGCCGGGGCTCATACCTCGGCCACTGCGTTCCTCAGAACGCTGGACCAAATCTTTGTCTATGCAGACTCACAACCCGAGTTAGCTGAGCGTGCAAAGAGCGACCCTGTATTTCTGCAGCGGTGCGTGCACGAAACCATTCGACTGAATCCATCGAGTCCCGTTGCCATGCGCTGGGCCGTCCATGACCTCCTCCTGAGCGACGGCACCCAAGTGTCTGCTGGCGACAAAGTCATCATTGACTTGATGGCCGCAAACCGAGACACGCAGGTATTCGGCGAAGCAGCAGAACAGTTCCAACCGGAGCGCAATCTGGACCGGGGCGTCGCCCCGTGGGGGCTGAGCTTTGGACTCGGTATGCATGCATGTATCGGACAAGACCTAGCTGCGGGAGCGGACCCAGCCGGGCTACCCCCAGAGGCAGAACACGTGTTGGGCCTTGTCCCCGCCGCAGTGTCTGCAGTGCTCCGTGCCGGCGGCCGACCTGATCCTGACGCAGCAGCCAAGCTCGACCCGCTCAGCGCAAGAAATTATTGGAGCGAGTACCCCGTGCTCTTTGGTGGTGGCGCGCCATGATCGATCTTCACGCTCACGTGGTCTTAGAGAACAGTTTGGGAGCCTGCGGAGCCCATGGCCCCGAATTGCATGAGGGAAACCCGGAGTGCGGAGACCGGCCGTACTTTCGAGTTGGTGACTATGTTCTGCACGGAGTGAAGTACCGAGGGTCTGCGTTTATGGACCTTGATCTTCGACTGGCCGCACTGGACGAACTTGGTATCGAACTGCAGGTTTTGTCACCGAACCCGCTCACCTATTTTTCGGGGGTAGATACCCAATCGGCAACACGGTTCGCTCAGACCCACAACGATGCATTGGCTGCACTTGTTGCGCAGGC
>CAMDLX010000111.1 GCA_945901935.1 Bifidobacterium breve | reverse complement strand
TCACCTGTGGAACCGTCCCGACCTTGACCCTGCGAAGCTGAGCGGCCTCAACCCACAAGAAACAGCTGAGCAAGTGACTGACCCTCATGAGCGAAGGTGCTTTCACGAGGTGCTCATAGCACTTGAGGTTTGCCGGCATCCGCTCACCCTGGCGCAGGTTGAGTCAGTGGAGTCCTATTCCGCAGCACTGGAATTCGACGGTCCCGACCTGGAGATATTTCGAGATCTTGTAGATAAGGGAGCAGCTACTGCTGCAAAGGACTACAGCAGGTTTCTTGCTGGCAACTTGAAACAGCGCTCCGAGCCCAGCCTTGTTGCACAGGGAACGAAAAGCTCAGCGAACGAGTCCGGCGCAGAGCCCGAGTTGCTCAAACGCTTCGAGGCCTTCGCGGATCTCGATCCAGATTCGCTAGGTCGCGCCTACATAGATTTCCACCGACGCAATCGGATTCCGCTGCCCGGTGAACAGGCCTCTCCGATGAACCATTTCTATGTTGCGCACGATATGACGCATGTGATTGCTGGAATCGAGCCAACCGGTCCGGGCGAAGTCGCCTTGAGTGGGTTCCAGTGGGCGATGAATGACAACGAGGTGAATTCGGCGGCTCTGCTGGCATCGCTCGTGGTGCATGAGGCCGGATTCGGCCAAGCGGGAACCCTGACCACAGAGACAGGTCAACTTGGCATGACTGGGGCGGCAGAACTCTTGGGCCAAGAGATGAGTCGCGGGGCTAGGTGCACAGGCGATTTCTCCCTTGTCGACCACTTTGCCTTGGCCGGCGAGCCGCTGGCCGAGGTGCGAAAATCATTCGGTGTGCAGCCTCCAGATGACCCGCAGGATGGCCACCATCACTGGTGAGCCCCGCTTCGATCGCGCTTCGATATCTTTTGCCGTACCAATTGAGCCCTTAAGCACCCGCCGACATCGCATTGATGCACCCAATGACCAACTGATACCTGAAGTCAATCTTGATGGTTGGTTGCTCGCGTGAAGTATTCCGTTGCGGTGCAGGTGGGCTTCTATGGAGCAATTCGGGGGACTTGATTCTTTGCAGCGTGGCTCCGCGGTGGTCTTCCTCCGGAACCCTTATGGCACTCGAAGATTGAGTAACCCGAGTTCCTGCGCGATTCGAAATGCTGGAATACGCGTCCGCTGCCAAAAGACCAGCGCAGCAGCCAAGGCTGCTACGGCACAGAGAACGATGACTGCAATGAAGTCGGCTGCAAACAGGCGATTCATAACCAGAGCTGTCCAAACCCCCAGCAAAAGCGACGCTAGGAGTGGCCCGATGTAGCCCCGTAACGTGGCGTTAGCGTCAGAGATTCCCGCCCGGCCTGCAAGAACTATTTGGGTCAGGTGATCTGCTGCAGGCTGCAGGGCGATAGCCCACACCATGGGAAGAAATGAGCCGGTCCTCACTGTGAAAACGCAGCCCAGACCAATGACTGCAAGTGAGGGAACCAGCCCGGCGGCAACATGCTTTAATTTTCCCGTCGCCTCGAGACCAAGCGAGAGCAGGCTTGACGGGATACGCACCGCTGCTCCGATTGCTAATGGGATTGCCATGGATGCAGCTGCTCCCCATTGCGGACCCAGCACGGTTGGAATGAGCGCCCGCAGGGCAACTCCGCCGGCTAATCCAGCCGGCAACGCAAGCCATGCGGCCAAAGCCACCAGCTTGGGCCAGAGCGTCCAACTGCGATCGGCGTTATGGATGTCATGGCGAAACTCTGGATACAGAACATCATGAATAGCTGTCTGCAGCGTGGCTAGCGGAACAGCTGCAAAGGTGGCGGCGCGGTTAAATTGTCCGAGTGCGGCCTCTCCCACTGCACGGCCGATCGCGAGTGGGCCAGTAGTGATTATTCCGTAGTGCACGAGTGAAACCCCGGTTAGTGAACGGGCAAACCTAAATCTTGGCATCATCTCTTTACTTGGTAGCTGAGGTATCCAGGGCACTTTCAGCATCACGAGAAGAATGGCCACCTGCACCCATGATTGTGTCGTTGTGAGGGCAATCAATGCCGAGGATGACCGCCAGTGGTAGACCGCAAGGAATCCAACCAGGATCGCAGCAAACCCGCTCAGGGCTGTACTTGTACTCAATAACTTAAATCTGCCTGATCTTCGGGCCTCGCCTATGAGTAACTTTTGTGCAGGAAGGATCAGCAAAATAAAGCTGGCCCATCGCATGGTGCTCGCTGCACCGGGCGCGGACCAAAGACGGGCCCATGGTCCTGCAATAACAATGGCGATGGTGGAAGCAATGGCGCCCAGTAGCAGCGCCGAGCCGAGGAGTTGCCGAAAGATCTGAGGGCTCGGATCAAGCTCACGAGCGCTGAGTGCTGCAAAACTATTTGCTGTGATCAAACCAATGAGAGCGATGCCCGAAAGCGCCGCGCTGTAGCTACCAAAGTCTTGCGGGGCGACTAGACGGCTGGTTGCTGCGGCGTAGGGAAGTTGGGCCAGAGTCACGATGACCGAAGCCGCCAAAATCCAGGTGGTGCCGCGAACGAGGGTGCGAGAGCGGCTTACCACGGCTTAATCTCGTGCCGAGACAGAGCCATCACGGCTGCGCTGGAAGCGCTCGTGAACAAAAACTGCGTCGAATTGAAGCAGTTCCCCAGTCTGTTGATCACTAAACCCCGAGGCGGCATACTCCACAACCAGCCCACGTTCGGCCATCCAATTGATCAGCTCCCCAGCTAGTGGGCCGGACTCATACAAGGGGAGTAGCGAAAGTTCGAGTTGTACACCGACTACGCCGTCCGGAATGAGATCACCGCAGCCCTTGAGTACCTCTCGCTCAAACCCCTGTGTATCAATCTTGATAAATACGCCCTCCACCAGGTTGAGCTCCTCAGCTATACCAGCCAAGGGTCGAACTCGAATCTTCTCTTCGGCAACATACTGAGAAAGTGGTGCTGATCGCTCATGACGACTCAGCATGGGCAGTAGCGAGCTGCTAGCAGCGGCATTCCCCGCAACATGGATGTGTGCAGTGCCTTCAGTGGACCCAAGTGCGTAGTTGTGCACGTTCCACCGAGCATCTGATGCTGCCGCTTCGACAGCCGCAGCGTACGGGGCTGCCACTGGTTCAAAGGATTCGATCCTGCCGCTGTACCCATGGCTACGAAGCGCGAGTGCGTACTGGCCTGCGTTTGCACCAACGTCAATCACTAAGTTCGTTTCAAGGCGGTTGATCAGATCGACGAGGCCGCCAAGGGGGTCCGGCTTTTTGCGCGTAATGGCGATGCCAAGGCGACTCGAGGTTGCGTCCAGCAGTTTCTTGATCGCAGTATTCACCCGGCGGCCATTCTGTACTCAATGGTCATCGTTGCCATGAGATTGCTCACCTTACCGGACTGCTGGCTTGGTCAGCTTCTTGAAAGTAGTGACGAGGGCCGCTGCCTTTTCGGGCCAGGCCATGTGATCGGCAGCAGCACGAGCACGGGACGAAACTTTGCTCCACTCTGAGTCTGAGAGGTCCAGAATGCTTGCAAGACCTGCAGCGAGTTCCGTAGTTACGGCTGCTCGCTCCCCGATGTCAACGAGGTAGCCGCAGTCTGTTGGCATAAAGGCGGCCACGCCGTGCTGATTGATTCCTACGATCGGGACTCCTCGGCCCAGAGCTTCAAGCATCTGCGAACTTGCCGACTCGCGCAGGCTACTAATGAGCAGCACTCGCGAGCGATCAAGGTGGGCGGGGAGCGTGGCCCAGTCGACATGGCCGTGCAGCTGCACAGATTGTCGCAATCCAAGTTCTGCGATTCTGCGTTCAACGCGACCCAGCTCACTTCCAGCGCCGAACATGTCGAAGGTGGCCCCCGGTATTCGCTGTGCAAGTTCTGCGAATGCTTCCACGGCTAGGACGGGGTCCTTGATTGGCACCATGCGGCCAATCCAAATAACCCGGCCATGATCGTGCTGACGTGCTGCTGCAGGCGGGGTCGACATCAGAGCAGGAGGTGGCGCAGAGTCCAACATCAGCTGCGAAGAGCTAGCCCCGAGCTGCGTTACCGCTCGTAGGGTCTCGTAGTTCGTGGCCAAAATGAGTTCGGCGTGTCGTGCAGTGCGAACGGCGAGTGGGTTGAATCTGATCATGCGAATCCCGGCGCTTCGAGATTTTTCCTTGAGGCGGGCGCCGCGACTCATCGGTGTGCCAAGACGAAAATCGGCTATCTGCCCGCCGCCAATCGGACCAAAGACCAAGGGCGGCCTTTCGGAGTGGAAGCGAGAGCCCCAGAACAGGCTGCTCCAAGTGATGTGATGAATGACATCAGCTTGGTTGATGAGATTTGATGATCGGGCGTAGCGCAGCGCTGCTGTCTGCCAAAGAAGATAGCCAGCGTAAACGGCTACCTGCGAGGGCAACCCCCTAGTAGTTGGGGCCTCAACTACGTGCAGCTTGATCAGACCAGGAGAAGCCTTGATAGCCGGCACAAGATCATCGACAAATCGTTTGGTGGTGAGCAGGTCAACGGGGCAGCCCAACTCAGCAAGATGAGAAACCCAATTCCAGGCATTGCCTGCCTCGCTGCCCAAATTAGGCGAACAGACATACGCAACAACGAGAACTCGCTGATTGTTCTTTGTCTGCTCGCCAAGCGTGATTTCTTCTGGCGTGCTCAAGACCGTGACTCTTGAGCAAGGCAGTCCAAGATCCCCTGTGTAAACCGAGAGGCCATGTTTTCGATAGTTGTCTCCTCGGCGAGCTGTCGCGACGCGGCTGTCATCCGAGCCAATCGTTCAGGGTCTCGGAGCAACTCGGAGATCATCGCTGCCGCAGAAGTCTCGTCAACCGGGCAGACTAAACCGTTGACTCCATCGGTCACATAGTCAATCTCGGGGCCGTGATCGGGACGGTCCGATGTGATGATCGGTAGCCGCAGCGCCCCGGCATCAAGCACCACAAGTCCAACCGCTCCGGGGATCATCATGAGCGAAGCGACAGATGCGACCTGAGCAAGCTGTGCTGCAAAGAGCGTTCCAAGAATATGCAGCCATGGTCGGGACTCAGCGAGCAGATCGAGCTCCTCTCGCTCTTCTCCGTCGCCAACGATGAGCAGTTCGAAATCGGGAATGATCACTCGAATCTGTTCGGCAATCCTGACTAACGACAGAAGCGCTTTCTCTCGGTAGAGAGACCCCACATAGAGTCCCACCGGCCCGGCGCCGACGCCGAGTCTCTTACAGGTTTGATCAATCTGTTCTTCTGTGACGGCATCTCGAAAAGAACTGAGCTGTCTGGTATCAATTGCGTTGTGGAGGTCGGTCACCTGCGCTGAGGAGGCACCCATCTTGATCACATCTCGGGCAACTCCCGAGGTATAGGCAAAGAACCAGTCCGACTGGCGGAGCATGAGTTTTTTCCACCACTCTCCCGCAGCAGAACGTGAAGCCGTATTGCGGTTGATTCCGTGGCCCCAGAGTGCAAGCTGCGGCCCGCCGAAGCGGCGCCAAACGGCGAAAAGGTTATTCACGATGAGCTTGCTCGCCTGCTCAACCACTACTAGATCAGCGTGTCTGACTGATCGAAGCACTGGCTGCCAGAGGAATGCATGACCACGAGCCGGAAGTTGACGGTTCTGAACCAGTTCGGCCCAAGTGATTTCCCCGGTGTCATTCTTTGTTGACTCAACAGCATCGGGTTGGCCCACAATGAGTCGGAGCGTGACATTGCTTTGAGCTAGTTGCTCACGCATGAGTTCATACAGCGGAACTCGGTAGTGGGGCAGTGACTTATACAAAATGACCACTTCAGCGGCCTTATCGCTACCGACTCCATGAGCAGGCACTCTGTCGGTTTGGTTGAGTCGCCGTGGAATAAGGGTCTGCACATACGGCGAGGCAGCTGCGATGGGCCAGCTCGGGCCACCGTGACGGCGCTGGAAATGAAACCACTGTTTGGGTGGCAGCCCTTTGGGGTCGAGCAAGAGTTTCCATCGTTCTCCCAAGCCGAGCGAGCGGTCACGGAAGGTGCCTTCGGTACTATTGCGAGCGCACTCGCCAACGTACCTGTTGCTCACTGCGATGCGGCAGCCAAACCTGTGAGTGGCGCGCAGGCCGTAGTCGTAATCTGCCATGCCGTGTTGAAAAACCGGATCGAAGTTGCCCACGTGCTGATACACGGCCCGAGGGAGCAGCACAAAGTTGCCATTCATAGTGTCAGCAGTAGTTGTGCCGTTTGCTTGGTCAGGGGTCACCAGACCAAAGACCGTGTTCCGCCAAGTTCGTTGTGCAGTAACTGCCGAATAGCTGCAGGTGTCGGTACCAGGCTCAACGAGTGCACCTACTGCAATGGTTAGGGCCGCGGGGATATTTGAGACTGCCAGGAGTTCGCTGAGAGCGTCGGGGTAGAGCAGGACGTCATCGTTGAGCCAGAGCACATAGTCGGGGTTTGACTGATAGGCGAGTGCGAGTCCTTGTCGCATCGCCCCTGCCCAATACTGGTTGCCGTCTGTCAGAACTTGTTGGGCATTTGGGATCAGGCGAAGAACCGCCTGAGCAGTGCCGTCAGTGGAACCGTCGTCAACATGGATGACAGAAATCTGCGCGTTGGCAGCTTCTGCAGCGACTAGTAGTGACGCCAAACATCGAAGGGTGCTGCTTTGACGGTTATGAGTAGCAAGGACCACGGCCACAGTTGGGAGCGAACTGCTGACGGTTGCGTTATCCACTCGGATGCGCCTCTACGACTCTGGGTTCCTCTGCACCCCTTGCTTGATTCGCAACGGCGGCCTGAGTTCCGAGGGTGGCTCCGAGGAGCCCAAAGAGCACTCCTTGTTCGGGCCCTAGCTGATAACTAATCGTAAAGGTCATGGCGGCGACGGTGACTGCTAGAAGTGGGCTGGGGACTCTGAGCTTCAAGTCCTGACGCCAGGTCTTGGTAAGGGGTACCACCGTGACGAGTGCAAACAAGATCAAAGCGATGATTCCGCCAGCAAGAAGTTCGGTAATCCATTGACTGTGAGCCGAGACGGTGGTGAATTGTCCAGCTACTCGGCGTGCAGCGCCTTTTCCAGCCGGATTGCCAAGTGCAAGGTTCAGCCCGAGGCCATCAATCTGCTGCGACACCAAGTAGCTCCAGCCTTCGAAACGCCACAAAAGCGTGCGATCCTCGGTCACCGTTTTTTGCAGGGCTATGCCTGCCGTAGTTTCTGATAGCACCGTCATCAGTGCAATGAGCAAGGCAACCAAAGCACCGACAGCGGCACTCACCCTTTGCTTCATGCGCCCACTCGGTGCCAGCACGCTCCAGATGGCAAACGTTGCTAGAAGTGTGGCGATCCAGACAGTTCGCTGTTGAGACAGCAACACGATGAACCCAAGGTATGCGGCTAGCCAGTTCGACTTTCCCTGACGGCCGCGCGCAAGCAGGAAAAAAACTGCCTGCGAGGTGAGCAAGGCTTGCGAGGCATTCAGCGGTCTATCTCGGCCTGGAACCGAAGAGTTCAAACCGAATCGGAGAACAAAGAGGATTGCGACAGCGCTCATGCAAATTCCGATTGCTACCCAGGTTCGTCGCAGAAACAACTCCACCCGAGCAAGCGGTATTTGCTGAGCAGCAAAGAACAGTCCTGCGCAAAGAAGTTGGAGCTCGTTCCGGTAGGACTGCACAACGGCCTGCACGCCAAATGCGCCCAAGCCACGAAGCAGTGCAAGAGCGGCAAGTAACAGCAAGCCCGCCCAGCCGAAAGCAGGTCGCCTCAGGGGTCGGCCAGCCAGGAGTTGGATTCCAAGCGCTACCAGTAGAGCGGCTGCCGCTGCATCGCCGATGTAGACGGCGAATCCCGCAAATGAGGACAGCGCCCGCGTAAATCCAGAAACCGTCGCAGCCGCCCCGAGCGCTACCAGTGGAATTCCCCATTCCGGCCGGTCCACGAGTAGACCCGCAAGGGTCAGGAACACAACAAGTCCAGTGATCAGTACGAGTAGAGCTCCGAAATCCATCAGTTGGATCTTAGTGGCAGGCGCAGTTCCAGCTTTGTTGCCGAGCGGTTGCTCAGCCGGACCGCACGCCTAGTTGATGTATCAGTTGAACAAAGGCATCGGTGGCCTCTTCGAGCTTGAGTTCAGATCTT
>CAMDLX010000110.1 GCA_945901935.1 Bifidobacterium breve | reverse complement strand
GAGTCGGTGTACTCACCCCAGAAATTGCTTTTCCCTCCGCCGGATCTGTGGTTGTAGTGCACCGGTAGTTGTCCAACAGATCTGGGCAGGCTGACAGGTAGCCGCCCCGACGGTGCCACTGTGCCGAGCAGCACATCGGCAATTGCCGAGCCTCCTTCGCATCCTGGTAGCCATGCGAGCAAGGTTGCAGAGCTAGCGGATTCGACTGCGGCCAAGGTGTGAACTCGTCCAGAGATCACGACTGCAATCGTGGGGGTACCAGTCGCGTGAACTGCCTCGAGTAACTGCAGTTGCATGCCGGTGAGTCCAAGGTCAGTCGCATCTCGGGCTTCACCCACGGTTGCATCCAGCGTGAGCCCAGAGCGGCCGCCGACACACACGACTGCAACATCACTCGATGCAGCAAGTGCCACAGCGGCATCAAATTCCGAGCGGTCCTCACCAGTGATGTCACAACCGCTCGCGAACTGCACCTGCACATCGGTAGCCGAGAGCGCGGTTTGCAGTCCTCTGAGCGGAGTCGTGATCTCGGGCAAGTATGGCCCTGGAGCAAAGTCCCCGGTTCCGCTCACGGCTGCATGCGGAGCGAGTTCTGAGCCGGCTGTGTTCTCTGCGGTCTTTTCTGCGGTGCTGTCGGTTGCGTTCTCGGCGGAGTCGAAGAGCAGTTCAAGGTGAGCCGGGTAGTGGTAATCACCCTCGAGTAGACGTGGGTTGTCTGCGGCTGGGCCGATCACTGCAATGCTGCTGAGCGTTGCCGGGTTGAGAGGAATGATCCCGTCGTTGGTGAGAAGGACCAATGATTTTTGTGCGGCCGTTCGAGCCAGCGACCTACCAGCTGGAGTTCCAAAGGCTGCAGCAGCGGTTGACTCATCCACGAGCGGCTGTTCAAAGAGCCCAAGGGCGAACTTCTGCCGAAGCACTCGTCGTAGCGATAAGTCGAGCACTGCCTCGGGCACGATTCCAGCTCGGATCAGTGAAGGTAATTGCGCATAGCAATCCAAGGTGGGGAGTTCCTGGTCCAGTCCGGCGAGTAATGCCTTGGCGGCAGCTACCCCTTTTGTTGGTGCGACTTTGTGATGCGTGACCAACATGTCCACCGAGAAATAGTCGGCCACAACGCTGCCCGAGAAGGCGAGCTCGTCTCGCAGCAATTCCGTTAGTAGAGCTCTGGAGCCGGCGGGAGCCAGACCATCTACCGAGGCATAGGAGTTCATGATCGAGGCAATGTGAGCTTCCCGAATCACAGCAGCGAAGGGCTCTGCGAACACCTCTCGAAGCTCCCGCTCACCGAGTTGGACTGGGCCATGATTCAGACCGCCATCGCTCAGGCCGTAACCCAAAAAATGTTTGGCCGTGGCGATGACTCCCTGATGTAGATGTGTCCGAGTCGTTCCCCCGACAGCGTCATCTGCATCTGCCTGCAGACCGCGCACGTAGGCAACTCCGAGCGCAGCAGTCAAAATAGGGTCTTCGCCGTAGGTCTCTTCAACGCGACCCCATCGGGGATCGCGCGCAATGTCCAGCACGGGCGCAAGGGCCTGCCGCGCGCCGACGGCCAACATTTCGCCGCGAATATGCGTAGCGATTTGGCCAACCAACTCTGGATCCCAAGTTGATCCAAGGCCAATTGCCTGCGGAAATTGCACAGCATCTCGAGCGCAGAAACCAGCCACTGCCTCTTCGTGGACTACTGCGGGGATCCCGAGTCTTGTCTGGCTGGTCAGCCATTCCTGGATTCGATTGTGCAGGGCTGCGATGCCCTCGGGTCGAAGACCCGTGGACGCTGCGATCCGAGTGATTTGGCCAGTTCCATCGGGCATCAGGCGGGCAGCGCTCGTAGCCGAGAAACCCTCCTCACTGAGGAGCTCGCTTGACCAGATGCCTCCTAGTTGAGCCAGTTTTTCATTGAGGGTCATCCAAGTGATCAGGTCATCCACCCGGGTCTCAATTGCTAATGCAGCATCGCGATACGCCGCCGAGGATGGGACGGCCTGCGTTGTTCGATCTTCCTCATTGTTTGCAGTCATGGTGGTTGCACTCCTCAGCTGAATTTAGGCTGCCGGTTCGGTTGCATCGGCAGTGGTCTTTGCATCGAGAACGATGACGAATGCCAGAGCGATCAGAACAAGCGCAATTCCAAGAACCTGAACAGTGCTTACGGATTGGCCTAGGAATACCGCAGCGCTGAGAGCAGAGATCACGGGCATGGCAAGAGTAATCAACGAGGTCAGCACGAGCGTGGTGTGTGCGTGAGCCCAGTTCATCAATATGTGGCCCGATCCAGGAACAAGCACAATGGCAAGAATTGCTAACGCGTTTGTCCAACTGAGTTGATTCTCGGTTCTAAACAAGTCCTGAGTAAGCAATGTGATGGGAATGACAAAGAGAAAAGCCACCAGATTCATCACCGTCATGTACTCAAAAGTGTCCAAGTGGCGGCGGGCCTTTTTTGAGGCAATGAAATACCAAGCCCACGCGAACAGAGCAAGAACCGCCATCAAATCACCCAGGCCAAAGCCATTGCCGCTCTGTGCCGCGCCGAAGGCCACTAAGGCCACTCCAGCTGTGGCAATTACCGAACAAATGATGTGCCGGGCTCTGATTCGTTCGCCGAACATGACAGCCGCAAAGCCAATGATGACGAGCGGTTGCAGGGCACTAATGGTCGTAGCATTCGCAACGCTCGTCAGGTGGATTGCCACAAAGAACGCTGCGATGTCAGCACCAAAGGCAATGCCGCCCTCCCAGCCGAAACGAAAGCTGCGGCTGGTCAGTCTGCCTCCGCGGGCATACAGGATCACCGTGTAGAGAACCGAGGCGAAGCCAAGTCTGTAAAAGGCAATGGCCATGCCCGTCATGGGAACAGCAGCAATGATGGTGTTTCCTAGGCCCCAGGCGCAGACTGCTACCAGCGCGGCTGTTAGCCCAAGCGGCGTAGCGGACGCACCGGAGTGGTGATTCACCTCTGGGCCGCTGGGACCACCACCGCTGGCCGTGTCGCTGGCAGTGCCGCTGCCTGGAGTAGCGGGGGAAGGGCCGGTGGATGGCATTTGCGAATGGTAGTGGTCAGCGGGTTGCCCTCTAGGCAGAGGTGTTCGGCCAGATCAGACCGATCCTGAGCGCACAAGCTAACTTGAGAGCCATGAGTGAGGTCACCATTTTTCATAACCCGGGCTGCAGCACCTCGAAGTACGCAGTTGAGCAGGCCGAAGAGGCCGGGGTTGATTATCAGGTCGTGAAATACATGCTCAAGGCCGAGCGCCCAACAGAGCAACAGCTCAACGAGATTCTGGACAAGTTGGAAGATCCGGCTACGGATATTGTCCGCCGTGATGCCAACTTTAAGAAATTGGGATTGACCGATGAGATGGTCCAAACCCGCGAGCAAGTGCTTGCCGTATTGCTTGAACATCCGGCTTTACTTCAGCGGCCCATCTTGGTGAAGGGCGATCGGGCAATTGTTGGACGGCCCAAGAGCCGGGTGCCGGTTTTCTTGGGTGTCTGAACATGGGTGAGTTGCCACACGGCCCGCGTGGGTTGGTCCGCGTTACGCCTTGCTTGAAGGCATAGTCTGAGTCCCAAATTTTGGCCGCTTATTGTCAGGGCCTACCGAAGTCGTTGAGGGTGAAGCAACATGACAACCACACGGCGCTCTCTGCGATCCCGCTTCTCCACCTGGTGGTGGGAGATCTCGTATCGGGTTGGACCCAACCTGTGGGTCACTCCGCTGTTGATGTCGATCGGGTCCGTGCTGCTGTTCGCATTCTCGGTCTGGGTCGATCTGCGCTTTGATCTCATGTCGACTTGGTTCCCCAGCGCGCTGATCGATGACTCATCTTCCGATGCGGCAATCCTGGTTACGGCCCTGCTTGGGGCAGTCGCAACGGCTCTAGCGCTGGTTTTTTCAACCAGCATTCTGACGTTTTCGTTGGCCTCGACACAGCTCGGACCACGCTTGATCCGCCGGTTCATGAAGGACCCCATAACCCAGATCACTCTTGGTGCATTTCTGGGAACTGTGATCTTCAACGTACTGACCCTGTCAGCAATTCGAAGTTCTCCCGGCAGCCAGCTTCCTGCCTTTAGCGTGTTCCTCGTCGAGGTGCTCTCGCTGTGTTGCTTTGGCCTGCTGGTGTTTTACGTTCATCGAGTGGCGTCGACAATTCAGGCACCTGCGGTGGTAGCTGCCGTGGTCGCTGATCTAGGAAAAGTCCTTGCAGAGAGGTCTGCAACTATGCGGGTCCCGCTCCGCGAACATGACCCAGGAAAGGTTTCTGCAGTTGTCGCTCAGAGTCGTGAATCGGGTGCCCCAATAACAGCCATTCAAACTGGATACGTCGAATTAGTTGATGTCGAACGGCTACTTGAGGCAGCAGATTCGGCCGAGGCGGTGATTGTGCTGAATCGCCGGCCGGGGCAGTTCACGCAACAAGATCAGATTCTTGCTTGGGTGAGCCCAAGTTCAGCAGAGGATCGCTTGCAGAAGGTTGTAGCCCAGGCCGTAGAGATCGGAAGGTATCGAACACTGCGGCAAGATTTGGAATTCGCTATTGCGCAAGTAGTGGAGATTGCGCTGCGGGCGCTATCTCCGGCAATCAATGACACCTATACCGGCCTGACCTGTGTGGATTGGCTCGGGGCGGCGATGGTTCAGGTCGGCACTAGTCCAGGGCGCACGGGTGGCATCAGTAGTGCTGACGGAACTCTTCGGTTAGTCATTCCGCCGCTCAAGTTTGACCGCGTGCTGAAGACAGCTTTTGATTTGATCCGTCAGTCTGCTGCGAACAACGTCGCAGTGCTGATCCGGATTCTTGATGCAATCACTGCCATGGCACCTGTGGTTCGACCGGAACACCTAGCTCCGCTCAGGAAGCATGCGGACTTGGTTGTGGAAACTGCAAGGTTGGGCAGCTTTGTGAGTGGTGACCTGGAAGACATTGAGCAGCGGTATTCGCTAACAGTGGCTTGCCTGGACCTAGCCGCCCAAACGGCCCAAACAGCCCTAACGGCGCAAGAAGCTGCTAGCTGAGGCCCATTTCTGCCAGAGTCACTGCCCGGCCCTCGGCCAGAGAAGTCTGAGCTGCAGCGCCCATAGCGACTGACCACAGACCATCGGTAACCGTAACGAGCGGTGCAGTGCCGTTGCGGATTGCGCTACAGAAATCAACATGCTCCAAGTAGCTGGCTCCGTGATGTGCGCCGAGGTAGCGGACTGATTCCTCGGCGCCGATCTGCTCCGAAGTTACGGGCCAACCGGTTGATCGTGACCCCACAATGAGTTCGGCCTGCCTGCCGCGTGCGAGTTCCATGAAACCCGGAATTTTGACCTCCACTTTGCCAAGGTCACCCACCGCTACGAGTTCTTGTTCGAAGGCCGATCCCTCGGCGAACATGGACAGGTCGAGAGAAGCACGCGCACCGTTTTCGAACTCCACAATCACGAAGGCATTATCCAAAATATCTGGTGTGCCTTCTGGGTAACGCTCATCAAGGTGGTTGACATCTTGGGCCCCCGAGGCCATGACACGGACTGGTCGGCTGGGAATAGCGACTCGCATTAGGTCAAAGAAATGGCAGCACTTCTCCACCAGGGTTCCGCCCGTATTGACGCTAAAGCGGTTCCAGTGGCCCACTTTCTCGAGGAATGGAAACCGATGCTCGCGAATCGAGAGCATCCGAACCTGACCAGTCGCGCTCTTCGCTGCAGGCTGAGTGCCGGCCTTGCTCAATCCGAGTTCCTGCAAGAAACGTTGCACCGGGGGCATATAGCGATACTCGAGTCCCACCCACACAATCCCATCATGGGAATCGGCAGCGGCCTGAACATGGAGGCAGTCTTCAACTGTGGTGCAAAGCGGCTTCTCGATGAGCAGATGAAGCGAGGTCTGCCAGAGCGGTTCAAGTACTGACCGATGCGTGAAATTGGGTGAAGAAATCACGACTGCGTCGAGTGACTCCTGTGCCAACATCTCGGCCACTGAAAGATACGAGGAGACCGTCTCGCCCGCGAGTTCTTTAGCCGCACCGAGCGATGTGGCATCTGGATCGGCGATCGCTACGACGGTGGCACCCGGCAGTGCTTGAACATTGCGGATGTGTTCTTGGCCCATCATTCCAACTCCGATGAACCCATATCGGATCTGGTCTGAACTGGCTGGCGTTTCGCTCATGGGCACATTGTCCCCTATGAGCTGAGTATGGTGCGAGCCAATGATTCCTCAAGACGGTACCGAAGCAACCACAGGCCTGCCCGCAACGATGCGAGTACCTGCTGAAATGCCCAACAAACGGCGACTTGGCAGTTCCGATCTACAAGTTGGACCGATTGCGTACGGGTGCTGGCGCTTAGCCGAGGGAGATTCCGCCGAGGCTCGAGGCAAAATCGAAGCGGCACTAGATACGGGTTGGAATCTGATTGACACCGCCGATATTTATGGCTTTGACGGGCAAGAGGGTTTCGGACGGGCAGAGTCTTTACTCGGTGAGGTACTTACTGAAGCGCCCGCCCTGCGCCAGCACATGGTTCTGGCAACCAAGGGGGGAATCCGACCCGGGGTGCCCTATGACAGCTCACCTGAATACCTGCGCTCGGCATGTGAGGCCTCGCTGCGAAGACTTGGTGTCGATGTCATCGACCTCTATCAAATACATCGGCCGGACACGCTGACGCATCCCGAAGAGCTAGCAAGCGCCCTGATGGACCTGCACGATCGGCAACTGGTGCGCGAGTTTGGGCTCTCGAATGTCACTCCAAGTCAGCTGGGGCTTGTGCAGAGTTTTCTTCCGAGGCCTCTGGTGTGCAGCCAGCCCGAGTTCAGCCTGTGGAACAGCGAAGCTGCACGTGACGGAACTCTGGATCAGTGCATCGAGATGGGGTTGACTCCCTTGGCATGGAGTCCACTTGGCGGAGGCAGAGTGAGCTCCCAGAGCGCACAGGCCCAGCCCACTCCCGCCAAACAGGTGGAAAGTACTGAGCAACTCCTGTCACAACTTGCGAAGCACCACGAGGTCGCACCGGCTTCGATTGCGCTGGCATTTGTACTGGGGCATCCGGCAGCGCCGATCCCAATTCTTGGTACGCAGCGAGTAGAGCGGATTCACCAAGCCGCCGAAGCTTTGACCGTAAAGCTGAGTCGCCAGGAGTGGTACTCGCTGTATCAGGCAGGCACGGGGGAGCAACTTCCATGAGCATTTCGCCAAGCCAGAACAGCGCAGAGTTTGCTTGGTTCTCGGCCTTATGTGATGACGATTTTGAGCAACTCGGGGTGGCAGCTCCGCACCTACAGAGTTCATTTGAGCACTGCGCAGAGATTGTGCGAACGGCGCGGGATCAGGGGTTTGACAACATTCTGCTGCCCTCGGGTTATCAGCTGGGGATTGATGCTCTGGTTTTTGCCGGAGGGGTTGCAGCAGAGGTTCGTGGACGAATGCGCTTGCTGACTGCGGTGCGTTGCGGCGAGTTATGGCCACCTCAGATGGCACGGCAACTAGCCACCTTGGATCAGATGCTCGGCGGCGGACTCACCATCAACATCATCTCGAGCGATCTGCCCGGAGCAGCACTTGAATCCGAGCCACGGTATCGGCGAACGGCAGAGGTGATGAGCATCCTTCGGCAGTTGCTCAACGGCCAAGAAGTGAACCACCACGGAGAGTTCTTTGACCTTGAGGTGCAGCCACCGCGGGTACCAACCGTGTCTGGTCGCTGTCCTGATTTCTATTTTGGCGGCCACTCCGAACCGGCGCGCAGAGTCGCCGCTGAACATGCTGATGTGTTTCTGACTTGGCCCGATACCGAGGCTGCAGTGGCTGAACTCGTAGCCGATATGAGTGCCCGCGCTGCTGCCTTCAACAGAACTCTGCGCTTTGGGTTTCGAACCCACGTCATTGTTCGTGAGACCGAGGCCGAGGCAAAGGCTGCAGCTCGCTACTTGCTCGCCGAACTAGATGAGCCAACGGGCACAGAGATTCGTCAGCGTTCCTTGGACAGCAACTCGGCCGGAGTGCGTCGGCAGGCTGAGCTTCGTGAGGGCTCCGATGATGAGGGCTATATCGAGCCTGGTCTGTGGACAGGAATCGGGCGGGCAAGGTCAGGGGCCGGGGCCGCGCTGGTTGGCGACCCCGACCAAATCATTGCCAAACTTCGGAGCTATCAGAAGCTTGGTGTGGACTGCTTTATTCTCTCTGGTTACCCACATATTGAGGAGTGCA
>CAMDLX010000109.1 GCA_945901935.1 Bifidobacterium breve | reverse complement strand
TCATCATCAACTTGGAACTCAAAGACGAGAACCTTCCCGCACCAGTAGATGCAACAAAGATGATCCCCTTTGACGCAACCCAACTGAATGCAGTCGATGCCGAGATTCGCTCGGTACTAGGCGACCGTCTTCTCACTCCTGATGATGTGCGTGGATCTGCTGCAGACCTTCGCACTGCCATCACCACCACTGGTTGGCCAACGGTTGCTGACTCCCGCGGAAAGTTTCTCTTCTTTATCGATAACGCAGATAAGCGCGAGACCTATCTCAACGGCCATCCTTCGCTTGCTGGCCGGGCAATGTTTACAAGTTCCGGTGAAGGCCAACCTGATGGGGCCGTTCTCAAAGAGAACAATCCCGCCGACGGGTCACGGATCAGGCAATTGGTTGAGCAGGGCTACCTTGTTCGTACTCGCGCTGACGACAATGTCACGGCACCAAACACCGCCCAGCGCGACATTGCACTCGCCTCGGGCGCTCAGATCATCCATAGCGACTTTATTCCCGGAGAGTCAGATCGCAGCACTGGTTATGTGGTCTCTTTCGGGACCCGAGTCTCGGCTAGGTGTAACCCTGTCAATACAACGGCTGGCACCTGCACCGCAGCAGCAGCCGTTGAGGAGAACCCGTAAATCCGAATTCATCAGAATTTTATTGAACCACCATCAGATTTAGCTGGTACTGGGTGCGGGCCTGCTCTATCATGACAAACGTCATAGTCCAATTGGGCTCGGGCATTAGGCGAAGATGGGGCGTGCCTCATGCATTACCCAAACGGAGGGAATCTCAAATGACCAGAACACGTTCGCTAACAGCGGGCATCGTTGCAGTAGTAGCCGTCATGGCACTTGCTGCATCATGTGCGCCCGCTGCCGCCCCCGCAGGCGAGAGTTGGACCTTTAAGGCCAACTCCGTGAAGATCAATGACAGTCAGGACGAGCTTCGTGATCCGATCTTCGGTGCTTGCATTGCGATTCCCAACTGCGACGACGAGCCCTATGCACTGCAGATCGGCTTCCGCGTCAAGGTCGGCGTTGCAAACTCGGCTCAGGTATTTGTGGTGAATAACCGCACCGACGCTCCGAGCGTCGGCGAAGGCTCGACCCGCGTGCTCACCGGCAATCAGCAGAACGCTGCCACCTTCGCCAACGTGAGACCACTGTCACTCATTGACCTGTTCAACTCTGCGAACAAGCTCGAAGTTGTTGGCGCTTACACCTGGGCTTCTGAAGAAGACCTTGTTGGTAATGGCGTAGCCGCAGACGGCGTAGCAGGAGTCCTCAAGGACGCACTCAATGCCACGATTGCAAAGGGAACCCTGCCATCCGATGCCAGCTTGATTCTTGACCTCATTCTGGACAACATCGTGGGTGCACTTGGCTTGCTCGCTCAGAACGTTCCGCTCCTTGGTTTCGGAGATGACGTCCTCGGCGGTTCGCTCTTTCTTGGAATTGGCGCCAAGGGCGACCTCGCCAACATCATCGACTCGGCAATCGCTGCTATTCCGCCATTCACCTTCGCGATTCCAGTGTTGACTCTGCCGCCAGACATCGACGGCAGCCAAATCGCCACTTTTGGTGGAGCCAAGACCTTCACCCAGCAGTACGCCGGTGCAGACGGACGGCACACCTATGAGTTCGGCTGGGGCCCAACCTGATCGAGCAAGTATCTGATTCTCAGCAATGAGTTTTAACAAGGCCCGAGCAAGTGCTCGGGCCTTGTTCGCGTCTCGGCTGGGGTTCAGTCTTGTTTCAGGTTCAGCCGGCAGCGCGAGTTTTACGTAGGACTGGATCGGCGATCCCCAACAGTGTGTCGGCCGAGCGCATCGCTAGGCCGCCCACTCCGGGCGTTGAGGAATCAACAAGATTGCCCATGACCTGCAGAGTGATATTTGCAATTCCGTGTGTGCCAACGGCAAATCGCAGGCCAGTTCGAAGAATCCACGGGTGGCCAATCAAAAACGAGAACCGCCGACCCGTGCGCAAGAACGCATCAAAGCGCAGGCCGATCTCTTTGTCGTACTGCTCAGGGGCAGAACTCGGATTGGCTAGGAACAAGTCTGCTGCCAGCATTCCTGACTCCAGGCCGTAGTCAATGCCCTCTCCGTTCATCGGGTTGACCAGTCCTGCAGCATCACCAATTGCAACCCAGCCGGGGCCGTGCCGCTTGGTGGTACTCATAGGCAGACGCCAAGCACGCGGGCGCTCCAAGTCGGGCCCAAGTTGCCAGTCCTTACTCACGATGCCTCGGTAGCTATCTTGTAGCCGATTCAGGTTGAGCTTCTTAAAGCCCTTCATCGTGGAGAGCGCTCCTACCCCGATATTGACCGTTCCGTCACCCGCCGGGAACATCCATCCGTACCCAGGCACGGGAGTTCCTGCGGCATCGCGCAGCGTGAGGCAGGCCTCTAAGTACCGCTCAGAGGCTCGGGGGCTTTCGGCATAGGTGCGAATTGCCAAGCCGAACGGTTCATCAGGGTCACGCTCCATTCCCAACATACGATGCACGAGTCCCGGAGCACCAGCAGCGACGACCACAAGATCTGCAGTCCAGAGCTGGTCTCCAACGGATACCCCAGTGACGCGACCATTCTCGATCACCGGCAGAGCCTCGTGGCCCCAAAGCAGTTCGGCGCCGGCCTTGGCAGCAAGCTCCATAAGTCGCTCATCTAGTTTGCGGCGCGGCCAGACAGCCCCGTGAGCAGGGAACGGTGCAATCCCAGGCCACTCCAACTGCCTGACCGTGGAGTTGGCAATCATGCGGAGTCCATCAATGCGATGCGCGTCATCGAGCGAGACTCCGAGTTCTTCGAGCGCCTTGACTGCTCGAGGAGTCAAACCATCCCCGCAGATCTTGTCGCGACCAGGCATAGCCTTTTCAAAAACAGTGACGGTTGCGCCGGCTGAGGCAGCGCGAATGGCAGTTGCCGCCCCTGCGGGACCGCCGCCGATAATCAGAATGTCTCGTTGCCCTACATGACGCACCTCCACAGTCTGTTACGTCTTGACCCCAAGTGTGTAGGCAGGGCACGGTGACCTATGGCGCCTAGCGGTATTCACTGGGTGGCGCGAGGGAAACTCAAGAGCACAGCCCACTACCCTTAAGGGTTCGCTTGAAGTTAATTTCGAACTAGGAAGAGCAGTCGCTGTGCCAAAGGAACTGGGTCGTACACCATGAAAATTCTCGTAATGGGAGCCACGGGATACATAGGTGGCCGACTCGTTCCGCTACTCCTAGAACAAGGCCACGAAGTGCGCTGCCTATCTCGTCGGCCCGAAAAGCTCCGCGGCGTGTGGTGGGCAGGAGACTGCGAGATTGTTCAAGGGGACGCTCTAGATCCTGTGTCACTCACACCTGCTATGCAGGGCATCGAGGCGGTGTATTACCTGGTTCACTCAATTGGAACCGGTGGCTCCTTCTCGGATTCAGATCGGCGCGCCGCAACGAGCACCGCAGATGCGGCAGCCGCAGCAGGTGTGAGTCGGATGATCTACCTAGGCGGTTTGGTGCCACAGGGTCAGGTTGCATCGGAGCATCTGGCCTCTCGTGCCGAGGTGGGCCAAATCATGTTGGACGGCAAGGTTCCTGCCGTGGTCTTGCAGGCCGGTGTCATTCTGGGCAGCGGGTCGGCTTCATTCGAGATGCTTCGGTACCTCACTGAGCAGTTGCCAATCATGGTGACCCCAAAGTGGGTCAGTTCGCATGTTCAGCCAATCGCTGTTCGAGATGTGCTGCGCTACCTCACTCAGTCGCTAGAACTTCCCGTCGAGACAAACCGACGCCTTGATATTGCCGGTCCAGACGTCCTGACCTATCGCGAGATGATGCAGCGGTTCGCTCAAGTTAACGGCTTGCGCAAACGCATCATTATTCCCGTACCGGTCCTGACACCCTGGCTCTCGAGCCACTGGGTCAACATCGTCACTCCGGTTCCAAAGGCCATTGCGCAGCCACTCATCGAGTCGCTCCGCAATGATGCAGTGGCGAGCGAAAACGATATTGAGACGCTTCTTCCGGGCTCGCTGATTGGTTTTGATGAAGCAGTTGGCTTAGCTCTGGACAAGATCAGATCAGCGCAGGTCATCACGAGGTGGTCGGGTGCTGAATGGCCTGGAGCTCCGAGCGATCCGATGCCAACCGATCCCGAGTGGAGCGGCGGCACCGTGTACAGAGATGAACGCTCAGCCGTAGTCGGGGCGAGCGCAGAGCACACTTGGCAGGCAGTCGAGGGCATCGGCGGAGCACACGGATGGTATTCGCTGCCGCTGGCTTGGAACCTGCGCGGCTGGATGGACCGTTTGGTCGGTGGAGTAGGCCTACGTCGTGGCCGTCGAGACCCAGACCACGTGCTTGTTGGCGATACCATCGACTTCTGGCGGGTCGAAGAGGTCGACCGGAACGAACTCTTGCGACTGCGTGCCGAAATGAAGCTGCCCGGCGATGCATGGCTTGAGTTCTCGATCACCACCGAGGGGGTTAGGGAGGCAGGAACAAGTCCTGCTCGTACTGTCACCATGCTGCACCAGCGGGCACTATTCATTCCTCGGGGGCTACCCGGACGCTTGTACTGGCTCTCAATTAGCCCACTTCACAACATCGTCTTTGGCTCCATGATCGAAAACTTGGCAAAAGCTGCGCGCGAGAGCGAGGCGGACAGCATTCGGTCGGCTCAACCCACTGGAGAAACTCGCTCGCTGCCAACCACCTAGCCTGCTGAAATGAACTGGCGCTTGGGCAGCCTGTATGACGAACGAGTTTTACCTCGGATGGTGGACGTAATGTGCGCCAATGCAGAGATGCTCCCGTGGCGAGAAAAGGCAATCTCTGGCTTGGAGGGAGTCATTGTCGAGATTGGATTTGGCTCGGGGGCCAACGCCTCTGTGTATCCCGCCGAGGTAACTCGCGTATTTGCCGTAGAACCCTCACAACAGGCTCTCCGCCTCGCAGAGCCGAAGCTTGCCGCTGAACGGACTGCTCGGTCTGCTGCAGGAGTTGAGTACCCGATGATTGAACAAGTTGGGTTGACGGGCGAGTCACTTCCCTTAGGGACCAATAGCTGCGACGGAGCACTCTCGACGTTCACCTTGTGCACCATTCCCGATGTAGTAGCTGCGCTGCATGAACTCAGGCGAGTCATCAAGCCCGGAGGGCGATTCCACTTCCTTGAACACGGGCTGTCGCCTGACGCTCCTATTGCAAAGTGGCAGCGCAGGCTTGACCCGCTTCAGGGTGCGCTAGCCGGTGGATGCCATCTGACTCGAGAGATGCCCGAACTGCTCGAGGCAGCGGGCTTTCAGATTGAGTCTCTGACAAGCCGCTACGCACGAGGTCCTAAGCCGTGGACCTGGTTCAGTATCGGGAAGGCCATAAATCCCTCCTAGAAGTCGTTTTCGAGGGACCCGGGCCTGCGCATGGGTTGACAAGTTGACAAGTTGACAAACTTTGTTACTCTGTCAACCTATGGAGCCATTCGCCCCCCTTCCTGCGGAGCCACTAACGCGAAGTACGCGCGATCAAATCCTCAACGCTGCACTCGCAACTGCAACGACTCATGGAATATCGCGGCTTTCCGTGGGCGATGTCGCCAAGGCTGCCGGACTATCTCGTCAAACGCTGTACCGGCACTTCACCTCCAAAGATGACCTGATCGCTGCAGTGGTGGTTCAGGAAACTTCCACACTGATTGAGCAGGTGATCCGCGCTGCTTCTGGGTTCGACAACCCCCAAGACTCCCTCGAAGCCGGGTTTCTAGCGGCACTCATTGCCCTGCGTGAGCACCCACTCCTTGACCAACTCGTTCGTACCGAACCAGACGCCTTGATTCCCCTGCTGACCACCGGCGGCGGTCCGGTGATGAGTCAGGTGCGTGGGGTTGTCGAACTCGTCATTCTGATGGGTCAACCAGAGATTGAC
The DNA here is from genome assembly GCA_945901935.1 of Bifidobacterium breve. Taxonomy (GTDB): domain Bacteria; phylum Actinomycetota; class Acidimicrobiia; order Acidimicrobiales; family Microtrichaceae; genus IMCC26207. The sequence continues at coordinate 2,336 of CAMDLX010000109.1, read as the reverse complement.
TCAGGTCATCTACGTCGCACTGCGGACCTGCTGACTCGCCTGCTCATTAGCTATGCAGTGAGTGCGCCCGATGACTCACCTGAAGTCATTGCCAACTTTGTGGCTGCGAGTCTGACTCCTGTCCTTACAGCCAACCAACCCACGCCCAAGATCCCCAACACAGAGGTCCAACCATGAGAACCCTGAGTGCCACGGTCAATAACCAAACCGTCACCTGGCGAGACAAAAAGCGTTACCTATGGCTTCTCGGAGTCGTAGTGCCGCTTCTTCCCTTCGGGGCAGCTCGCGAGTCGGCAAGATTCGGTATCGAGATTTTCTGGTGGCTCGGGCCCATTTGGGTGCTGCTCCTCATCCCACTGCTCGACCGCATCTTTGGCGAAGACACCTCGAACCCGCCTGACTGGGCTGTGGAACCCTTAGCTAAAGATCACTTCTATCGCTGGTGTACCTACTTGTTTCTGCCAGTTCAGCTTGCGGGTTTGATCTTTGCCTGCCACGTGGTGACCACCCAGAATCTGAGTTGGTTCGCCTACCTTGGGTTTGCCCTAACCATCGGCACCGTGGCTGGGGTTGGCATCAATACGGCTCACGAACTCGGCCATAAAAAGCCAAAACTGGAGCGCTGGCTAGCTCGTGTTGCGCTTGCCCAGACTGGGTACGGACACTTCTATGTTGAGCACAATCGCGGCCACCATACTCGGGTTGCTACCCCAGAAGACCCTGCAAGTTCGAGGCTCGGAGAGTCATTCTGGGCCTTCCTGCCAAGGTCGGTCTGGGGCGGAGTGCGCTCGGCCTGGGAACTTGAAGCAAAGCGTCTGCGCTATCAAGGCAGCCGCGTCTGGAGCATCCACAACGATGTGCTCAATTCTTGGGCGGTCTCGGTGCTGCTGTTTGGCGCTCTGCTAGCTGTGTTCGGCCTGCGTGTCCTGCCCCTGCTCATAATCCAAGCCGTCTTTGGTTTCTCGCTACTCGAGGTCGTCAACTATTTGGAACACTACGGACTACTTCGCCAAAAGAACGCCGAAGGTCGCTACGAGCGTTGTCAGCCACGCCACAGTTGGAACAGCAATCACGTGGCCTCAAACTTGGTGCTGTACCAACTGGAGCGACACTCCGATCACCATGCCCATCCCACTCGAAGGTTCCAAACGCTTCGGCACTTTGAGGAGGCACCGCAGCTGCCGTCCGGATATGGCGGCATGCTCGGGTTGGCTTACTTTCCTCCAATCTGGCGCCGGGTGATGGACCATCGGGTCTTGGAGCAGTACGGCGGCGACGTCACGCTTGCGAACATTCAGCCCTCAAAGCGCAAGAAGATTCTGGCCAAATACGCCGCCCCCGCAGAGCAGTAGCCCTACCCTCTGCTCCATGCAGGTACCACTTACAGTCCAAGATCACCTTGAGCGGGCTGCGTTGGTCTACGGCGATCGAGTTGGCATTGTCGATGAACCCGATCAACCAGCACCACCACTGACTGATCTGACCTATAGCTCGGTTGCAACTCGGGCAGCCGCTCTTGCAGCAGGGCTGGAATCGCTCGGAGTTGCCCAAGGGGATCGCGTAGCGATCATCTCGCAGAACTCAGCACGGCTCTTGACCGTGCTTTATGGTGCACCCGCATCGGGCCGCGTGGCAGTCCCGATCAATTTTCGCCTCCACCCCGATGAGGTGCAATACATCGTGGAGCACTCCGGAGCCACTCTGCTGCTCGTTGACCCCGAACTTGAAGAGTCGCTCTCAGCGGTCACAGCTCCGCAGAAACTCATCATCGGCGCACAGACGGACGAACTGCTCTATCGCTATGACCTGCAGGCATCACCTTGGCAGCCAGACGAAGACGCAACCGCCACCATCAACTACACGAGTGGCACAACAGCTCGGCCAAAGGGTGTCGAGATGACACACCGAAACCTCTGGGTCAATGCCGCCACGTTCGGATGGCAAGCAGGCGTGAGTGACCGCGATGTTTATCTGCATACCCTGCCGATGTTTCACTGCAATGGATGGGGATTCCCCTACACCGTTGCCGCCATGGGTGTGCCGCAAATAGTGCTTCGCAAAGTTGAGGGACCAGAGATTCTCCGACGCATTGATGCGCACGGAGTCACCCTGATGTGTGGAGCCCCAGCCGTTGTAGCCATGATCCTTGAAGCAGCTGCCACTTGGGATGGACCAATCCCAGGCAGTGGCGCTGACGGTCGTCAGCAGGTGCGCATTGTCGTAGCTGGTGCCCCGCCGCCAACCCGCATTATTGAACGGGTCGAGACCGAGCTCGGTTGGGAGTTCATTCAGATCTACGGCCTCACCGAGACTGCACCCCTGCTCACCATGAACCG
>CAMDLX010000108.1 GCA_945901935.1 Bifidobacterium breve | reverse complement strand
TGCCCGAGGTTCCGTTGCCGCTGCTGCTTCCGCTCAGTGCAGTCGTCGCCGCAGCGGGCGTGTACTGGCTGCAGTCCTCTCGCAAGCGTAGCTACCTGCTTCGCTCAGCCAATGCGCCAAGTGTCAACTCGTTCGGGTAGATCTCTCAGTCGGCGCTTGCCCTTTGACACAGCGCCAGGACAGTCACTCGCTCCATCTCCGGTGAGCAAAACTGACCCCGGCTTAGCCTTGTCAACGAGTCGCGCAGCAAGGTTCACAGTCGACCCAAAATAATCGCCATCTCGACTCAGGACCGACCCGTAGGCCACGCCCGCTCGAGCAGTCTCCAAGATAGGGTCGTTACCCACACGTTGAATTAACTCCGTGGCAACCTCGGCCGCGCTCAGAATTTCGGGTGCCAGGAACATCACCTCATCGCCGATGTACTTCACGACGCGGCCACCTCTGGCCACAGTGAGTTCAACGGACCACTCCTCGAATCGCGTAAGTGCAGCAGCCATGGTGTCTACTCCTAACGCAGCGGTGGCACGCGTGGAACCCGTTAAATCGACAAAGCCCACAGCGGCAAAGCTGGGTTGTCCCGGTGCCTCCGTGAGACGATCCATCACTAGATCGAACTGCAACTTGGACAGGATCTGGAGCGCCATCGGCACTATCTGGAACGCTTCCACGGCATCGAGAACTTCGAGCGTGTAAGCGTCGCCCACTGGCAGAACCGCTTCGCTGTCATCTGCCCGTTCTGTCAGGGAGCGGCCAAAGACACTCAGCGAGGCTTCAGCCACAGAAGCCAGAGCGGAGCCAATGACTCGGGCAAACTGCAGCACTGGCTCCACCCCAAAGAGCTCCATGCCAAGAGCGAATCCCTCAAAGGCCTCTGCTTCTTCCACCCGGCACAGCGCAGCCTCACCTGGGTCGGGCAGGCCCATCAGCATGCGTGCCCTGCGGCAGAGTTCGACATCAAGGCCACTTCGTTGCGCTAGTTCGTCAATGGTGATGAGTTCATCGCTACTCCAAAACAGGCTCTTACGCAGGAGCGAAACCGCCGCTGCTGGGGCCTGTTCGGATTCCACAAAACTCAGCTGGTCAACTGACTCCACATCTGCCCCGGCGAGGAGGAGACGCAGCTTGATCTTGTTGCGCAGAGCTTGTTCGGCATCATCGACCACGCATGCGACGCTAGCGGTCAAGCGTCAAACTGTCAGGGTGAAGCCTCAATCGCTTTGCTGTCTGGCGGCTGCCCCTACTGCAAGGTGCCGCGCAGCAAGCTATGTCCGGAATGGTCATGTGTTCCGTTTTGTTGCAACGAGATATCGACCACTGGGTAGATAGCGGGATCGATTGAGGCAGGGATCAGAACCTCGGTGCTGCCCGTCATGGGTCCAAGTGACTGCGGACTTGTTACCTTGGGGTCGACGAGCCAGAGCTCGTAGTGAGAGCCAGCGGGTGCAGCGGGCATGTTCTCGGTGGTCACGACTAGGCGTTCAGTATTTCCTGAGCGAAGTAATTTGGCTTGAGCAGTGGCGGGGCCTTCAATCACGTCCAAGGTTGTGCTCGCTACTACTTCGGTGCTTGTTCTCGAAGAGTCCACAAGCCTGATGCCCACGGCTCCTGCAACCAGAATCAGCACAGCTGCGGCGGCGGCAAAAACAATGCGGCGCCCACTGTTACGACTGCCCCCGCTGCGCCTACCACTGTCGCGACGGTCGGCGAGCACTGTTGGTTGAGTCAGCACTGTCGGTTCGGTCAGCACTGTTGGCTCGGCTAGCGAGACTCCTGCAGCGATGCGATCCCACAGGTCTGTTGGGGCAGTCATCAACTCAAAGTCAGACCCGCTCAGACTGGCGCCGAGCAAGAGAAGGTGCGCAAATTCCCCTGAGTCTGAATCTGGGTCCAGCGGGTCTGTGAACTCCTCAGACATCTTGGTACCCCTCTAGGTGGAGGCGGAGTCTTACAAGGCTGCGCCGAAGATCGCTTTTCACGGTTCCGAGAGGCAGGTCGCATCTCTCGGCAATTTGCGCCTGAGTCAGGTCTTCAAAGAACTTGAGTCGCACCATCTCTTGTGCCCGATCAGGTAATTGTTTGATCGCCTCTGCTAGCAACATGCGCTCGCCGGTTAGTGAGATTGCAGCGTTCTCGCTTGGGTTGCCGCCCCGGCCGTCTTCGTCACGGGATTCGCTGGAACCAGTTAGGTCGACGCTGATGGGCGTGCGTCCGTCGGAGCGGAGAATGTCGATCACTTTGAACCTTGCGATACCCATCAGCCAAGCCGGGAGACTGCCAGACTCGGGCCGGTACCGGCCCCGGGATTTCCACGCTGCCAGAAACACTTCTTGGGTTGCATCTGCTGCTCGAACTGCTCCTAGCGAGCGGGTACAGAAGGAAAAAACCAAGGAACTATGGCGCTCATAGATCTCTTTGAGCGCCCCGTCGTCGCCGCTCACAAACGCGGTGATACAGGGGTCGTCGTGACCTAGCGTGAGTTCAATTGGACGATCCAGCAGGGCCTCCATTGCAGGTAATTCGTTGCCACTGCCCTGATTGGATGCAGCGCTCTTTTCTATGGAGTCCCCGCTCTCGTTCTGCGTCACCTCACAACGCCAACCCTGCTGCCCATGCGTTCATTCTCGCAAGGCTCAGGCCTAAATGCCACTGCTCAAGAGATTTCGCCGGGACTCATGGCTGCCGAGTTTGCCGAATCTGCCGATTCAGAAGCGACGCGATCCTTTGCTATGTCGGCATCGTCGAGGTTTCGAATGGTGCGCATTGCGCCTGTATCGCTCAACACCGCCATGGCCATGGTCGCTAGTGCAACGCCTACGAGTAACCCGCCCGGACCTCGCAAGCTAAAGCCGATCATGGCAGCAAGCATTGTGGGAAAAATCCCCACAGGTACAGTGGCAACATCGACTCTTCTTTGTACGAAATACGCATCAAGCATCTGCAAAATGAAGGCACCGACTAGGACTGCTAGGGCTTGTTTGGGCCCATTCAGCAGCGCTAGGAGTGCTAGCGGAAGCGCCCCAGCAAAGATGCCCACATAGGGGACAAAAGCCAGAAGGGCGGCTGTAACGGCGAGGAGTCCAGGCAGGTCGATGCCGAGCCAGGTGCTGACAGTAAAGGTAATCAGGAGCACCGCCAGACTCTGCAGCGCCATGAATCCCATGTACTTCGTGCTCGTGGAGTAGGCCAGTTTGAGTACCCATCGAATGGGTTCTCGTTTGGTCTCGGGTGCCAACTCAATTGCCCCATTGACCATCGAGGGGCCGGTAAAAATGATCATCACCGTCAGGATCCAGACCACAAAGACCGCTGACGCTCCTTCGCCCACTCTCGATGCGATGCCGCGAAGGTCCGCATTGCGAAACCGAACCTGATTGGTGACTTGATCGGCGAATCTCTCGATGTCATCTGCGATCTGAAGTTTCTTAATGAGACCTCCCAAACCCTCGGTCCCCTCCAGATCTCTGACGGCAGCGGGGACGTTTCTTTGAAACTTTGCAGATTCGCCCTGAAGCTCAGTCAGGCCGAGGGCTGCGATCGCAGAAACGGACAGTGCAAGCAGCGCTGTGATCAGCAAGATGGCTGCTGTATTGGACATATGCCGGTGCAGCCGTTGTACGACGGGCCAACTCAGAGCCGCAAAGACACAAGCCTCCAGGAACCATACGAGCGTGGTGGCTGCACGCATTGCCACAGTAATAACCAACAGATAGGCACCAATGATTGCAACAGATCGCAGAATCGATCTAGGAGAGATGTGTAACGAGGTGTGTGTCATTGAACTGCTCGCTGTTAGAGCGGAATTCCGGGTGCGTAGAAATTTCGGGCTACTGGGTTCCCACACTTGCTGAAGTGAAGATTCTAAGGTTGCTCCATGTCTAGCGAGCGTGACCCTCAACCGGTGGTCGACTCGCTGCTTCCGAAACCACCTCGGCTCACGGTCGACATCGCTGATCAGAGTGTCTTGACTCTGCTGCTCTCACTGACGGTGCTCGTGATCATCTGGAGCACTGTGCGTTCGGCCTCTGGTGCGGTAACCCTGATCGTGGTGACTTTATTCGTGGCGATGGCACTCGACCCGGTGGTAAACGCCGTGCAGAATCGAGCCAAGCTAGGTCGGGCACCTTCGGTCGTCGTGGTCCTGTTCTTTGGGCTGGTACTTGTGTTGGGATTCGTAGCCATTGCGGGGCCGCAACTTGTCAAAGAGTCCTCAAACTTGCAGCGGCAACTTCCCAAGACGGTGGCCTCACTTGGCGACTTGCCTCTAGTTGGTAAATCTATTCAGTCTGCAGATTTGCCAGGCAAGGTGACCCAGGCCCTTGACTCGTTCTCGGCAAGGTCAGGTCAGGGCAGTGGACTGCAAGTCGGTGGACTCCTCAAGTCGGCGTCGTTTGGCCTTGGTGCTGTCATGCTGGCGCTCTTCTTGATGGCCGGAATCATGCTCGAGGGCCCTCGCCTGGTGGCAAGCATTCGCTCAGCGCTTCCTGTTGGTCACCGAGAATCCGCCGATGGAATCGGCCGCGTGGTCTACCAAGTACTAGCTAAGTATTTCGCCGGAAGCTTGCTAGTCGCTGTCTTGAACGGAATCTGGACTGCAAGTGCTGCACTCATTGCAGGAGTGCCACTCAGTCCGCTCCTTGGTGTGTGGTCAGCGCTTACATCTCTGATCCCCCAAATTGGTGGTCTGTTGGGATTTACCCTGGTGTTTGCCGTCAGCCTGACGGCCGGCGTGGGCCCTGCGATCTTCATGACTGTCGCCTTCTTGGTCTTTATGCTCTTCACCAATCACGTACTGGTTCCGCTCGTGGTAGGCAAAGCCGTCAGCTTGTCTCCACCAGTGACCATGTTGGCCGCAATTGGTGGGTTCTCGGTCGGCGGAATAGTTGGAGCGCTGTTTGCTGTTCCAACCTTTGGCGCAATCAAAGCCGTGGCCATGTACCTGAGGGGTAGTGACGCCGCGGTTCCGGAAGAGACTCCCGAACCAAAGCACCCGAGCCTGTGGTCACGCCTGCAAGACCGGTTCGCTCACAGCACTGCCTAAGCACCGATCCCAACCCGATAGTCGTGATCAACCCGTTTCGTAATGCGCCTGACCCCCTATAGGGGGTCACCCGCATGACAAAGCGCAGGGGGTAGGGGTTGTTGATGGCTAGGGTTTGCGGATGGATGGTTTGCTGATGGATATTGAGAATCTGTTTTCGGTGAAAGACAAAGTTGCTGTGGTGACGGGCGGGTCACGCGGGATCGGCCGCATGATCGCCGAGGGCCTTGTGCGTTCTGGGGCCAAGGTCTACATCTCGTCTCGTAAAGCCCAGGTCTGTGAACAAGTTGCCCAGGAGTTATCGGCACTTGGATTCTGTGTGGCCTTGCCCGCCGACCTGTCAACGGTTGAAGGCGTGCAGGACCTGGCCCAGGCAGTTAAAGCACGTGAGGATCAGGTTGATATTTTGATTAACAATGCAGGGGCAACTTGGGGTGCGCCACTGCTCGAGTACCCCGACGAGGCATGGGACAAGGTTCTAGCCACCAACCTCAAGGCCGTGTTCTCTCTGACTACCGAACTCATGCCACTGCTCAAGAAATCCGCACGCAGCGATGACCCTGCTCGAGTGATCAATATCGGTTCTGTTGATGGCATTCGTGTTCCCGAAACCGAGAATTACGCTTATTCGGCCAGTAAGGCTGCAGTCCACATGCTGACTCGCCAACTCGCGCACCGCCTAGCAAGCTCACACGTCACCGTGAATGCGATTGCTCCCGGCCCGTTCCCATCAAAGATGATGGCCTTTATTCTCGACGCTGAAGGCGGCGAAGAAATGGTGTCCTCGGGAGTTCCGCTCGGCAGGATCGGCACCCCCGAAGACGTTGCAGGAACTGTGCTGTTTTTGTCTTCACGCGCAGGAAGCTACATAACTGGTTCGATTATTGCAGTTGATGGCGGTATTTCAACCCACGGCTAAACCGAGGTCAACACTCGGGTGCCAGCACTGGGAGCGCCCTACATCCAAGGGTCGTCAGCAAGACCAAGTTCAGGCCACGGGCCCGCAGCTATTGGCTGGCAGTTTCCCCACCCAACCCCGCCACCCACGGGGTCAATCACCCGAACTGCTGTGTCGCGAATCTGGTGCAAACGCCGTGCTGTCTGTGGGTCGCTGCAATCCTCGAAGCGTTCCCCATCTAGGTGGAACTCGCCTCGCCATTCGCCGTGATGGTGGCCGTCCAACCCAAAGTACAAACCGGCGCCGAGTTGCACGCCCGTGTCGCCGAGGACCTCAATCTGAATGGGCCGTTGACTGCCATCTTGCATGGTGCCCATGACGGTGCCTCCGAGCAGTCGGCGGTTCTCAGGGTCAAACTGCAGGTTGGGCTGAAGATCAACGATTGGGTCCACACTGCCATCAACATGTTCGACCCCAGCAGTCACAGTCTTTTGAGCAAAGCCCGGCATCTGCACCAAGGTGAAATGAAGGTGCAATGCGTAGCGAGACCCATCGGGTCGTTCCATGAGCGCCGGACACCAGATCATCATGAACCCCACGCCCGCTGGAAAGGCAGTCGAATCTGCGCGGTCTACCGTTGGCGGGCCTACGTCATATCGGACTCCCCAGGAGTGGTCACGAGTGCAGACCCAAGACTCGGGATTGACTTCGGTGCGTTGCCCGTCGAGTTGAACCCAACCAGTTGCTACTCCGGTTTGGTGATAGCGCACGAGGTCAGCAGAGACTCGGTACTGATCGCGCATGTGCGTGCGCTCCTCAAGCTGCGGCGGCACGATGCCATCAAAGGTGATCTCGAATGAGATGGGCTGCACCTCGTTGGCCTCGAGGCTAAATCGCACCTGCTGCAGCGGCTCGAGGACCTGGTAGCGAATGGGGCCAACAGAGGTCGACTCGGGGTCCGAGGACAAGCTTCGGCTACTGCGAACAGTTGTCTGCTGGGTGCCTTTGCTGACGGCGGCGTAGGCATCGAGCACATTCCTGTTTGGGTAGCGGCCAAGTCCGAATCCAATTTGCAGGCTCCCGTCGCGGGCCATCGCCATTGCGCAGACCTTCTCAGTCCACGCCGGATCACTAGTGCCAACTACAGCAAAGGTGTCGGCAACCTGATGGGTGAAACCCTCATCTGCTGCTCCGAGCGGGCCAATCGGGTTATGTGCCATTACGTTGTTTCTCCCAGTCTCAGCGAGTTGTGTTTCACCCTAGTTCTGGCAAGGCAAAGCAGAGGATCCTGCAAGCTGCATCCCAAACCTGCTGGCATAGAGAGATGACGAATTCGCCCCTGCCACCCTCCGAGCATGACAGCAACCCAAGGACAATCGGCCACAGCCGAGTCTCCGCAGAGGACAAAGCAGAAGCTGCAGAGCTTCTGGCTCGTTATGCCGAGTTCATCGACGATGGCGACTTTGAGGGGTTGGCTGAGTTGCTGGCCCATGCGGCACTGCTCGACGAGTCTGGCAATCGCATTGCTCAGGGCCGGGAGGAAATTCTTGGGTTATACAACGCAATGACCCTGCGGCACACTGATGGAACCCCGCTGACTGCTCACGTGATTACGAACGTGATTGTCGAGTCCGCTGGCCCGGACGAGCTTCAGATGCGATCTCGCTTCACAGTTTTTCAAGCCACGGATTCCTTGCCCCTTCAGCCCGTGGTGGTTGGTAGGTACGTGGACACACTGAGGCGAATCGATGGGTCGTTGAGATTCACAGCCCGCGTCATGATGCCTCAAGCTTGGGGTGACGTGACCCAACACCTGAGCTTTGACCCACGTTAGGAACAAGCCCAGAGTCGTTCTTGGGCAATGCCCTCGGCGGAGTTACTTGTTACGGGTAGGAGTGGATGCCTTGGACTTTTTGTCCTTACGCTGTTTCCACACGAGGCCCATCGAGAGCACAAACCCTATTGCTGCTCCGACAATGAGATAGAGGTTGAGCACTCGGTTATCTTCCTCTTTGGCCCCCTGCTCTGCCTCGGCTGCTGAAGTAACGAGTTTGTCTTTGTCTACTTGACCCTGATCTTCTGCGGTCATCTCGCCGGGGGCGGCATCCTCGCCAAGTGGCGCCGGTTCTGATGTAGCTGTTGTGGGATCGAAGGAATCTGCCAAAGTAAATTGGCCGTCAGTCTGGGCCGATGGGTTCTGCGAGGTGAGAGAAATGGACCATTCGCCGGCGGAAGGCAACTCAACGGTTGCTCCATAAAGGGCGTCTGTTACGCCGGCGCTCTCCGCTCCGGTTGAGTCGCCGGGGGTGAGGAC
>CAMDLX010000107.1 GCA_945901935.1 Bifidobacterium breve | reverse complement strand
GGGATACCTCTGATAGGTCAGCCCAGATTCCAGCGCCCAGACCGGCTAGGTACGAGGCTCCAAGAGCAGTGGTTTCCGCTACGGATGATCTCAGGACCTTTACCCCGAGTTGATCAGCCTGCAGTTGCAGGAGTAGCGGCATGACCGAGGCGCCACCATCGACTCGAAGCTCCTCGATTTGGGTACCAGAAGCTGCGGTCATTGCATCAACTACATCTCGGGTTTGATAGGCCATGGCCTCGACAACTGCCCGAGCGAATTCTGCGCGACCGGATCCTCGAGTGATGCCGAGCACAGTGCCGCGAGCATATGGGTCCCAATACGGCGAGCCAAGACCGGCGAAGGCTGGCACGAATACCACGCCCCCGCTGTCGGGCACAGACTCGGCCAGTGGTCCTATCTCGGCCGCCTCTTGAATGATTCCGAGCCCGTCGCGGAGCCACTGCACTGCGGCGCCAGTTGCAAAGATGGACCCTTCAAGAGCGTAGTGAGTGATGAGTCCGTCAGTGCTGAGTCCCTCAGTGATGAGTCCCTCAGTGATGAGTCCGTCGGTGTTGAGTCCGTCAGTGCTGTTTGAGGCACTGGAACCTGATTCAGTGCCCAGCATTTGCTTGGGGAGTGTCCAAGCAACTGTGGTGAGGAGTCCCTCGGATGGCTCGGGGCAAGTGGACCCGACGTTCATCAGGACGAAGGAACCGGTGCCGTAGGTGTTTTTGGCCATGCCAGGGTGCACACACGCCTGCCCGAAGAGTGCGGCTTGCTGATCGCCTGCGATGCCGGTGATTGGAATCCCCTCTGCCAGACCCGATCCCGCTGCTGTGGTGCCGAAGATCCCTGCAGAGGGTCGCACCTGAGGCAGGGCCGAGATGGGTACACCGAATAGATCACAAAGGTCCGCAGACCACTCACCTGAGCGAATATCGAACAACATGGTTCGACTTGCGTTCGATGGATCAGTCAGGTGTGCAGCGCCTCCAGTCAAGTTCCACAGGAGCCATGAGTCGATGGTTCCAAGCAACAGATCCTCGTCGGCTGTGACTCCGCCCTGCGTGAGTAGCCACTCAATCTTGGAAGCCGAGAAATACGGATCAAGGACGAGTCCAGTGGTGGCACGAATCGCTGGAAGCTCTCCGTGGGCTTGGAGTTGTTCACAACGCTGAGCCGTCCTGCGGTCTTGCCAAACAATGGCGGCATGTAGTGGCTTCTTTGTGCGACGGCTCCATGCCACGATGGTCTCTCGCTGGTCAGTGATGCCGACTGCAGCGACAGTCCTGCCAAGCTTCGTCACGAGTTCATGAATGACCTGTTGAGTCACCGCCCAGATCTCGGCGGCATCGTGTTCTACCCAACCTGGTTGTGGGAAATACTGAGTGAACTCGCGGTAACTCCGTCCCACAGGGTGGCCCTGTAGATCGACAGCGAATGCGCGAACACCGGTGGTCCCGGCGTCGATGGTCAGGATGACTGCATTATCAGCAGAAGGTTGAGACATGACTCGTCACACTAGCGAGGGAGTCGTTCCTAGAACTGAATCTTCTCGTGGGCCTATCCTGAGCCAATGCGAATTGGCGTACTGACTTCTGGTGGTGACTGTCCTGGCCTGAATGCCGTAATCAGGGCACTCGTGCGAAAGACCGAAAAGGTTCATGGCGGAACCGTTATTGGGTTCCGAGATGCCTGGCGTGGCGTTCTTGAAGATGACTTCGAGGTTCTCGACATCGAACGCTGCCGCGGAATTTTGCCAAGGGGAGGGACCATATTGGGTACCTCAAGAATCCAGCCGTATCAGTTTGAAGACGGTGTAACACGAGTCGCAGAGGCGATGCGCCGCCACAGCTTGGACGGGTTTATCGTGATCGGCGGAGATGGCTCCCTCAGTGCTGCTCGTGACCTCATGGCAGATGGCATTGCGTGCATTGGAGTTCCCAAGACGATCGACAATGACATTTCTGCAACTGAAATGACCTTCGGATTTGATACTGCGGTTCATGTGGCCACCTCGGCAATAGACCGCCTGCATACAACAGCCGAGGCGCATGATCGGGTGATGGTTGTAGAAGTCATGGGCAGAAACACGGGCCATATTGCTGTGCGTGCTGGACTTGCCGGTGGGGCAACCTTGACGCTGATTCCTGAAGTTCCATTTCACATTGAGCAGATCTGTGAGGCCCTTACTCGGAGGCATAACGGGAACAAGTTTGCTTCCATTTTGGTCGTAGCAGAAGGGGCGCAACCAGCAGCAGGGTCAATGAGCGCGGCCACATACGAGGTCGACCGTTTTGGTCATGAACGCCTAGGAGGCATCGGGCAGGTACTCGCCTCGGAAATTGAGGGCCGAACGGGCCTCGAGACCCGGGTCACGACCTTGGGGTACATCCAAAGAGGCGGAACTCCCACTGCATTCGATCGCATCCTGGCAACTCGATTTGGAGTGGCGGCCGCAGATGCTGCCGCCGAGGGCGACTGGGGCAAGATGGTTGCACTTCAGTCCGACAAGATCTGCCGAGTCGACCTTGAAGCTGCCGTGAGTGACCCAAAGACGGTGGACCTTGATTTTTATGAGCAGGTCGTGTCGCCATTTTTTGCGGGTTAGCGACTGCACTGCGTGAGCAGCGACTGCACTGCGTGAGCAGCGACTGCACTGCGTGAGCAGCAACTGCACTGCCTTAGCAGCGAGTTGACAGGCTGGCCCTTCGGGCCTCGAGGACACGATTGTTCTCTGGGCTTAGTCCAGCGCTTTTTGCGTCATCCTCTGTGGCGAGAAGTGGTGCGAAGTCACACGCAGTGACTGTGCCCGAGTCTCCGCGAGCGGGCGTGCTGATCTGGATCGGCTCACCGTTGATCTCAAGGTTCAAGCTGCTGACCTCGGAGCGCTCGGTGGCAGTGAGGACGAGTTGCCCAATGGCTTGTTGACGTGACAGCCCGAGCACATTGCCGAACTCGCTCGACAAGTTCAGCGTCAGATTGCCAGCGGCTTCTCGCAGTCCAATCAATCGAGTTCCGGCTGGAATAGAACTCAGAGTCCCATCAACTTCGGACCCGGCCTGTGGGGGTAGAAGATCGGCCTCGAGCACTGTCTGCAAGCTGCGATCTGCGAGTTCGGAGGTCTGCGGAATCAGGGAGCCGTCATTGACGTAATACAACACCGATGTCACCCGGCCCGATGTCGGCCCGGCGGGAGTTGTTGAGGTCGAGGAGCTGGGCTGCAGAATTCTCGGGGTCGAATCCACTCCGACTCCGCAGGAACTCGCCAGACAGAGCATCAGTGCTGCCGCACAGCCAAGGACTGACGGGCGTTTCATACGGGTGGATCCGGACTCTCATCGAGTCGAATTGCTGGCATTTGTCCGGTGAGCGCAAAAGTCTCTGCCTCGGCGGGAGTCACGGCGGCAAGATCTTCGGGATCATCTGCCTCGAGTGGCTCCATCATGGGAAGCTCCAAGACAAATCGCGATCCCTGACCGCCATCGTGGCGGTCCTCAACCCAGACGCTGCCACCCTGAAGCCGAGCATGTTCTGCAGCTAATGCCAGCCCCAGCCCGACGCCCATATCGATCCCGCGACTGCCACCTTGGTCCCCTCGGTTAAAGCGGTCAAAGATCTTGTCCCGCTCGCCTTCTGGCACGCCCGGACCACTGTCTTCTACCGAGATGCGGACGGTGGGGGCCGACAAAATAATCCCTAGGTGGTCTGGCTCATGCAGTTCCACGGTGACGCTGGTGGCCCCGTCGGCATACTTTCGGGCATTGTCAAAAAAGTTGGCAAGGATCCGCACTAAGCGGCGCTTATCGCAGGCAATGACAAGGTCAGTTAGCTCGGGATCGGCTTCTACTGGCACTGCAGCGTTCGCAACCATTCGAACGGCGGCTTCTACAGTTGGCACCAGAGCAACCGCATCGAGTTCGAGCCGAACTGCTCCAGCATCAAAGCGAGAAATCTCCAACAGATCTTCTACGAGCTGTGTAAATCGGCCCATATCCAGTGAGAGCAGGTCGAGGGCTTGTTGGGAGCGCTCGGGTAGTACTTCTCTGGTGTTTTGCAGGACCTCAATCGAAGCGTTGAGCGTGGTGAGCGGAGATCGAAGCTCATGGCTGACATCGCTAGCAAAGCGTGCATCACGGTTGATGCGTTCCTGCAAGGCGCTCACCATGTCGTTGAAGTTGGCGACAAGTGGAGCTAGATCTGGGTCCGCTGCATAGTCGGCATATTCGATTCGAGTGTCAAGTTGCCCAAGAGCTACAGATTCGGCCGCATCTCTGATTCGATTGAGTGGCCGGAGTGCATACTTGCTCGCCCAGTAGCCAAGGCCGACTGCAACAAGCGTGGTGAGTAGCGCAGCAAACGCAAGCCGAAGGCCCAGGCTGCGAATTGCTGTGTCGATGTCGCCGAGCTGATTGATCTGGAAGTAGCTGGCATTGGAATCGGGTAGAGCCACGCCCACCACGAGAAGCGATTCTCCGTCGAAACGGAACCGCATGACTGCGTTGTTTCGCTCCTGCACCACAGAGTCAAGAAACTCGGCGGGCAAAGCGTCAATGCCGTAGCGGGCATCTACTGAGACGGTGCTGGGATCCTCGCCGCTGCGCGGAACTGCTGCTCCGGTGAGGAGGAGTGGTGACCCTGACTCTGGTAGCGAACTCAACAGTGTTTGAAGGTCTGCAGTTTCGGCGGAGCCGAGCGCTCCCGACACAGTGTCGGCATTAGCAATTGCCTGTGCCGTAAGGGTTTCTTCTCGGGTGGTCAGCAGGGTGTTCTTGGCAACGGCCACAGTGGTCACAGCGAGTACCACTGACAGCAGCATGGCAACAGCAGCAACTGCTAAGACAATTCGACCTCGCAGGCCGATCTGAATTGCGCGCTGCAATCGGACCACGCTGCGCCGTTCGGTCTCGGGAGTCTGAGCGGGTACATCTTGCGGGCTGGTCATCTTTAATTTCTCAACTCGGGTCAATCAACTCTGGCTGCGGGTTCGTTGGGCCACAGCTATGGCTGAAGCTTGTAGCCGAGGCCGCGAACAGTCATGACGTGGCGGGGGTTAGCAGGGTCTGCTTCAACCTTGGTCCGCAGGCGTCGCACGTGCACATCTACGAGGCGACCATCTCCGAAGACACCATGGCCCCAGACTTTTTCTAGCAAGTCTTCACGAGAAAACACCTTGCCGGGGCTATTGGCCAACTCGACGAGCAGGCGAAATTCGGTCTTCGTGAGGTGAATCTGAAAGCCGTCTCGGCTGACTACTCCCTCTTGGGGAACGATCTCTAAGTCGCCGAACTGAAGGTGGGGGTTTCCCGGCTGAGCAGGTCGTGCACGTCGCAGCATCGCCCGAATTCGCGCAGAGAGTTCTTTGGGCTGTAGGGGTTTGGTCATGTAGTCATCTGCGCCTGCTTCAAGGCCAGCCACCACATCGTGGGTATCTGCACGTGCCGTCACCATGATGATCGGCACGTCACTTCTACGCCGGATCGTTCGGCAGACCTCAAACCCATCAATCCCTGGCAGCATGATGTCGATCAGGACGACATCAGTGGGGGAGCGCCCAAAAGAGATGATTGCATCCTCGCCAGTTTCGGATTCGTCAACCTGCCAGCCCTCGTCCTCGAGTGCAAGCTTGACTGAACCACGGATGCGATGATCGTCCTCGACGTAGAGAATTCGTGTACCCACCGCTCTAGTCTCCCCCATCTCAGGGTGCAGATGCTCACTCCTCGGAGCGAGGACTCAGACTTGGGCAGCACCAAGCATGCAGAGGAGTTCTTGGAGCGGGCCAAAGAGCAGTGGGCTAGCAGCAAGAATGCCTTCGGTTTCGGTAGAGCCTAGGTCAAGACTGCCTACCTGGGCTCCGGCTTCGGTTGCGATCAGAGCGCCGGCGGCAAAGTCCCAAGCGGAGAGGCCAACCTCGAAATATGCATCGACTCTTCCACCTGCAACCGAGCACAAGTCAACCGCGGCCGACCCCAGTCTCCGGATGTCCCGTATCTTTGGCAAGAGTTCTGCAATGACCTTGCCTTGGCGTGCTCTGCGCTCGGCGGAGTAGGAGAATCCTGTTGCAACGAGCGCTGTGGCGAGGAATTCTTCGCTGCTGCGATCAGTCGGCCGGATGGGATGTAGCGGCTCTAGGTTGCAAAATGCACCCCCGCCCCGAGTCGCTGTATAGGTGCGGCTATGAGTGGGGTCCGCAACAAGGCCAGCAACAGTTTGGCCGTCAATCTGTGCCGCGATCGAGACTGCGTAACCCGGTAGGTCATAGACATAATTGGTCGTGCCATCGATCGGATCTACGAACCACACCACCTCCGATGCAGATTCTCGATTGTGGCTAAGGCCAGCTTGGGTTTCTTCGCCAATCACAACATCTTCAGGTCGGTGAGCGGCAATCACCCGTCGGATGAGATCCTCCGAAGCAAGGTCCATCTCGGTGACATGATCCGTGGCTGAGCTTTTTTGTTCAATCTGAAATGAACTTGGGCGGTTGGTGTAGATGAGTTCGACTGCACCTTGTGCAGCCACGGATGCAATGTGGAGTAGGTCTTGGTAGAGCTCCGAATGATCAGTGGTGTGGGTCACGGCTAGTTGCTCTCTGATCGCTGTTCCCGTTGCTGAATGGTGTCCCATTCGCCAAAGGCCCGCAGCGTCAGAACCGCAACCACGGCAACTCCGCCAGCCCCGAGCAGCATGGAGATAAACGTGATGATCCCCACATACGCGCCGCCAAAGCGGCCGAGTTCTGCGAAGGCATAGCCAATCAATCCTCCCGCAGCGGCACCAATAAAGATCGATCCGAACGCCAGTGCCCGGGCCAAGACCGAGGGCAGCGCCGTGTCTGGATCACTGGGTTGGGGGTCTTGGGGTGAAGGTTCGACTCGAGCCATGAGTAGCGAGTTTACGGCCGGGCCGAATAAAAGGTTAAGGCAGGCTCCTTGGCTGCCGATTTATTGAGCGGCAGGCAAATTTCGATGAAGTCAATTCGGTCAGACACATAGTGCTGGCAGCTAGGGAGACAAAGACTATGCACTCACGACGTAACCCCGAAGAACCACTTGTTCCACCACATCGTCTGGGCGAGCTCCTGTGCGAGGCTCGCTTGCACCAAGGGCTCAGTTTGGATGCCGCTGCTAACGAACTCGGGCCCGACTGGTCGGCTCTGACCTTGCTCGAGATCGAAACTGGCTACCGAACGATTCCAGATCAGGACCTGCTGATTTTGACCGAGATGTACAAGATCGACACTGCAGCGCTGATCCCCTCACGTTCTCACCTGGTACTCGAGATCGACGATCGAATCCAAGATCGAGGCAACCTAACGGTTCACTTTGTAGGTGGTGCAGGTGGCCCCGGCGATGAAGGTGAGAGTGCCGAGGCTGGGGAAGTGCTGACCCGGTATCTTGCTGCGCTGTATTCGATGCGTGGAATTGAACCAGGTGAGATCATTCCACTCCGCAAGCCCGACATGAAGGTGCTCGCAGAGGCACTTGGGCGACCCGCAGAGCAAATTGAGCAGGAACTCATTGAGATGATGCTGCTGAGCACAGAGTCGGTTCGAACTCGCGGCTCACGATTGCGAAATCGCGTGCTGATCCCAGCGCTCGGCATAGTCGTGGCCGTTACAGCCGTTGGCATGCTGCTGCTAGTCAGCGAAGAAAGTGGTGCTACCGACGCAGTGCAGTCAGGGGGTCAGCCCGCTATCGCAGCTTCTGAGTCTGTTAACCCATCAGTGGGTTCGGCGGTTCCTACCGAGATTGGTGATGCAGTAGTTCAGGAGCGGTTGCCGGACGGATCCCCAGGTCCGGTCCTGACCCGAGACTGAGTTCTGAACTGCAGAGCCCTGACTTCTGCAACCTAGGCAATTCTGCAAAATAGGGTTTTCTTTAAACTCGGGTCCTCTGCAACCTAGGTGTTTCTGCAAACTAGGGTTCATTGCATGATTCGATTTCGATCTGCTGGATTCTTTGTCCTAGCTAGCTGTTTCGTTCTAGCCGTGAGTTGCGCCGGTTCTAACTCTTCGGGTTCTCCAGATCCATCTGCTTCACCTGGTGATCAAGCAACTGAGGGTCTACCTGTAGTGCCGCAAAGCGAATTTGTCGACAAGACATCGCTTCCCGAGGTGACCGTCATGGTCAAGGACAACGTGTACTCCCCGAAGTACATCACGGTCTCACCGGGAACCAAAGTGGTGTTCAACAATGTTGGTCGCAACCCTCACAACGTGATTCCTGTGCAGAAAGGGGCATTCGAGCAGATTGCGACTGATGACCTGCAGCCAGA
>CAMDLX010000106.1 GCA_945901935.1 Bifidobacterium breve | reverse complement strand
CGCTCCCCCAGAAGGCGGCCGGACCACAGCTCCGAATATTTCCTCGCAGGGTTGTATCGCTCCGCCTCTTTGTATTCATGGCGGTCTTGTTGTCTTTTGGATTTTTGTTTGGTGCTGTTGCGATTCAGAGCCAGCGAATCTCGGGCCAACGCCAGATTGATCTGTTGTCTGCAGACATCAGCGCCGAGCAGGACACCAACCAGGCTCTGCGGGCCCAGGTGGCAGAACGAGAGGCGCCCGATCGGATCACCGCAGAGGCCGAGAAGCTGAACATGATGGAACCCGGTCCGGTTGTTCCACTAACGCCTGGTGCAACTGCATCAGGCGCTGCTGCGCTACTGCCCGAGGCGGCTAGTGATCCTGCGGGGACCGCAGACCGGTGAGTTCGCGAGTCCCACCCAAGCCAGAGCCCCGAAAGACAGCAGCGCGTAAGACAGCAGCGCGCAAGCCTGCAGCTAGGAAGACTGCAGCAGCGCGCAAGCCTGCAGCAGCGAAGCCAGTAGCTCGCAAGACTGCAGCAACTCGCAAGCCTGCACCAGCGAAGCCAGTAGCTCGCAAGACTGCAGCATCCCGCAAGCCTGCAGTCGCAAAGCCAGTAGCTCGCAAGACTGCAGCATCCCGCAAGCCTGCAGCAGCAAAGCCAGCTGCCCGATCAACAGCTGGCCGGTCAACTTCTGCCCGGTCAACCTCTGCACGAACCTCAGCTTCTCGCCGGACCGGCACACATACTCGCCGACCATCTCCGGCGGGATCGACTCGAGCAGCGGCTGCAGAAACCAACCAACTCCGCCAGCGCATTCGGGTGCTGACCGGAGTCTTCTGCGTGCTGGCTGTTCTCCCGCTGATCAAACTTGTCAGCGTGCAACTTGGAAGCGGAGCCGAACTTGCCGCTCGCGGAGAGTCGCAGCGGGTCAGGACGGTTGTCCTTCCGGCTGCTAGGGGATCGATCCTCGATCGCTCAGGCGCCGAGATGGCGATTTCGCTGCCCCGATATCGCGTCGTGACCAACATGAAGGTGCTCGCCGGCGAGGGAATCTCAACTTCCGCTGACCTTGAGCGGCTAGCCGAGCGGATTGCCCCGGTCCTGAAACTGGACCGCACTGAACTCACTCAGACCCTGCTGAAAGCTGAAGCCTCCGACCCGTGGGTGCGTCTAGCTGAGAATGTCAGTATCGAAGATGCAGAGAGAGCGGTTGACCTCCTCAAGAAGGACGGAATTGAGAACGTGCTCACGCTTGAAGACTCGAGCGAAAGGGTTCACCCGGCGGGAGACTCCGCACTCAGATTACTCGGCACCGTCGGCCCAGAAGGGCCCGGAAAACTTGCTGGAATCGAGCGAGCTTATGACTCCGAACTGCAGGGAAAACCCGGTAAGAAGGTTTTGGAACTGGGCACACAGGGTGAATCCATCTTGGGTGGAGAGCATCTGTTGCAAGAACCGGCCGCCGGGTCTTCGGTGCAGCTCACATTGGATCGATCCATCCAACATGAGACAGAGCGAATGTTGGCCGAGGGCGCTACAAATGCTGGTGCTCAAAAAGGCATAGCAATCATCGGCCGGCCTGGCAGTGGTGAGATTCTGGCAGTGGCATCGGTGGAGCGAGACCCTGAAACCTCGAAGATGCGCCTATCGAGTGGTCCCATAGCCTTTTCGGATTCATATCAGGCCGGGTCAGTCTTCAAATTGGTGACAGTCGCAGCGGCAGTGGAATCTGGGCAGGTCACCCCCGAGACCGTTCTGCAGGTTCCATATCGACTGCAGGTGGCAGACAAGCTGTTCAGTGACCACGAGGCCCACCCGACTGAACCAATGACGGTGACCGAAATTCTGGCGAAGTCCTCGAATGTTGGCACCATCAAAGTTGCACAGGGGCTGGGAAAGCAATCCCTCCACGATGCACTGACCGGGTTTGGATTCGGCTCATCTACTGGCTCGGGTCACCCGGCTGAAGCGTCAGGGATCGTGCCGCGAGTTTCGGACTGGACTACGCCCGACCTGGCTGCATCTGCAATCGGAACGCACCAATCTGCGACAGCGATCCAGATCTGGGCGGCCTACAACGTGATTGCAAACAAGGGCCGCTACGTCTCACCTCGACTTGTCGGTTCGGTCATTGCAGCCGATGGCTCGCGAACAATTCCACCGGCTCAACCAAACAGAGATGTCATCTCGGCTTCCTCTGCTGAGCAGGTCAGCGAGATGCTTCAACAGGTGGTGCGCGACGGTACCGGCAAGCAGTGGAGTATTCCTGGTTACCCAATCGCAGCAAAGACTGGAACCTCTCGAATGGCAGCCAGAACGCAGCTCGACAAGTCGGACGGATACGTTTGGGCAGATGGCCGCTACCACTACTTGGCAGCGTTTGCGGGATTCCTGCCAGCAGACCGTCCTCAGGTCTCTATCACGGTGATTCTTGATGACATTACGCCCGGCCTAACTGGCAGCACTGCGGCCGGACCTGTGTTCTCGGACCTGGCTCACTTGTCGATTCGCGAGCTTGGCATTGCACCGACAAATCAGGCGGATGTCTCTGAAGATTCGACCCAGCAGACTGACCCTTCACCAGCTTCCTCGGTGCCATCAACAGCGGTTCCGCCAACAACGACGCGTGATGCGAATGGTCGCGTACGAGCCCAACCAGCAGCCAGACTGATTAGCAGCTCAGGGTCGAAAAAAACGGAAAAGCGATGAACGAAGATCCCGGAGTCGCTCTAGTTCGACTCGCGGAACTGCTGGGGGCAGAAGTAAGAACTGCCAGTGCGGAAGGGTCCACAAGTGCGGCACCAACCCAAGTAAGAATAGGGAAAGTGACCCAAGATTCTCGGCAGGTCCAGGCCGACACACTTTTTTGCTGCGTCTCTGGAACTGAGCAGGATGGCCACATGTTCGCTGCGGATGCAGTGGCGGCAGGAGCAGTCGCACTCCTCACCGAACGGCCCCTTGGTCTTGGGGTAGACGAGATTGTGGTCTCTGATTCTCGGGCGGCTTTAGCGATCGCTGCTGCAGAGGTCTCTGGCAGGCCTTCGGAGCACCTTGGTGTTGTAGGGGTAACTGGCACGAACGGCAAGACCACAGTGGTCTCCATGATCGCTGGGGTATTGAACCATGCAGGACGAGTTGCCCGGTCGATCGGAACGCTGACATCTGAGCGGACTACTCCTGAGGCTCCTGAACTTCAGCGACTGTTGGCAGAGATGTTGGATCAGGGCGTGACTGATGTAGCCATTGAGGTCTCCTCTCATGCACTCATGCTGCACCGAGTTGATGAAATGCAGTTTGCAGTTGGTGTATTCACCAATCTCGGCCATGACCACATGGATTTTCACTCCACCCCGGAGCAGTACTTCGCTGCAAAGGCAAAGTTATTTGAGCCCGGTCGATGCCGCAACGCAGTGGTGTACCTCGGCGATACGCACGGCAAACTGCTCTACGAAGCCAGTGGTCGAACGATGGTGGGTGTGTCGCTAGACCAAGCTGCTGAACTCTCGGTGGGCGTTGATGGTTCCACCTTTTTGTGGCGTGATTCACCGGTGAATCTATCGATGGCTGGTCGGCACAATGTTGTGAACGCTCTGCTCGCTGCCGAGAGTTGCCTGCTGTTAGGTGTTGAGGTGGATCAGATTGCGCAGGGCCTGTCTACTCTCGAAGGGGTTTCTGGTCGGTTTGAGATCATCCGTTTCATGACTGCTGGCGGCGAAGCCGCAGCCGTGGTGGATTATGCCCACACCCCGGATGCGCTCGAGCAGGCATTGCTTGCAGCACGAGACTTGGTTACTCCCGGTGCCAGACTCCATGTGGTGTTTGGCTGCGGGGGAGACCGCGACAGCAAGAAGCGGCCGTTGATGGGTGGGATTGCAGTTCAACTTGCAGACAAGGTCATCTTGACCTCCGATAATCCACGCTCTGAAGACCCCGAAGTAATACTGAACGAGATCCTTGAAGGATGCGAAGCCGCTGCCAGCTCTGGAGCGCCACAGATTATTCAGGATCGTCGGCTTGCAATCCGAGCCGCTCTTCAGGATGCACAGCCGGGCGATGTTGTGCTTGTGGCTGGAAAAGGGCACGAGGCACAACAGATTTTTGCCGACCGGACCGAACCATTTGATGACCGACTCGTCATTCGCCAGGAGGTTGAGCAGTGATTCGACTTCTGCTCGCTGCGGGTATCGCAACCATCATCTCTGGGTTTGGAACCAAGCTGCTCATCTTGTGGCTCAGAAAGAGGGGAATTGGCCAACCCATCCATGAGGATGTCCCAGAAGGGCATCTCGTAAAGGCCGGAACCCCCACCATGGGTGGTATTGCGATCGTGGCTGGGGCAATCATCGGGTACGGGATCTCAAACCTGTACGACGGAGTCTTTACCTGGACTGGTCTGCTAACAGTTGCAGCAATCGCAGGGGCAGGATTTGTTGGATTCCTAGATGATTGGATCAAGGTATCTCAAGAGCGAAACCTTGGCCTGAGTCGTAGGGCAAAGACCTTTGGGTTGCTCGCCGTAGCTGTTGCGTTCGCCGCACTCATGCTGCTCAAGACCAATGTGCATACAACAATTAGTTTTGCGCAGTGGGCCGATCTGGGCTGGAACATTTCCAAGGTGGGCTGGGCAATCTGGGCAATCCTCATCATCTACGGGGCCACAAACGCAGTGAACCTGACAGATGGACTTGATGGGTTAGCTGCCGGCTCTGCGGGCATTGTGTTTGCCGGCTACGTCATCATCGGGTACTGGATTTTCAGGTATTCCGGGCTGTATGGCATCAACGTGGGCTTGGATCTAGCAGTGGTGGCTGCTGCGATGATGGGTGCCTGCGCCGGGTTCTTGTGGTGGAATGCGGCACCAGCGCAAATATTTATGGGCGACACGGGATCCTTGGCAATCGGCATGGCCTTGGCTGCACTCGCTTTGAGTTCGTCAACGGTTCTACTGCTGCCGATTCTTGGCTTGCTGTTTGTTATTGAGACCGTGTCGGTCATGTTGCAAGTTGTGAGTTTTAAGACCACAGGGCGCCGTATCTTTCGGATGGCACCAATCCATCATCATTTCGAACAGGTTGGATGGCCAGAGACCATCATCATCGTGCGTTTTTGGATGCTGACGGCTGCATGCACTGCGCTCGGCCTAGGGCTGTTCTATCGGGAGTTCATTCGCTCAGGAGGTCTGGGGTGAGCCAGCGGACTCCAGGAACACGGACTTCAGGAACACGGACTTCAGGAACACGGACTTCAGGAACGCGTACTTCAGGGTCGCGGACTTCAGGATCACAGACTTCGAGTCGGACGCGCTCTCGGGCATCCTCGGGCCGCAAGTTGCGTGCTGTAGAGGTCGAGGTCGTACAGGTTGGTCCAAAGCCAGAGCATCTGTTGTTGGGCGCGACGGGCCTGCTGTGTCTGCTCGGAATTGTCATGGTGTATTCGGCCTCTTCCGTAGCCTCTGTGCAGGCGAGCAACGCCAACTGGAGCACTGGGGTTCGTCAGTTGGTGTGGATGGTGCTTGGCCTCGCCTTAGGGCTAGTTGCTTCGAGAATTCCCCTTATGTTCTGGCGTGACCGAATTGCCCCGGTGATGATCTTGGTAGCTCTCGGCTTACAAGCAATTCTGGCGCTCGATATCGCCCTTGGCGCTGTTGGTGGTCCACATATTCCATTTGCCCTGACCAAAAATGGTGCAACGCGATGGCTGGGCACGGACGCATTTCAGGTACAGCCTTCTGACTTTGCCAAGCTCGCGTTGATCCTGTGGTTGGCACGACTGTTGGACAAAAGAAGCAGAGAGATTGGTTCTCGGGAACTGTTGAAACCCATCTTTGCTGTCACCGGCGCCTTGTCGTTGATGGTGCTACTCGGGGATGACCTAGGCACTACGTTGCTGCTCGGCGTGATTGTGATTGTCATGTTGTTCCTAGCCGGAGCACCCCTTCGCCAAGTGGGAGTAATCGCAGGAGCAGCTGCATCCTTAGCAGCGCTGGTGATCTTGGTGTTTGGTGGATTCCGTGTGCAGCGAATCGCCGCATATTTCAACCCTTCTGGCCACCAGACCACCGGCGGGTATCAACTGCTGCAGTCGCAAATCGGGTTTGCCTCGGGTGGGCTGTTCGGCAGCGGGCCGGGAAACTCCAGGGCTAAATGGGGGTACCTGCCAGAGGCTGAGACGGACTTCATTCTTGCCATCATCGGTGAGGAGTTGGGCCTCTTGGGCAGCTTGTTAGTCCTCGGGGCATTCGTTGTATTCATGTTTGCGGGAATCAGGATTGCACTGGGTAGTCGGAGCAAATTTGGGCGGCTCGTGGCCATTGGAATCACTACCTGGATTGGCGTGCAGGCAATGATCAATATCATGGTCACCGTAGGTGCGTTGCCGACGAAAGGTATTACGTTGCCGTTCGTCTCGTATGGAGGGTCTTCGCTGATGATGTGCATACTCTCGGTGGGTGTGATGGTTTCTGTAGCTCGGGACAGTTAATGGCAGGTTCGGCCAACTCCTCTGCATCGGCGAGGCCTACTTGGGCAGTGATTGCCGGCGGTGGAACTGCGGGCCATGTTGTTCCTGGGATTGCAGTAGCTAAGGCACTCGTTGAGCGAGGCCATGCACCCGACTCGCTGCATTTCGTGGGCGCCGAGCGCGGTATCGAGGCATCGCTTGTGCCCGAGTCCGGATTTGAAATCACGCTGCTGCCAGGACGTGGCATCCAACGCAAGTTGACGATCGAAAATGTTGCTGCGATTTGGGGCATTACTCAAGCAGTGATGCAGTCAATCTTTTTGATCCGAAAGCGGCGCCCCGCAGTCGTGTTAGCACTCGGCGGGTTTGCAAGTGTTGCGTGTTCTCTAGCAGCGATTCTTTGGCGAGTGCCGCTGATAGTCGCCGATCAAAATGCGAGGGCCGGGGCTTCAAATCGTCTCGTGGCAAGGTGGGCCAAAGCTTGTGCCGTTCCGTTTAAAGAAACGGATCTGCCTCGGGCTGTAGTGACCGGAAACCCCGTGCGTGAGGAAATGCTGCAAGTGGGCGCGGACCGTCAGCAGAGCGCTGCGCGGGTGACGCTAGGACTTCCAACCGATAGGACTGTGATTGTTGCTTTTGCCGGTTCACTTGGTTCTCGCCGACTGAACGAGGCTGTCTATGGCGCTGTTAAACAGTGGTCGGACCGGTCTGATCTGGCCATTCATCATGTGATTGGCGCACGTGATTTTGATCTCCGCCCAGAGCTTGAGCCAACGGACCTCATCTATCAGAGCGTGCGCTACGAGGACCGCATGGACCTTGTCTTAGCTGCTGCAGACCTTGCTATTTGTAGGTCGGGTGGCACGACTGTGGCTGAGCTTGCAGTGGTTGGTCTCGGTTCGATTCTGGTGCCGTTACCGATTGCTACACGTGACCATCAGACAGCAAATGCTCAGCCGCTGATGGCCGCCGGAGCGGCAGTGATGGTGGCCGATGCAGAGTTTGATGCAGATCGTCTGGTGCTCGAGACAGATGCATTGATGGCAGCCAATAGCGGAACGAGCAAGTTGGCAGAGATGGGCAGAGCAGCCGGCACATTGGCGCACCCCGAAGCAGCAGATCGAGTAGCGGACCTTCTCGAGACATGGGCCCGTCCAGTCAAGGGAACCCAGCTGTGACGACCGAGGAGCACGCCCCGAGCCTGCCTGATTTGAGCTACCCACGGCGCGTCCATGTCGTTGCCGCTGGAGGGGCTGGCATGTCTGCCTTAGCTACCATTCTGGTGCAACAAGGCCATCAGGTAAGCGGGTCGGATCAGGTGCAAAGCGAGGCACTCCAACGGCTCAGCGATCTAGGTGTTCGGACCTGGATTGGCCATGATGCTGCGCATATTCTGCAGAGCGAATTCTTGGTGGTATCGACGGCTGTAGACGCTGACAACGCTGAACTCCTCGAAGCCCAGCGCCTTGGAATACCCATCCTTCGCCGAAGCGGTTTCCTGCCTGCGTTTGCGCAGAAACAGCCGTTCATTTCGGTTTCGGGAACGCACGGTAAGACCACGACATCTTCGATGCTTGCAGTGGCGCTTCTTGGGGCGGGCGCCAATCCGAGCTTTCTGATCGGGGCAGAAGTGACCTCTCTCGGGGTGGCTGCGGCCTATCGACCGGGTCAGCATTTTGTGCTGGAGGCTGATGAGAGTGACGGAAGCTTTTTGGCGGGTCCGAGGGCGGCGGCACTGATCACAAATATTGAGCCTGACCACCTTGAATTCTGGGGAGGCTGGGAGGAACTGCTCGACGGGTTCAAGAGATTCTTGACCCAGACAAACGGCCCACGAGTGGTCTGCGCTGATGACCC
>CAMDLX010000105.1 GCA_945901935.1 Bifidobacterium breve | reverse complement strand
GGTGCAATGGATTTTGATGACCTGCTGTGCGTAGCTGTTGAACTACTGCGAACACAACCAGAGGTGTTGGCCTCGTACCAGCAACGCTTTCGACACGTGCTCGTAGATGAGTATCAAGACACCAACAGCGTGCAAAACGAGCTCGTCATGCTGCTTGGCCAACAGCATCGAAACGTGTGCGTGGTGGGTGATACCGATCAGTCCGTATATGGGTTCCGTGGGGCTGATATGCGAAATCTGCTGGATTTCGAGACCGCTTTTCCCGACTCCACAGTTGTGGTTCTGGAGCAGAATTACCGCTCAACTCAAAACATTCTCGATGCTGCAAATGCAGTGATCTCGCATAATTCGGCGCGCAAACCCAAGGACCTCTGGACCCAAACTGGTGCAGGAGACAAGATCACAAAGTTCCAGGGCGAGGACGAGGTGGACGAAGCCCAGTGGATCTGTCGTGAACTGACACGCCTGCATGGCGGCGGCGATCAGCGTTGGTCAGACATGGCGGTGTTCTATCGCACCAACGCTCAGAGTCGCGTCCTCGAGGAGCAGTTCCTGCGCGGCAGCATCCCGTATCGGGTTGTGGGTGGCACTCGGTTCTACGACCGACGTGAAGTCAAAGATGCCATGGCCTACTTGCGCGCAGTGGTCAACACCACTGATGAAGTCAACCTAAAGCGGGTGCTCAATGTTCCCAAGCGGGGCATTGGTGATCAAACAGTTGGCCGCCTAGATGCATATGCGAGGTCACATGGCTTGAGCTTTGTAGAGGCCTTGCGTAACTGGGACGCCGCCGGGGTCTCGCCCCGATCGGCTCGGGGCATTGAATCCTTTCTGACATTGCTCGATGACCTCAGCACAGAGCTAGCAGCCGGCCCTGCAGCATTGCTGGATTCCATACTGAGCCGATCTGGCTATTTGGCCGAGCTTGAGGCTGATCGCTCCGTCGAAAACGATTCGCGGATCGAGAACCTTGCAGAGCTTGTGGGAATGGCTCGCGAGTATCCAAGCGTGGATGCCTTCTTGGAGCAGGTCTCCCTAGTGGCAGACACCGATCAGCTACCAGACCCTGATGACCCATCTGAGACTGGAGTCGTCATGATGACGCTTCATGCTGCAAAGGGGTTGGAGTTTCCCGTGGTGTTCATGGTGGGGGTCGAGGAGGGCGTGTTTCCGCATATGCGGGCATTGACTGACCCGGGGGAACTCGAAGAGGAACGGCGCCTTTGCTATGTAGGAATCACGCGTGCGCGGCAACAACTCTTCTTATCCCACGCCTGGTGCCGCACGCTCTATGGCAGCACGCAATACAACCCGCCGAGCAGATTTATCACCGAGATTCCGAGCGGACTGATCGAAGAATCCTCCTCGAGTCGAACCCGCCAAGAGCGAAGCAGCGGTGGCCGATCTAGTACATGGGAGTCCACCTCTTGGTCTGATACCGGCTCAGGGGTGGGGCGCGGATCTGGCTTAGCTAAACCGAAACCACCCTCGCCTACAAAGGCCCATGAACTGAACTTCAAGGTGGGTGATGATGTGCGCCACAACGTGTGGGGCGAAGGCGTCATCTTGATGGTCGAGGGCGCAGGGGATAAAGCCGAGGCAGTAGTTCACTTTGGCTCTGTTGGAGAAAAACGGCTGCTCTTGTCTTGGGCACCATTGGAGAAAGCATGACAATTCCCCGTTCCTTCCTCGGCCGTGCCGATTTGGCGCTTCGGCGTTCGGCCACCCTTGCCGACCTGATGATGCGTCTTGCCGAGATGCACGGTGAGAAGCTGTTCGTGACTGAAGAGGACGAGACAGGTCTTTCTCGACGGATCACCTACGAACAAGCTTCCGAACAGGTAGCTGCTTGGACCAGAGCTATTCGAACGCTCAGCGAACCCGGCCGCCCCGTGGTGATTGCAACTGCCAATGGGATTGATCAGTTCATGTTGTGCCTAGCTGTCTCTGCTGCCGGTGGGCTGCCGGCGCCAGTGAACCCCCAGATGTCCCAAGCCGAGGTTGATCACGTTATTGCTGACTCAGGCGCCAGTTTAGTGATTCGTACTCCCGATGAACTGCCTGTGGTCGAGGGGTCGACAGTGCTTGCAACTCCAGGGCCTGAAGATGTTGCAGCGCTCTTTTACACCTCTGGAACCACCGGTAAACCAAAGGGTGCAGAACTCACTCATCAGGCGCTAGTTGGGCAGGTCTCGGTTGCCGCAATGTGGCCGTTCACCCTGCGCAACGACGAACTCGTCCTGGCCCTACCAGTAGCGCACATCATGGGGTTCGTTGCTCTCATGGGCCCCGCAGTGGCAGGGATTCCCATCTATTTCATGCAGCGTTTCTCGCCGAGACGGACCCTTCAGATCATCGAGCACCGCCGATGCTCAGCGTTTATCGGGGTGCCAGCGATGTATCGGACGTTATTAGAAGCAGGTGCTGCCGATGCCGACCTGAGTTCGATTCGGGTCTGGATAAGCGGCGCAGATGTCATGCCAGCTGACCTTGCTCTCAAGTTCAAGTCCTTTGGGGCTTCGGCAACCCTGCCGGGCCTGGGCCCTATTGGCGAAGCTGCATTCGTAGAGGGCTACGGCATGGTTGAGGTAGGCGGAAACGTGGCTACCAAACTCTCACCGCCAATGTTGCCGATCGGTCTTGGCGATTCGCTTGGCCTGTCGATGCCGGGCTGGAAGTTCAAAGTGGCGGATCGCTCAGGTAGGGGAGTACTGCCCGGGCAAGTGGGCGAATTACAGCTGAAGGGGCCCGGAGTGCTCAAGGGGTATTGGGGCGATGCTCATGCCAGCAGCGAGGCCCTGACCGAGGACGGCTGGCTGCGTACAGGTGACCTTGTCCGATCGGGCCCTTTCGGGACAGTGATGTTTCACGGCCGAGCCAAAGCCGTGATCAAGTCGGGCGGCTACTCGGTGTATCCCGTAGAGGTAGAGGCCGATATTGAGGAACACCCAGATGTGCTCGAAGCGGCAGTGGTAGGAATCCCAGATGCCAAGCTCGGCGAGGTTCCCGTTGCCGCAGTTCGGCTGCGTCCCAAGGCGAAGGTGACTCCCCAAGAGTTGGTGGTGTGGGCAGGCGTTCGCATGGCTCAGTACAAAGCCCCTCGCCGCATTCTGATCGTCGAGGAACTTCCCCGAACCGGCACCCGTAAAATTCAGCGGGATCGCTTGCTGCCACTCTTCACTGAGTGACTTTCCTGCTCGGCGCTAGCACTAGCGCCGCTAGCAGGGAGCGCCGCTAGCCGATAGCAGTGGCGCCGCTAGCCGCTAGCCGCCGCCGTTGCTCGTGATCTTGTCATCTGGCCGCAGGTCAATCGTCAGATTCCCTGCCTTGTCGATTCTCCAGGAGTACTGATCCAAGCCTTCCCCGTTTGCGGGAAAGGTGATGTCTCTGCAGATCTGCCCCTGCTCACGCTCAGCGCCACTCGCAGCGGATCGCTCCTCGAACAGCTTGCGATCAGGCGACCAAACCAGAAAGCAGTTTTCTGGCGCTCCGGGCGCTGCAGCATCGAATGCCACCCACCGTATTGCCGGATCCTTACCAAAATGGTTGACCGCAATGGGCCGCTGCTGCCCCCGACCAGAAACATCGCTAAACAGAAGTGGCCCCTGTGTGTTGATTTGGGCCGAGAGTCGCACTGCATTGCCAGCATCGAAGACGTCGTCTCCAAGACGAAGTTGTGTTGCAGTTTCGTTCCCGCCGGCAAGGGCAAGCATGCCCCAAGCAAGACCAATTGCAATCACTACAGCTCCAACCCCAAGGCTGATTGCGATGAGTTGTTGTTTGCCTGAACGGCGTTCTACTGGCATGAGTACTCACAATTCTGCACTGTTCGAGCCCAAAATGCAGTTCGAGCCAAAATCTGATTTTGCTCTCGATATGAGATGCAGGCCCCGAGGCGTTTAGGATCCCCCGCCGGGTGCATGAGTACAGATTGTGCACCCTCGAGTAGCGCACCGGCGTTATTCGACGGGCCGATGGCCGAGCAGAAAGGCACACGAGGGTGGACCTCTTCGAGTACCAAGGAAAACAATTCTTTGCTTCTTTCGACATTCCAGTGTCAAAGGGCGAGGCAGTAACCACAGTGGAGGATGCAGTAGCTGCAGCCGGCCGTATTGGCCAGTACCCCGTGGTAATCAAGGCACAGGTGCAAGTAGGTGGCCGTGGCAAAGCTGGTGGTATCAAGCTGGCCAACACCGCCGAGGAAGTACGTGAGTACGCCTCAAACATTTTGGGCATGGACATCAAGGGCCATACCGTCAATGTGGTCTGGATCGAAGTGGCTTCTGATATCGCTGAGGAGTACTACGCCAGTTTCACTCTGGACCGTTCGGCCAAGAAGCATCTTGGGATGCTCTCTGCCGAGGGTGGAGTCGAGATTGAGGCAGTAGCCGAAGAGAACCCGGATGCAATCGCCAAGATCTGGATTGACCCGGTGGATGGTCTTGATGAGCCAACCGCAAGAGCTTGGGTCAAAGCAGCCAATCTGAACCCAGCAGCCGAGGATGGCGCAGTAGACATCCTGCTGAAGCTGTATCGGGCCTATACCGAGGGTGATGCCGATCTCGCAGAGATCAACCCTCTTATTCTGAAGCCAACCGGCGAGGTTCATGCACTCGATGCCAAGGTGACCTTGGACGACAATGCAATGTACCGCCATGAGTGGACAGAGTATGAAGCCACTCAAGAGCGCGACTCGCGTGAGCAGGCCGCACACGAAAAGGGCTTGCAGTACGTGGGCCTTGACGGGTCGGTGGGAATCATTGCAAACGGTGCAGGTCTAGCAATGAGCACCCTTGACGTGGTCAATCAGGCTGGCGGGAAGCCAGCAAACTTCCTAGATATCGGTGGCGGTGCAAATGCCGACGTGATGGCCGGAGCACTTGAGGTCATCAACAATGACCCTGCAGTGAAGGCAATCTTCATCAACATCTTTGGCGGAATCACCCGCGGTGAAGAAGTTGCGAACGGCATTATCGAAGCGCTGGGAAGAGTCACCATTGAGTCACCCATCGTGATTCGCCTTGATGGCACCAACGCCGAAGAGGGCAGAGCAATTCTTGCCCCGCACCTGTCCGATCAACTGCAGATGCAGCCGACGATGCTTGAGGCAGCCAGCAAGGCTGTTGAGCTCGCCGCTAGCCGCTGACAACAGCCCACAAGAAAAAGGTCAGAATCAGATGAGCATCTTTGTAGATGAAAACACCAAGGTCCTGTATCAGGGACTTACTGGAAGCCAGGGCCGTTACTACGGCCTCCTGAACCGCGAATACGGAACTCAGGTCGTGGCTGGAACGAACCCGAAGAAGGCAGGTGAGGATGTCGATGGCATTCCGATCTTTGCCTCGGTTGCAGACGCAGTAGCCGAAACAGGTGCGACTGCTAGCTGCATCTTTATTCCCGCTGCCGGTGTACGCGCCGCCATTATGGAAGCAGCCGAGGGAGGCATTGAGTTCATCGTGTGCATCACCGAAGGTGTACCCGCACAAGATGAGGCTTGGTTCTTCAACAAAATCAAGCGTGATTTCCCAGGCGTACAGCTGCTTGGGCCGAACTGCCCGGGCATCATCAGCCCTGGAAAATGCAATATCGGAATCACTGCCGGACACATTGCCAAGAACCCTGAGCCCGGCGCCAAGAACGTTGGCATCGTGAGCCGTTCGGGAACGCTGACCTATCAAGCCCTGTATGAGCTGCAGTCGCAGAACATTGGTGTGACTACCTGCGTTGGCATTGGTGGCGATCCGGTTCCTGGAACCAGCTTCATTGATTGCCTTGAGCGCTTCCAAGCAGATGATGAGACCACTGCAGTCATGATGATCGGTGAGATCGGTGGCTCGGCCGAAGAAGAGGCCGCGGAATTTATCTCTTCAAATATGACTAAGCCTGTGGTTGGTTACATTGCTGGTCAGACTGCTCCTCCTGGAAAGAAGATGGGACATGCGGGTGCCATCGTGTCGGGTGGTAAGGGCACTGCTGCAGCCAAGATGGATGCCATGAAGGCCGCCGGTGTGAGCGTCGGTGCAAATCCAACCGAAGCTGGCCTGCTCATGGTTGACGTGGTCAAGGGCCTGTAAAGCAACAAGATGAACTTCAGTCACTGACTGGCGGATCTGCTGGCAGGCACCGAGTGCCTGCTAGCAGATCCCATGAAGTCATAGGGCTGATAGTTTCAGCGCATATGCGACTAGCCGTACTCGCCTCTGGAAGCGGGACCCTTCTTGATGCGATGGCCCGGGCGGGCTTGCCGATTGACCTAGTGATGGTGGATCGTCACTGCGCAGTTGAGCAGATCGCTGCTGAGCATTCTCTGCGGTGTGTTCTTATTGAACGCACAGATTTTTCACCGAACTTTGATCGCGAGCGCTACACGGACAAGGTGCTAGATCAGCTGAGCATTGAGCGAATCGATCTCGTTGCCATGGCAGGGTGGGGAACGATCCTCACATCCTCCGCTTTCAAGGCCTACCCCGATCGCATCCTCAACACGCACCCCTCGCTGCTGCCGGCCTTCCCTGGATGGAATGCAGTTGAGGCGACCTTGGCCTATGGGGCAAAGGTGACCGGATGCACTGTTCACCTGGCAACCGAGCAGGTCGATGCAGGGCCGATTCTGGCGCAGGAGGCTGTTGCAGTACTCGCAGATGACGACCAAACAACTCTGCATGAGCGCATCAAGGCAGTAGAGCGCCGACTCTATGTCGAGACGATTCAAACCATTCTTCAACGAGAGCGAGTGTCATGACTGAATCCCCCAAACCGAGAGCGTTGTTGTCTGCGTATGACAAGACGGGAATGGTCGAATTTGGTCGAGCCCTAATCGACTTGGGCTGGGAACTGGTCTCCTCGGGTGGAACTGCGCGGGTCTTGGCAGAGGCTGGCTTGACCGTTATCCCCACCGAGGACGTCACCGGATTTCCAGAGATGCTGGGGCATCGTGTCGTCACGCTGCACCCCGCAATTCACGGTGGAATTCTGGCCGATCGTACCGATCCGTCGCA
This sequence comes from Bifidobacterium breve, assembly GCA_945901935.1. GTDB lineage: Bacteria > Actinomycetota > Acidimicrobiia > Acidimicrobiales > Microtrichaceae > IMCC26207. Next base: position 1,435 of record CAMDLX010000105.1, on the reverse strand, counting down.
CGTGGCAGATATGGAGACGTACTCCGTGACTGCCATTGACCTCGTGGCCGTCAACCTGTACCCGTTTAGCTCCGACCCATCGATTGAACTCATTGATATTGGCGGTCCGGCAATGGTGCGTGGTGCGGCGAAGAACCACTCACAGGTGACCGTCTTGGTGAACCCAATCGATTACGAGGTGGTGTTGAGTGAGTTGCGGACAGGTGGTGCTGTTACAGACGTCACCCGCCGCCGCCTCGCTCGAGATGCCTTTGCTCACACTGCCGCTTATGACGCAGCAATTGTTGCTTGGTTTGATGGCCAAGGGGCGGGTGAACTGCCCGAGACTGGCCCGTTGCCGAAAACGCTTCACCTGTCGGCGACGCGAAGCCAAGAGCTTCGCTACGGCGAAAATCCCCATCAGGTTGGAGCGCGGTATTCCTTCCCCGGCGGAGGCTGCTGGGACCTTGCTGAGCAGCACGGAGGCAAGGAGATGTCGTACCTGAATATGTATGACGCTGACGCCGCCTGGAGGTTGGTGTGTTCCCTGGGTGAGCTTCCTGCTGCCGTTGTAATCAAACACGCGAATGCTTGCGGGGCGGCAGTAGATGCCGACATCACCTCGGCATATATCCGAGCCCACGAAGGCGACCCCACCTCGGCGTTTGGCGGCATTGTGGCAGTTAATCGCGTGGTGCCAGTGGCCCTAGCCGAAGCACTAGCCCCAGTATTTACCGAGGTGATTATCGCTCCGGGGTATGAGCCGGGTGCGCTCGAAGTGTTACTGGCAAAAAAGAATCTTCGAGTTCTCACTGCGCCACCACTCGAGGTTCCAGAACTCGACATTCGTTCTATTTCCGGCGGCCTGCTTGTTCAGACTGCTGACGTAGTCTCTCTGGATCGAGGTGCGTGGACTGTCGTGACCAACCGCCAGCCCACAGAGTCTGAGTGGAATGACATGGAACTCGCGTGGAGACTTGTTGCTCGCGTGACCTCAAACACCATCGTGTTAGTCAAAGATGGCCAGGCGGTCGGCATTGGTGCGGGTCAGCAAAACAGACGCGATGCTGGCCGCATTGCTGCGAGTAAGGCCGAGGGCCGAGCAGTGGGCGGGGCGTGCGCCTCGGATGCTTTCTTCCCGTTCCGTGATGGCCTTGATGCTGCTGCTGAAGCTGGCGCGACAGCAGTGATTCAACCCGGTGGCTCGATCCGCGACGAAGAAGTTATCGCCGCCGCAAATGAGGCCAACATGGCCATGGTGTTTACTGCGGAGCGCCACTTTAAGCACTGACAGCTTCGCCTCACCGCAAAGCGGAGTGAGTCAGCGAAGCGGCCTGAGTCAGTGAGGCTGCCTGAGTCAGGAAAGGGCTCCCTGTCAGAAAAACAGGTACTCCGACATTGCGATGCTTCGAAGCTTCGACATCTCAAAAACGGTGTCCACGCTGTCGAGCATGAC